>JAFLDQ010000158.1 GCA_017302355.1 Dechloromonas sp.
TTTATTTTGGGAATGAAGGAAGCGCATACGATGGAACATTAAAGATCAAAGCAAAACAGATCTATCTGTTCCCGATACTCCCTTCTGTAACATGGAATTTTAAATTTTAATTAAATAAGCTCAAGGCTATGAAAAAAATATTTTTTGCACTACTAGGAATCATAACCTTTCTCACATCCTGTGAAGAAGATATTGATCTGAATATTGCCAGCAGTGAACCCAAGATCGTGATCGAAGGAGAGATAGAGAATGGAAAATTTGCTCAGGTAATGGTAACACGTAACAGTCCGCTTACACAAGCTGTAAACTTTTCAAACATTTTGGTGACCAATGCGCAAGTGTATGTCTCCAATGGTGTGATCACAGATACATTGGTTTTCGATACAGTGTTTAATGCCTCCAATCCATTTTGCTATGTAGGCAGCTCTGTTATTGGTATTTCGGGACAAACGTATTTCTTAACCGTAATTGCCGATGGAAAAACATACACCGCTACAACAACCATCCCTGCTCCTATTGCACTGGATTCAGTTTGGTGGCAACCACAACCACCACAAGACAGTTTGGGTTTTGCTTGG
The DNA here is from genome assembly GCA_017302355.1 of Dechloromonas sp. The sequence goes on from JAFLDQ010000158.1 coordinate 579, forward strand.
GCTACACTCAGCGATCCAACAGGTGTTGGAAATGGCTATCGCTGGCAGGTAAAACGTCCTACAAAATTTGTAATGTTTGAAGGCAATCCATTGATACTCGACAGAAGATACAGCCTCGCGCGCCGGCAGCCAGGCGCCGGCAATTCCGGCCAGCGCACCGAGAGCGGTCTGGACGGCCGCCACCTGCGGCTGGAATTGCAGGCTCGGCCGTAGTCCGGAAAAATACCCGGCGCCGAGATCGCCGCCGAGCAGGGACAGCGCCCCCCAGGCCAGGGCGTGGCCCAGGGCGACGCCAGCCACGCCGCCGGCCAGGCCGACCAGCGCGCCCTCCGCCAGCAGCCAGGCAAGGAGGCTGCCCCGCGTCAGACCGATGGCGCGCAGAAAGGCGAACTCGGTGCGCCGCCGCACCACCGACAGCGCCTGCGCCGAGAAGACCAGGAAGCCGCCGGTCAGCAGGGCGATGGCCGCCAGCATCGTCAGGTTGACGCGGTAGGCGCGCGACAGGTTGGCCGCCTGATCGGCCGCCGCCGCAGGCGCGTCGATCAGCAGGCCGGCGGGCAGGATGGCCTGCAGCGCCGGGCGGGCCGCGGCGGGCGTCACGCCTTCGGCCAGTTTCAGGTCGATGCGGGTGAGCCGCCCGATCTTGCCGAACCGGGTCTGCACGGCGGCGATATCCATCAGCGCGAGGCGGCGATGGCCGGCCGCGCCGGGAATGTCTCCGGCAACCCGCAGGTCCGCCGTCCCGCTGCCCGAGTGCAGCGCGATGCGCTCGCCGGTCTCCAGTTCCAGCGCTTCCTGCAGCGCGGCGCTGAGGAAGATGGTGTCGTCGGCCAGTGCGGCGAAGCGCCCTGCCCCGGCGGCCGGTCTGGGCAGCAGCGCCGGGGTCACCCGGGCCAGCGCGAAGACATCGGCGCCGAGCAGTTGCAGGGTTTCTTCCGCACCCGCTCGCCTGACCTCCAGTTCCACTAGCGGGCTCGCCGCCACGACTTCGGGACGACCGGCGAGGACCGCGTAGAGCGCCTCGTCGAAGCCGCTGCGCGGCCCGGCCACCTGCAGGTCGGCGTCGCCGGCCAGTGTCCGCAGGCTGCGCGCGAATTCGCTCAGCGCCGCCTCATGCACCGCCTGGACCGCCGTGCCGAGAGCGACGCCGAGGAGGATCGCGCCGAACGAAAGGAGCGTCGCCATGCGGCGCCGCGCCAGCGAGCCGAGAAAGACCGGCGCCAGACTCACCCGTGCAACCCCGCGGCAGTCAGCTGCAGCACGCGATCGGCGGTCGCCGCCGCTTCCCGCGAATGCGTGACGAGAATGCCGATCGCCCCGGCCTGGCGGATGCGCCCGGCGAGCAGGGCCAGCACGCGGGCGCCGTTGGCCGGGTCGAGATTGCCGGTCGGCTCGTCGGCGAGCACCAGCCGCGGGCGATGGACCAGCGCGCGGGCAATCGCCACGCGCTGCAGCTCGCCGCCGGACAGCTCGCGGGGCCAGCTTGCCGCGCGGTCGCCGAGGCCGACCGCCTCCAGCAGTTGCTGCGCCGGTTCATCGGCCGCGCTGCCGTGGCGTCCCTGCAGCCAGAGCGGCAGGGCGACATTCTGACGAACGGTGAGGTGCGGCAGCACGTGAAAGGCCTGGAAAACGAAGCCGAGCCGGTCGCGGCGCAGACGGGTCAGCGCATCTTCGTCGAGTTGCGCGTAGTCGACGCCATCCAGCACGAGCCGGCCGCTGTCCGGGCGGTCGAGTCCGGCGACGAGATTGAGCAGCGTCGACTTGCCGACGCCGGATTCGCCGACGATCGCCACATATTCGCCGGTGTCGAGCTTGAGCGAGACCTCGCGGAGAACGCTGCGGCCAGCGAACTGGCGCCAAAGACCCGCTATTTCGAGCAAGCGTTCACTCCCGGTATGGCGACACCCAGGGATCAGCCGGCGTCCGGCGGAATCAGGGCGCGGTAGGCATGCCAGGTGGCGTGCCCGAGAATGGGGATGGTGATGACCAATCCGGTGAAGGCCGTTGCGAAACCGATCCCGGCCAGCGTCGCGATCAGGGCGGCCCACACCAGCATGGGCAGCGGATTCCTGGCCACGGCGGCAAGGCTGAGCAGCATCGCGCTGAGCGCGTCCTTGCCGCGATCGAGCATCAGCGGCACGGCAACAACGCTGATCGAAAAGATGAACGCGGCAAAGCCGCCGCCGATGAACAGGTAGGCGATGACGAATTCCGCATTCGCGAACGCGAGGAGTTCGCGGAGGAACTCGTCCGCGGTCGGCAACCCGCTGGAGTAGAACATGGCGAAGACCGCCAGCGAGGTCCGGGCCCAGATCAGGAAGACGACGCCGGTGACGAGCGCGAAAATGCCGAGATTCGGGAGATTGACCCGCCAGACGGTCAACGAAGGTTGCAGGCGCGGCGCCTGACCCGCTTCCCGTTGCCGCGAAAGGCCGTAGAGCCCCATCGCCAGACACGGGCCGAGCAACATGAAGCCGCCGATCAGCGCGACCGTCAGCGAATAGGCCTGGCCATGAAAGAAGACGATCGCCCAGCCCATGACGGCGAAGACGACCCCGTAGAACAGGCTGGCGGCGCGCGCCGCGTACAGGTCCGACAGTCCCTTCGCCAGCCAGGTGAAGGGCGCGTCGATGGAAACCCTGGCGATCGCCGCGAGAAGCGGACCCGAATGCGGTGGGGTCTCCGGTATTGCATCGGGTGGAAGCGTCATCTTCCTGTCCTCCTTATCCCAAGACAGCGGCTACGGGAAATGGTGCCGTCGCCTTCCGGACATTCCGGCGAGCGCCGGCCATGGCATCGCGCCCCCATAGTGCCAGCACGAACCAATAATCCAAAGCGATTCAGCGGCCGACCGCGATCGACCGCCCTTTCTCCTGCCGTCCGGGCGCCGGCCGCTCGGGTTTTCACGCAAGCCAGAGGATGTCACGAGAAGGCAACGAAGAACATCGAAGCACGTGCGCGTCGCCGACGAAGGTCACGGCGAGCCCGCTTCCCGGCTCACCGTCCTGTTGCGCTTAACCGGGTGATCGGTTACGGTATGGCCCGATGGTTGCCGGCTGCCCGTTCCCCGGATTCGCTGGCAGTGCCCGGTGGCACATGTCGGACTCGGAAGCGGGGGCTCCTCCGGCCGGCGCCGGTTCATCGCATGAGGGGTCCGGCTGGCCTGGTGATCCATTCCGGATTGGTATCGAAAGCACTTGATGGCAACCGAAAAATGAAAAACAGCTTCGAGCAAACCGTTGGCGCATCCTGCGCTGCCGTTGCCAAGACCCTTCCCGACGTGCCCCACTACCTCCAGGCGAACTACTGGTGGGCGTATATCCATCCGGACGCGGTCACCTTCTTCGAGCGCCAGTGGCTGGTGAACCTGATTCTCTGGGGCAACTACAAACGCCTGTGCAACGCCGTGCTCAACGACTACGGCCCCAATCTGATGGGGCGCACCCTGCAGATCGCCTGTGCCTACGGCGATCTGACCCCGCGACTGGCCGAGCGCGTGGCGCCGGATGGCCTGCTGGAGATCGTCGATATCCTGCCGATCCAGCTCGAAAATCTCTCGGGCAAGTTGCCCCGGGACCTGCCGATCAAGCTGCATTGCATGGACTCGGCGGCGCTCGGCTTTCCCGACGCGAGCTTCGACCGGGCGCTGCTGTTCTTCCTGCTCCATGAACAGCCGCAGGAGGTGCGCGAACGGACCCTGGCCGAAGCGCTCCGCGTCGTCCGTCCCGGCGGCACGCTGACCATCGTCGATTACGCGCCGGCGAGCCGCCTGAATCCGCTGCGCTATTTCTGGATGCCGGTTCTCGACCGCCTGGAGCCGTTTGCCCGCGACCTGTTCACCGAGGAAATCGGCGCCTGGTTGCCCAAGTCCAGCGGCTTTGCCACGGTCAGCGACCAGCGTTTCTTCGGCGGCATGTATCAGATGCTGACACTGAAAGTTGAAGTTGGGGAAATGGAAAACGCCGGGGTTCCGGCGAGCGTTTGACCGGCCGGCGTGCAGGGGTGGCTCCGGCCGGAAATTCCGGGCCGTTGACCGTGGCGGACGGGGTCCGACAGCGAGGGAGGAAGTGTGGAAACATTCAAGGCAGATGTGGTGATTGTTGGCGGTGGTGGCGCCGGACTGCGCGCCGCGATCGCCGTGGCGGAGTCCGATCCGGCGCTGAAGATCGCCCTGGTGTCGAAGGTCTATCCGATGCGCAGCCACACCGTCGCCGCCGAGGGTGGCGCGGCCGGGGTCAAGCTGCCGACCGACAGCCTCGACTATCACTTCAATGACACCGTCGGTGGCGGCGACTGGCTTTGCGAGCAGGATGTGGTCGAGTACTTCGTCGGGCAATGTAGCGAGGAACTGACGCAGCTCGAGCACTGGGGCTGCCCGTGGAGCCGCAGGGACGATGGCCACGTCAATGTGCGCGCCTTTGGCGGGATGAAGATCGAGCGCACCTGGTTCGCCGCCGACAAGACCGGCTTCCACATGCTGCACACGCTATTCCAGACGTCGATCAAGTATCCGTCGATCAGGCGCTTCGACGAGCATTTCTGCGTCGACCTCGTGGTCGAGGACGGTCGCGCTCAGGGCGCGGTGACCATCGAGATCGCTTCCGGGGAATTCACGCTGATCGCGGCAAGGTCGGTCATCATCGCCACCGGCGGCGCGGGGCGGGTGTTCCGCGAGAACACCAACGGCGGTATCGTCACCGGCGACGGCATGGCCCTCGCCTACCGCCACGGCGTTCCTTTGCGTGACATGGAATTCGTCCAGTATCACCCGACCTGCATGCCCGGCACCGGCCTGTTGTTTACCGAAGCCTGCCGTGGCGAGGGCGGCTTCCTTGTCAACAAGGATGGCTATCGCTACCTGCAGGACTATGGGCTCGGGCCCGCGGAAGCCAACCCGCGCAACAAGTTCATGGAACTCGGACCGCGCGACCGGCTCAGCCAGGCCTTCTGGTACGAGCAACAGAAGGGGCGCACCATTGAGGGCCCGCACGGCTCGGTCGTCCATCTGGACCTGCGCCATCTCGGCGAGGCCAAGCTGCGCGAGCGCCTGCCGCAGATCTACGAACTGGCCGAGCAGTATCTCGGGGTCGACCCTGCCCACGCGCCGATTCCGGTGCGTCCGGCGGTGCATTACACGATGGGCGGCATCCTCGTCGACGGCTTCTGCGCCTCGCCACTGGCGGGCCTTTACGCCGCCGGGGAATGTTCCAGCGTCGGCATTCACGGCGCCAACCGGCTCGGTTCGAACTCGCTGTCCGAACTGCTGGTGTTTGGCAAGGTCGCCGGCGTCGAAGCCGCGCGTTTTGCGAAGTCGGCGGCCGCGGGGAATGTGTCCACTCTGCTGAAGCAGGCGCAGGCGGTCGAGCAACGCGTTCTCGGGCTGAAACAGAAGACTGGCGGAACCGAGCGTATCGCCACGCTGCGCAAGGAGATGGCGCAGACCATGGAGGACGGTTGCGGCATCTATCGTCTGGCCGAAACGATGCAGCAGACCTGCGACAAGTTGGACGAGCTCAAGGAGCGTTTCCGCAATGTGAATGTCGAGGACAAGTCGGCGGTGTGGAACACCGAATGGCTGCTCGCCATCGAACTCGAATATCAGCTCGAAGTGGCCCAGTCGATGGCCCACTCGGCGCTGCAGCGGCGCGAGTCGCGCGGCGCGCATCAGCGCCTCGACGGTTTCGAGCAACGCGACGACGTCAACTTCCTCAAACACTCGCAGGCGCATTATGTCGCGGGCGGGCCGCCGCGCATCGATTACGGTCCGGTCAGGATCACCAAGTCGCAGCCGGCCACCCGCGCCTACGGTGCGGCCGGCGAAAAGGCCGAGCAGGAAAGGAAGGCCTCCCATGGCTGAACAACAGAAGACGATCGAAATCGAGGTTCTGCGCTACAACCCGGAAACGGACGCGGAACCGCACCAGCAGGTCTTTCAGGTGCCGTTCACCGATGACATGTCGGTGCTGCAGGGCGTTCAGTACATCAAGGACTACCTCGACGGCTCGCTGAGCTTTCGCTGGTCGTGCCGGATGGCGATCTGCGGCAGTTGCGGCATGATGATCAACGGCATCCCCAACCTGTCCTGCCAGACCTTCCTGCGCGACTATTACCCGGGCCGGGTGCGGGTCGAGGCGCTTGCGCATTTTCCGATCGAGCGCGACCTCGTGATCAACATGGAGGGCTTCATCGAGAAACTCGAAAGCATCCAGCCCTACATCATCCCCAAGGAAGCGCGCCCGCTGGCGCAGGGCGAGTATCTGCAGACGCCGGCGCAGCTCAACGCCTACGAGCAGTTCAGCTCATGCATCAACTGCATGCTGTGCTACGCCGCCTGTCCGCAGTTCGGACTCAATCCCGACTTCGTCGGACCGGCCGCGCTGGCCCTGCTGCACCGTTACAACATCGACTCGCGCGACGGCGGCAAGGCGGAACGCATGGAACTGGTCAATTCCGAAGAAGGCGTCTTCAACTGCACCGCAGTCGGTTACTGCTCCGAGGTTTGCCCGAAGCATGTCGACCCGGCCAATGCGGTCAACCAGAACAAGACCAACAGTGCGATGGACTATTTCCTGCGTTTCCTTGCTCCGAAGGGAGGTGCCAAGTGAACAAGCGTCGTCCCTACATCCGCTCGATGGATGGCTGGTGGCGGAAGAATCCCTTCTTCGTCGAATACATGATCCACGAGGGAACCGCCCTCTTCGTCGCCGCCTACGCGGCGATCCTGCTGACCGGACTGCTTCGCCTGGCACAGGGTGAAGCCGCCTGGAACCACTGGTTGACAGCGCTGAAGAACCCCTGGTACATCGGCTTCCACGTGCTGGCGCTGATCGCCATCGGCTACCACACCTACACCTGGTTCAAGATCATGCCACGCACGATGCCGCCGGTCGTCGTCGGCGGCAAGCGGCTCTCGGCCGGCGCGATCACCGGCGGCGGACTGGCCGTGGCGGCTGCGGCCAGCCTGGCGCTGTTGGCTCTTGTCTGGGGGATGGCGCGATGAAACGCGAACGCAAACGCTCCAACGCACCGATATTCTGGGCGCTGTTCGGCGCTGGCGGCATGTTGTCGGCACTGCTCGGCCCGATGCTGGTCTTCATCACCGGCATCGCCGTCCCGCTCGGACTGCTTCTGCCGGCGGACACGATGAGCTATCCGAAGATGCTCGCCTTCGCCCAGAACTGGATCGGCAAGGGTTTCATCTTCGCGATCATCGCGCTCTTCCTGTGGCACGCGGCGCACCGTCTCTTCCACAGCCTGCACGATGTCGGCATCCACGCCGGCACCGGCGCCAAGCTGATCTGCTACGGTCTGGCGATGATCGCGACGATCCTTGCCGCCTACGCCCTGCTGGCGGTCGGCTTCTAGTCACTAACCACTTCAGTCTTGACAGATTCTGCGAAGAATTCAATGAGTAGCGGCCATGGCTGGAACGATGCTGAAGCGTGTGAGCGAGCAGGCGGCGGCGATGGCGGAGCGACCCAGGCGGGTC
>JAFLDQ010000159.1 GCA_017302355.1 Dechloromonas sp.
TCTGGAACAGCGTCTCGCCGGGCAGGAAGCGCATGCCCTGGACGGCCTTCTTGTCGGTGACGACGCCGGCCACCGGCGAGCGGAAGGTCAGGGTGCGTTTCGCATCGCCCGATTTCGCCAGCGCCCTAAGCTGCTCGTCGGAAATGTCCCAGTTTTTCAGGCGCTGCAGGCTGGACTCGGCGAGTTGCCGCATGGCGCCCTGCGCCTCGCCGCCGGCTTCGCCGAGCTTGTCGATGCCTTGCGCGGCGAGGGCGTACTCGCGCTGGGCCGAGACCAGTTCCGGGCTGTAGACCTCGAACAGCGGCTGGCCGCGGCCGACCGGCTGGCCGCTGGTGTTCACATACAGGCGCTCGATGTAGCCCTCGAACTTGGCGGTCACCGTGTAGGTGCGGCCCTCGTCGATCTCGACCCGGCCGCTGGCGCGCACGCCGCGGTCGAGCAGGCGCAGCTTGGCCGCTTCGGCCCTGACGCCCATTTTCTGGATCTTCTCGGGGCTGATCCTGACGCCGCTCCCGGCTTCGTCCTCGCCTTCGTACACGGGCAGGTAATCCATGCCCATCGGGTCCTTCTTCGGCGCCGGAGAGGTGTCGGGCAGGCCCATCGGGTTGCGGTAGTAGAGCAGCTTTTTTGCCCCTTTTTGACTGTCGACCGCAACCGGCGCCGCCGCGGACCCGGTTTTGGTCGAGGCCAGGCGGTAGCCGGCGATGCCGCCGACGGCCAGGGCGAGGGCGACGACGATCAGGGTGACGCCGGTTTTCACAGGTCTTCTCCGAGCAGGCGTTCGATCTCGGCCAGCCGCTGCTGCTGGCCGGCCTGAGCGCGCAACAGGGCGAGCCGGGCATTGCGGATCTGGCGCTGGGCGTCGAGCAGCGTGGCGAAATCGACCTTGCCCGTTTCGTAGCCGGCGAGCGCCGACTTGAAGGTCAGCTCGGCTTGCGGCAGCAGGCGGTTGCGGGTGATGTCCTCGGTCGTGCGGGCGGCTTCCAGGTTGGCGACGGCGCCGCTCAGTTCGCCGCCGAGGCGATGGCCGAGCGCCTCCTTGCGCGCGGCGGCGGCTTCCAGCAGGCGCTCGGCCTCGCGTTCCTGGCTGCGGCGGGCGCCCTGCTGCAGCGGAATGTTCAGTTCCAGCATCACGGTCCACGCATCGATGCGGTCCTGTACCTGCGTCGGCTGCACGCCGACGATGAAATCCGGGAAGCGGTTGCGGTAGGCCAGGTCGCGGCTTTTTTCCGCGCCGTCGAGGCGGGCGGCTTCGACGGCCAGCTGCGGATTGCGGGCGAGCAGGCGCTGGTTCAGGACCTGATGGTCGAGGCGCGGCGGAATCGGGCGCAGGGCGCCGGGCGTCGCCAGCGGCGCGTCGACGCGGCGGGCCAGCGTGGCGTTGATGAAGGTGCTCAGGTGGTGATATTCGGCTTCCATGCCGACCAGCTCGGCGTCCATCGCGCTGCGCTCGACCTGGGCGCGGATGGCGTCCTGCTGCGGCGCCAGTCCGCCGGCGTAACGGACCTGGGCGATCTGCTCGAGTTGGCGGCCGAGGGCGATGTTCTCGCGCGTCAGCTGCACGGCTCGATGGGTCAGCCAGTACTGCGCGTAGAGGGTCTTGATGCGGGCGACGACCTCGGCCCAGGCATCGGCGGCGCGGCCTCCGGCCTGCTCGGCCTCGGCGGCGGCGATCTCGCGCTTCAGATCGCGCTTGCCCCAGAAGGGCAGCGGCTGCGCCAGCAGGTACTTGGTATCGCCGGCGCGCGACGGTGACAGCGTCGCGTTCTGGGCGCCGTTTTTCGTGATGTTCTCCAGCTCGACGCGCAGGAAGGGATCGGGCAGGGTGCCGGCCGGGCCGATGCGCTCGCGCGCCGCCTCCGCCTCCAGTTGCCCCAGGCGCAGGTCCGGGCTGCCCTCGCGGGCGATGGCGAGCAGCGATTCCACGCTGGCGCCCGGCGGCGCTTCGCCGTGGGCGGCCGCCGCCAGGCCCAGCAGCAGCGCGGCGATGAGCGGTTTCATCTGGCCATTTCGTAGCGGCTGACGACGGCGTTGCCGCCCTTCATCTCCGCGGCAAAGCGGATCCTGTCGCCGGCCTTCAGCCTGTTCAGCCACGACTTGTCGGCGACACCGAAGGCCATGGTCATCGGCGGCATGCCGATGCTGTCGAGCGGGCCGTGCTGAATCACGACCTCGCCGCCGGCCGTGTCGACTTTCCTGACGGTGCCGTCGCTCAGCGGCGCGGCCTTGGCGGCGGACATATGGCCGGCGTGAGGGTCGTGCTCGGCGAAAACGGGCTGGCTGAGGGCGAGAAACAAGGAGAGAAGCAGACGCATGGGAACTCCTTTGGTGAGTGGCTGGTCGCATTGTCGGTGGCTGCGGTCGACAGGCGCCTGACACCAAGATTACAAGTTTGTAATCTGCCGGCAAATAGCCTTGAAGTGTGCCAGGAGCCGTACTACCTTGCATGAAGCGGGGGCGTACCCGTCGTGACAAGGAGAGAACCATGAAACAGATGACTATTGCGGTAGCGGCGATCACTGCTTCACTGACCTTCGTGGCGCCGGTTCTGGCCGACGATGCGCATCACCCGGAAAAAGCCACGGCGGCCGGGCAATCGACCCCGACGCTCAAGGGAATGCAGGACAATGTCAAGAAGATGCGCGGCCAACTCGACCGCGTGGCCAAGGCCCGGACCGACAGCGAAAGGCAGCAAGCCCTGGCCGAGCATATGCACACAATGCAGGAAAACATGGCCCTGGCCCGCCGCATGGCCGCCGGCATGGACATGGGCTGCCCGATGATGGGGTCCGGGATGGGCATGGGCATGGGAATGGGCCAGATGGGCGGCAGCCCGTCGTCCGCCATGCCGGCCGACCGGCTGCAGCAGATGGAGAAACGTATGGACATGATGGAGCAGATGATCAAGCGTCAGGGCGACAGCCCGGCCCCGATACCGGCGAAGTAGCTGGCCGCGCACCAGCCGGGAATCGTCGTGAGCCACCTGCATGCCGCCGGGCGGGAAGTGCCCGGCCCGGCCGAGCGCGATCCGGTCTGCGGCATGGCCGTCAAGCCGGAATCGCCGCATGTGATGGAACTGGATGGCATCCGTTACCGCTTCTGCAGCGCCCAATGCAAAACGAAATTCGATGCCGAACCGGCGCGTTACCGCAGCCCGCTGCCGGTCGAGACCGCCGCGCCCGGCACCGAATACACCTGCCCGATGCACCCGGAAATCCGGCAGGTCGGCCCCGGTACCTGCCCCAAGTGCGGCATGGCCCTCGAACCGCTGCTTCCCGTCCTCGACGAGGACAACGCCGAATACCGCGATTTTCGCCGCCGCTTCTGGCTCAGTTTGCCGTTGACCCTAGCAGTGGTCTTGCTGGCAATGGCCGGCCACCGGCTGGACGGCTTGCCGCCGGAGGTCCGGAGCTGGGCCGAACTGCTGCTCACCTTGCCTATCGTGCTGTGGGCCGGGGCGCCGTTCTTCCTGCGCGGCTGGCAGTCGGTGCTCCGCCGCAGCCCCAACATGTGGACGCTGATCGGCCTCGGCACCGGCGCCGCCTTCGCCTACAGCGTCGTGGCGACGCTTGCTCCCGGGCTGTTTCCCGTTTCCTTCGTCGCCCACGGCCGGATCGGCGTCTATTTCGAGGCGGCGGCGGTAATCATCTCGCTGACCCTGCTCGGCCAGATGCTCGAACTGCGCGCCCGCTCGCAGACCTCGGCCGCCATCAAGTCGCTGCTCGGCCTTTCCCCGAAGACAGCCCGCCGCATCAATCGGGATGGCACCGAAACCGACGTGCCGTTGAGCCACGTCCATGCCGGCGACACGCTGCGCGTCCGCCCCGGCGAGAAAGTGCCAGTGGACGGCGCGGTGCTTGAAGGGTCGAGCGCCGTCGATGAAGCGATGCTGACCGGCGAACCACTGCCGGTCACCAAGCGTCCTGGCGACAATGTGATTGGCGCCACGCTGAACACCGCCGGCAGTCTGGTCATCCGTGCGGAAAAGGTCGGCGCCCGGACCGTGCTCGCCCAGATCGTCCAGATGGTCGCCCAGGCCCAGCGCTCGAAAGCGCCGCTGCAGCGGCTGGCCGACGTGGTGGCCGGCTATTTCGTGCTGGCCGTGGTCGCCATCGCCGTCGCCAGCTTTTTCGCCTGGGGCTCGTTCGGCGGCGAGCGTGGCTGGGTCTTCGGCCTGATCAGCTGCGTCTCGGTGCTGATCATCGCCTGCCCCTGTGCCCTCGGGCTGGCCACGCCGATGTCGGTCATGGTCGCCACCGGCCAGGCAGCTACGCAGGGCATCCTGTTCCGCGACGCAGCAGCGATCGAGCGGCTGCGCGAGGTGGATACGCTGATCGTGGACAAGACCGGCACGCTGACCGAAGGGCGGCCGGCATTCGAACGGGCGGTGGCGGTGCAGGGCGTCAGCGAGGACGAAGTGCTGCGCCTGGCCGCCAGCCTCGACCAGGGAAGCGAGCATCCACTGGCCGACGCCATCGTCCGCGCCGCCCGGGAACGCGGGCTGACCCTGGACAAGGCCCAACAGTTCGAGTCGGCCACCGGCATCGGTGTGCGCGGGACGGTCGGCGGCCGCCGTCTGGCCCTCGGCAACGGCACGCTGATGGCCGCGGACGGGGTCGCGGTCGATGCTCTCGCCGGGGCAGCGGAAACCTTGCGCCAAAGCGGCGCCAGCGTCGTGCACCTGGCGGTCGACGGCCGCCTGCTCGGCCTGCTGGCCGTTGCCGACCCGATCAAGGCGAGTACCCCGGAAGCGCTGGCCGTGCTGCGCCAGGCCGGGCTGCGCCTGGTGATGGCGACCGGTGACGGCCTGAGCACGGCCCGGGCGGTCGGCGCCTTGCTGGGTATTGACGAAGTGCATGGCGAGGTCAAGCCGGCCGACAAGCTGGCGCTGGTCGAGCGCCTGCAGCGCGACGGGCATATCGTTGCGATGGCCGGCGACGGCATCAACGACGCCCCGGCGCTGGCCCAGGCGGATGTCGGCATCGCCATGGGCACAGGCACCGACGTCGCGATGAACAGCGCCCAGGTCACGCTGGTCAAGGGCGACCTGCGCGGCATCGCCCGGGCTCGCCGGCTGTCCGCCACGACGGTCGGCAACATGCGCCAGAACCTGGCCTTCGCTTTCCTCTACAACGCCCTCGGCGTGCCCGTCGCCGCCGGCATCCTCTACCCGTTCTTCGGCCTGGTGCTGTCGCCGATCATCGCGGCGGCGGCGATGACCCTGTCGTCGGTCAGCGTCGTCGGCAATGCGCTGCGCCTACGCGGCGCCTGAACGGAGCCTTCTTACCAAAATGTAATCGGAACGTCATGCGGGTGATGGTCACCAACGCGCAGACTTCAAGGTGTCAGGAGCGCATCGGCGATCCGGATATTTCCAACCACTACCTTGGAGAACCATCATGAAACTGCAATCCGCACTCTCCGCCGCCCTGCTTGCCAGCGCCGCCATGCTGCCGCTCGGCGCCCAGGCGGGCGATGCCGACAAAGCCCCGGCCGCCGCCGAAATGAAGGCCAAGGCGGTCAAGCCACACTCGCACGTCCAGGAAAAAACGGGCATGGAGCAAGTGGCGCCGACCGCCGCGCCGGCCAAGAAGAATGCCGCCAAGGACAAGACCAAGCATTACCATCCGCGGGACAAATAAGCTGCTCCGTCCGTCGGCAAAGCTGCTTTGACCTGAACCGTATCAAGAGGATACGCCATGGCCGATGAAACCCGTCGAGAGCTACCCTCCAGCGAGAGCCATGATCGCCGCTACGAGCGGCGCGTGGCTTGGGGCTGGTGGATATTTGCGGCGATCGCGCTGTTCTATTTGTGGTCCGAGCACCGGGCGCACCTGTTCGGCGTCCTGCCTTATCTGCTGCTGCTCGCCTGCCCGCTGATGCATTTCTTCATGCACGGCCGGCATGGTGGGCATGGCGGACACCGGCACCCGGGCGCCGCCGGGGACGATAAAGAATGAATGCGGCCGCCGGCGATTACGGGCTATGGGTCCTCGTGGCGATCAACTCGGCCTTCTTTATCCTGTTCGCCGCCAGCTTCTTCAAGCCGCGCAGCCGGCAGGACTGGCGCACGCTGGGCATGTTCTCGGCCTTCGTCGTCGCGCTGTTCACCGAGATGTACGGCTTCCCGCTGACCATCTACCTGCTGTCCGGATGGCTGAGCGAACGCTTTCCCGAAATCAACTGGCTGTCCCATGATGCCGGGCATTTGCCGGAAATGCTGCTGGGCTGGCAGGCAAATCCGCACTTCGGGCCCTTCCACCTGCTGTCCAACGTCTTGATCGTCGGGGGCTTCTGGCTCCTCGCCAAGGCTTGGCCGGTGCTGTACCGGGCCCAGAAGGCGGGGCGCCTGGCGACGACCGGCCCCTATGCCCGGCTACGCCATCCGCAGTACGCCGCCTTCATCCTGGTCATGACCGGCTTCCTGTTCCAGTGGCCGACGCTGATCACCTTGACCCTGTTCCCGGTCCTGGCCGCGATCTACGTTCGCCTGGCGCATCGCGAGGAGACCGAGGCGCTGGCGGTTTTCGGCCCGGACTATCGGGCCTATATGGAGACGACGGCGAGGTGGTGGCCGTTTGGGCGGGGCGCCCGAATACCGGGCTGAGGCCGGTTGCCAGGGGGCAGCAGGGCCGTTTTTTCTGTCGGCTTTTCAAACGCTCGGGCAAAATGCGGCCATGAAGATCCTCATCGTCGAAGACGAAACGAAGACCGGCGACTACCTCAGGCAGGGCCTCGCCGAGGCCGGCTTCACGGCCGATCTCGTCCGCAACGGGGGCGACGGCATGCACGAGGCGTTGAGTGGCGACCATGACCTGCTGATCCTCGACGTCAACCTGCCGGGAGTCGACGGCTGGCAGGTGCTGAAGGCGCTGCGCGCCGCCGGGCGCGACCTGCCGGTGCTGTACCTGACCGCCCGCGACCAGGTCGAGGACCGCGTCAAGGGGCTGGAACTGGGGGCCGACGATTACCTCGTCAAGCCCTTCGCCTTCTCCGAGCTGCTGGCCCGCGTGCGCACCCTGCTACGCCGGGGGCGCGTCCGCGAAGCCGAAACCCTGGCCCTGGCGGATCTCGAACTCGACGTGCTGAAACGCCGCGCCAGCCGTGCCGGCCAGCGCATCGACCTGACCGCCAAGGAATTCGCGCTGCTCGAACTCTTCCTGCGCCGCCAGGGCGAAGTGCTGTCGCGCAGCTTCATTGCCTCGCAGGTGTGGGACATGAATTTCGCTTCCGATACCAATGTCGTCGAGGTCGCCATCCGCCGGCTGCGCGCCAAGGTCGACGACGATTTCGCGCCGAAGCTGATCCACACCCTGCGCGGCATGGGCTACGTCATGGAAATCCGCTGACCGTGACCCACTGGCGGCATTCGATCACGCTGCGCTTGGCGCTCGCCTTCGCGCTGCTGGCGGCACTGGTGTTCGCGGCGCTGGGCGCCTACCTGAGCCGCTCGGCCGATGCCCACATGGCCGAACTGGACGCCGACGAACTGCTGGGCAAACTGGCGCTGGCCCGGCGCGTCGCAATGACCGAAACCACTCCGGCCGCCCTTGCTTCACGCCTCGGCGATGCGCTGGCCGGCGAGCATGGCGTGATCGTTGCGGTCGACGGAGAAAACGGGCCGATTTTCGCGTGGCCCGATGCCGGCAAGGCGCGGGTGCTGGCCGAGGCTTCCGCCGCCATCGGCGAAATTCCGCTGCGCCTGGAACTCGCCGGGGGTGAATTCCGGGCGGTTGCCGGGGCGCTCGCTACCGGGTGGGGCGACGAGGCGCGCGTCGTCGTCGCCCGCGACATCCGCCATCACACCGATTTCCTCGACCAGATGCGGCGCGATTTCTGGCTGGCGGTGCTGGCGGCCGCGCTGCTCACCGCCGGCGTCGGCCTGCTGGTCGCCCGCCGCGGCCTGCTTCCGGTGCGCGCGATCGCCCAGGCTGCCGGGCGGATTTCCGCCGGCCGGCTCGACGAGCGCATCCCGG
>JAFLDQ010000016.1 GCA_017302355.1 Dechloromonas sp.
TCCTTGCAGGCGTATAATAGAAGTGTTACACTTTAAGAAATGCCAGCTGATTTATTGCTCGTCACCCCTTCAGCCAGGGGGCCGGGCGCCGCGCCGGAGCGGCGCAGCCGCCCGCCTGAGCCCGGCAGGGAGGGCCTGCATGACCACTTCGCCGAACGCCGCCTGATAGTAGGCGCCGGCAAACTCGCAGAGATCGAGGAAATCGCGAGGAAGCAGCGGACGATCGCGCAGCACTTCGCTGACGGCCTTCAGCTGCCCGGCCGGCCAGGCGCTGTCGTCGCCGATCCCGGCGATGAGGCCGATCCGTTCGCCCTTGGCGAAGGGTACGCGAACCAGGCGCCCGACATCGGCAGGCGACGCCGATTCGGCGACATAGTCGAACAGCCGATGCAGCGGCAGGTCGAGTGCGACACGAAGGACTGGCATGACCGGCTTCCCGCAGTGCTCGATCGATCCCCTGGAAATCCGCGGCCGCCGCCTGGCCTGGCAAAGCTGTGGATAAGCTTGTGGATCGCTTTCGGATGATCGCGCTAAGTGGCGAATTAGTAAGGAATTTCGTGGCTTGCCAAAAATGCGGGCAACTGAACTAATCGCCTGAATTCAACAAGTTAAGGAAATTTTTGGATGTCAAGCGGTTTTCGCGGAAGTTGCCGCCATTTCGTGCGTTCTGTGCATAAGTGAATCATTGTGGATCGGCCCGGCGGCGCTGGGCGCGCAATGATCGGCTGTGGGAATGCACCGCCTGGACCAGGGCGGTGACGCTCTCCGGCGGCGTGTGCTGCGAAATTCCATGGCCGAGATTGAAGACATGGCCGGTATCGGCATATCCGAAGCTGTCGAGGACGTTCGTCGCCTCGCTGGCAATGACCTCCGCTCCGGCGAAGAGGACGTTCGGATCGAGGTTGCCCTGCAGGGCGACCTTGTCGCCGACGCGGCGGCGCGCCTCGCCAATGTCGATGGTCCAGTCGAGGCCGACGGCGTCACAGCCGATGGCGGCGATCCTTTCCAGCCAGAGCCCGCCGTTCTTGGTAAACACGATGCTCGGGACGCGCTGGTCGTCCTTTTCCCTCGTCAGCCCGGCGACGATGCGTTCCATGTAGTGCAGCGAGAATTCCCGGTAGGCGGCGGCGGAGAGCGAGCCACCCCAGGTATCGAAGATCATCACCGCCTGGGCGCCGCTGTCGATCTGGGCATTGAGGTAGGACGTCACCGAATCGGCGGTGACCGACAGGATCCGATGCAGCAGATCCGGGCGGTCGTAGAGCATGGCCTTGACATGCCGGAAGTCGCTCGATCCCTGCCCCTCGACCATGTAGCAGGCGAGCGTGTACGGGCTGCCGGAGAAGCCGATCAGCGGCACCGCGTTGTCCAGCGCGCGGCGGATCTCGGAGACGCCATCCATGACGTAGCGCAGATGGTCGTAGGGATCGGGAGCGGTAAGGTCATTGATTTCCCATTCGTCGCGCAGCGGCCGCTCGAACCTCGGGCCCTCGCCCTCCTCGAAATAGAGGCCGAGCCCCATCGCGTCGGGCACCGTCAGGATGTCGGAAAACAGGATGGCGGCATCGAGATCGTAGCGGGCGAGCGGTTGCAGCGTGACCTCGCAGGCCAGCGACGGCGTCTTGCACAGGTTCAGGAAGTTGCCGGCGCGCTTGCGCGTCTCGCAGTATTCCGGCAGATAGCGGCCGGCCTGGCGCATCAGCCACAGCGGCGTGTATTCGGTCGGTTCCTTGAGCAGGGCGCGCAGGAAGGTATCGTTCTTGGGTCGGCTCACGGAGGACTCCGCGGGAAGATCGGAAAGGGGGGATTATCCGCCTTTCCGGCCTCCCGGTCACTGACGCCAGAACGCCGGCGTCAGGACGACGAGCACGGTGAAGATCTCCAGCCGGCCGAGCAGCATGGCGAAGATGCACACCCAGGTCTGGAAATCGTTCAGAACCTCGTAGGTCGTCGACGGCCCGACAATCCCGAGGCCGGGGCCGGTATTGTTGATGCTGGCCACCACCGCCGTGAAGGCGGATAGGATGTCGAGACCGCTGAAGGCAAGAATCAGCGTCATCGACACGACACTGACCATGTACATGAAGCCGAAGGCGAGGACCGCGAACAGTATCGGGTGCGGCGCCACGTGTCCGCCGATGCGCACGTCGTAGACGGCGTTCGGGTGGATCGAGCGAACCAGTTCGCGATAGACCTGCTTGTACAGCAGCAGGGCGCGCATCATCTTGATGCCGCCGCCGGCCGAACCGGCGCTGGTGGCAAAACTCGAGAGGAACAGCATCCACAGCGGTGCGAAGATCGGCCACTGGCCGTAATCGACGCTGGCGTAGCCGGTCGTGGTGGCGACCGAAACGACATTGAAGGCCGAGTGGCGCAGCGCCGTGATGAACTCCGGGTAGACCCCGTCCGCCCAGATATAGACCGCAACCATGAGGATGCTGAACAGCGTGACCCCGAGAAACCAGCGCGCTTCCGGATCCAGCAGGTAAGGGCGCAGCGAGCGGCCGCTCACCGCGAGAAACAGGGTGCTGAAGTTCATGCCGGCGATCAGCATGAAGACAATCGCGACCAATTCGATTTCCGGCGAGTCGAAAAAACCGAAACTGGTATCGTGCGTCGAAAAACCGCCCAGCGCCATCGTCGATCCCATGTGGCAGAATGCGTCGAACCAGCTCATCCCCGCCCAGCGGTAACAAAGAACACAGAGTGCGGAGAGGACGACATAGATCAACCACAGTCCCTTGGCCGTTTCGGCGATGCGCGGCGTCATGTTTTCGTTCTTCATCGGCCCCGGCGTCTCGGCCTTGAACATCTGGCGACCGCCGATCCCGAGCAGGGGCAGGACGGCGATGGCGAGGACGATCAGGCCCATGCCGCCGACCCACACCAGCTGGTGGCGCCACAGGTTGATCGACATCGGCAGCTGGTCGAGGTTGGAAAGGACCGTCGAATTCGTCGTCGTCAGTCCCGACATGGTCTCGAAATAGGCATCGGTGAAACTGATGCCAAGGTGGAGCATCAACGGGATGGTCGCAAAGGCAGCCAGACAGGTCCACACCAGGACCACCATCAGGAAGCCGTCGCGGATGCTGAGGTCGCGTTTGCATTTGCGGTAGCGCACCCAGAGGAAGGCGCCGGACAGCATGGTCAGCGCGAAGCTCTCGTCATAGGTGGACTGGGCGCCATCGTTGGTGGCGTAGGAAACGCCCAGCGGCACCAGCATGGTCAGGGCGAAGAGCATGACGACCATTCCCAGCGAGCGGTAAACGGCGGCAAAGCGGCTCATCGTCGGCCTCTCAGAAGAAATGGAAGCCGACCTGGAACAGCTTTTCGACCTTCCTGACCAGCGCCTTCTCGGTGCAGAAGACGATCACATGATCTTCCGTCCTGATCACCGTATCGTGGTGCGGAATCACCACCTCGCCCTTGTGGGTGATCGCGGTCAGACTGTCGCTCTGGCCGATGGTCACGACCTTGTCGAGGTTGCGCACCAGCGCCGCGACCGTCACGCCGCGCGGCCAGCCGATCTGGTCGATCCGCCTTCCGACCACCCTGGAGGTCTTGGCGTCGCCATGCGCGACGATCTCCAGGGCCTCGGCCGCGCCGCGACGCAGCGCATGGACCTGGGCGACGTCGCCCTGCCGGACATACGCCAGCAAGCTGCTGATCGAGACATGGGCCGGGGAAATCCCGATATCGATCGGCCCGCCCTCGATCATCTCGGCATAGGCGCGGCGGTTGATCAGCGCCACCACACGCTTGCAGCCCAGGCGCTTGGCCAGGCTCCCCGCCATGATGTTGTCTTCCTCGTCGTTGGTCACGGCGATGAAGAGGTCCATTTCCGCGATATTCTCCAGGCCCAGCAGATGCTCGTCGGTGGCGTCGCCGAGCAGGACCAGCGTCTTCGCGAGCTCACCGGCAATGAGGCCGGCACGCTGCGGGTCATTCTCGATGACCTTGACGACGTAGCGCTTTTCCAGCGACCTGGCCACGCGCAAGCCGATGTTGCCGCCGCCGGCGATCATGATCCGCCGCACCGGGGTCACCATCCGCCGCAACTGATGCAGCACCGGGCGGATGTGTTCGGCGGCGGCCAAGACGAAAACCTCGTCCCCGGCTTCGACCACCGTGCCTCCCTCCGGCACCACGGGCTGATCGCGGCGGAAGATCGCCGCAATCCGGGCATCCATCTCCAGCGGCAGGAGCTTGCGCAGTTCCTTGATCGGCTTGCCGACCAGCGCGCCGCCCTCGAAGGCGCGCACGGCGACGAGGCTGACACGCCCGGAGGCAAAGTTGAGCACCTGCAGCGCTTCGGGGAATTCGATCAGACGGCCGATATACTCGGTGATCACCTGTTCCGGGCAGAGCGCGAAGTCCACGGCGAAGTTCGCGGTGGACAGCAGCTCGGCGTCATCCAGGAAGTCGAGCGAGCGCAGGCGCGCAAGACGCGTCGGCACGTTGAAGACGGTATGCGCCAGCTTGCAGGCGACCAGATTCGCCTGGTCGCTCTGGGTCACGGCGATCAGCAGGTCGGTATCTTCGGCGCCGGCGTGGCGCAGCACCGACGGCGCCGCCGCGTTGCCGACCACCGTGCGCAGGTCGAGGCGACTCTGCAACTCGGCGAGACGGACGCCATCGTAATCGACCATCGTGATGTCGTTCTTCTCCGAAGCCAGGCCTTCGGCAACGCTCGCGCCGACCTGGCCCGCGCCAAGAATGATGATCTTCATGACTCCCCCCCGGTTCCGCCCCTGAAATCCCGCCCTGCTATTCGTCTCCGCGCTTGCCGAGCCGGACATCCAGCTGCTTGAGCTTGCGGTAGAGATGGGTGCGCTCCAGTCCCGAGCGCTCGGCGAGCTTGGTCATGTTGCCGGCCTCGAGCCGCAGATGGTGTTCGAAATAGAGTTTCTCGAAGGCGTCGCGCGCCTCGCGCAATGGCTGGTCGAGCATCGGCAGCAGCGAGGCCAGCTCCTGGCCGCTCTCTTCTTCCCGCGGCGCCACGCGGCCGACGTCTTCCGCGGAAATTTCCTCGTCGAGCGCCGT
Source organism: Dechloromonas sp. (assembly GCA_017302355.1). The sequence continues at coordinate 5,044 of JAFLDQ010000016.1, forward strand.
CAGCGCCAGATTGCGCACCAGTGCGAAGAGTTCGTTCCAGTGCGCTTCGGGCACGCTGCTCCAGGCCACCGTGCGCAGGGCATTGAGCGCACCCGTCGAGAAGCGCCGCGGCGGCACCTCGCCACGCTCGACGAAGTTGGTCAGCAGCAAGGAGGCGATTTCCGGCAGCTCGTCGCCGTGCCCGACCAGCGACGGCATGGCCACCCAGATGTCGCCGAGCCGGGTCAGCAACTTGCTGTCCCAGCCCGCCTCGGCCAGCGTCGCGAGCGGCGTTGCGGTGGCGACGATCAGCCGCAAATTCATGCGTTCCAGGCGGTCGACCGCGAATGCCAGATTCATCTGCTGCATCTTGCCGAGCGCCGCCAGGTCGGGAACGAAGAGCGTGCCGCCGCCGACCTTCTCCAGCATTTCCGTGGTCAGCGCGCTGCTCAGTCCCGACAGGTCGAGCCACGGCGAGCGCGGCGTCTGCAACGTCCGGGCGCAGATCTCCGCCATTCCGCCGGTCGCCCCCTTGAGCAGCAGCAGCGGCGTCTTGGCCGCCGCCTGCTCCAGCCGCCGCCGGAATTCCTTGGCCATGGACGAGCGCGCGAAGACCTCCAGCGTCAGCGGCGGACGCTGGGACAGGTTGTCGTGCTTGATCGCCTTCTGCACCGTCGCCAGCAACTTCTGCAGGGCAATCGGCTTCTCCAGAAAATCGAAGGCGCCGAAGCGGGTCGCCTCGACCGCCATGTCGATCGTTCCGTGCCCCGACATCATCACCACCGGCATGGTGAGATGGCCGCCGGCATGCCACTCCCTGAGCAGCGAGATGCCGTCCGTATCGGGCATCCAGATGTCGAGCAGAACGAGGTCGGGGCGCAGCTCGCCGCGGATCCGGCGTGCGGCGGTGGCATGCTCGGCCAGCCGGACATCGTAGCCCTCGTCGATCAGGATCTCCGAAAGCAGTTCGCGGATGCCGACCTCGTCGTCAACGACCAGAATGATGGACATGCTTTTCTCCCTCCTTGACCAGGGGCAGGCGGATGTCGATCCGCGCTCCGCCCTCCGCTGCATTGCTGATTTCGATGGTGCCCTGATGTTCGTCCACGATCTTCCTGACGATGGGCAGTCCGAGACCGGTACCGCGGGCCTTGGTCGTCACGTAGGGCTCGAAGATGCGCGCCAGCAGCTCGACCGGAAACCCCGGGCCGTTGTCCGAGATGAGCAGCCGCGCGTGGCGCCCGGCGCGCTCGGTGACGACGTGGATGGCGCCATGACGCCCCTCGAGGGCATCCTCCGAGTTGCGCAGGAGATTGTGGATGATCTGCCGCAACTGCGTCGAGTCCCCGAGCACCGGCGGCAGGTCTCCGGCCAGACTGGTCTCGATGACCGCCGACGAGCTCTCGTAGAGCCCCAGCACCTCGCCGATCAGGACGTTGAGATCGACGGCGGCGACGTCGGGCGCCGGCAGGCGCGCATAGTCGCGGAAGTCGTCGACCATGCGCTTCATCGCCTGCACCTGGTTGATGATGGTTTGCGTGCCCCGCGCCAGCATGTCCTTGTCGCCATTCGCCAGCTTGCCGGCCAGCTTGAACTGCAGGCGCTCGGCGGAAAGCTGGATCGGCGTCAGCGGATTCTTGATCTCGTGCGCCAGGCGGCGCGCCACCTCGCCCCACGCGGCGCTGCGCTGCGCGGCGACGATCCGCGTCACGTCGTCGAAGACCACGACCTCGCCGCCGCCGCTCGCCTCCGGCAGACGCGAGCCGCGCAACAGCAGCGCCTGCGGCATCCCGTTCGCGCGTTCGAGTTCGACCTGGGCCTGCCACTCGACATCCTTGGCGCGGGCGACGTTGTCGCCGATGAACTTGCCGAATTCCTTCTGCCGCGGCCAGTGGGCAATGTCCTCATGGATCAGGCCGCTGAAATCGTCGGCCAGCGTGTTGCGCGCGCCCTCGTTCACCGTCCGCAGCACGGAATGCCGATCGAAGACCAGAACGCCGGCCGACAGATTGGCGAGGATCGACTCCAGGTAGCCGCGCGCCGACTCCAGTTCCGCGCGGTGGCGTTCGGTTTCGCGGCGGGCATCGTCGAGCTGGCGGGTCATGCGGTTGAAGGACTGGGTGAGGATGCCCAGCTCGTCCCGGCTATACACCGCCTGGCGCGGCGAGAAATCGCCCTGGGCGACCGCCTGCGTGCCCTCGGCAAGAATCGACAGCGGCGCGGACAGGCGGCGCGCCATGACGAAGGCCAGCGCAAAGGCGCCGAACAGGGCGACGAGCACGGTCAACGTCAGGGTCAGTGCATAAATCCGCGTCAGCCCCTGACGCGCCAGCTGCAGCTCCTGATAATCGCGGTACACCCCCTCGACCGCGTCGGCATCAAAGGCAAGAGACGGCGGAACCGGCTGGATGACCTGGAGGATACGCGGCTCCTCGAACACGGTATGCGCCGCAACCGGCACCAGCACCCGCAGATTCAGCTGTCCGCCCTCGCCGTCGACGGCGGTGACCCCCTGCGTGCTGCGCGCCTGCTTGAGCTGGGCCTGCGTCGGCAGGTCGGGCAAGGCGGCGCCGATCTCGCTGCTGGCGCTGGAAAGCAACTGGCCGCCGACCGAAAACAGCGCCGCCGACTGCACCCCCCGCTCCTCGCGCAGACGCAACAGCGCCGAACGCCGCCCGGACTCCCGGAGATCCGACAACTCGTTGGCCATGCCGCGGGCCCTGTCGGTGAGATCCGCCAGCAGCGAATCGAGCGCCGAGCGGCCCAGACGCAGGCCCGACTCCAGCGCCTTCTCGACCCGGACATCGAACCAGCTCTCGATCGAGCGCGTCACGAACTGCACCGATACGGCATAGACCAGCGCTCCCGGCAATACGGCGATGACCCCGAACATCATCATCAGCCGCAGCTTCAGCCGGGCCCCGAAAACCTGGGCGCGATAGTCGCGCCACAGGGAGCGCAACTGCCAGCTGACCAAGCCGACCATGGCGAGCGCCAGGACGACGTTGAGAGCGATCAGCAGCGGGTAGTGACGCGTGAAGATGGCGGTGTCGGCCGCCGTGGACATCAGCAGTAGAAACCAGAGGATGGCGCCCAGCGCTGCCGCGAAAGCGCCGCCCGCAGCCAGAAGACGCTTCATCTGGCCTCCGCCGGAAGGGTCGCCTGCCAGACTTTCCATTCGGATGCCAGGTTCCAGTCCCGGTTGCCGATGGCCGAAATCTGGAAGGGGCGCGGCAACTGGTTGATGTCGAGTCGCATGCGCAGCGCGGCCAGGTAGCTTTCTCCGGGCTGGACAACGGGTTTCTCGGCCCGCCCGTCGATGACCAGCCAGCTGCGCAGGCGCGAGAGTACGCGCAACGCCTCCGACAGGGAATCGAAGGACTGATGAAGACCGCCGGTGGACAGGCGATACTGCCGCGTCAGCGCATGGAAGGACAGGCGATGAACCCTGTTGCGACTGACCAGTTTCTCATCCAGCCAGTACCAGCGCGGCCGTGTCAATTCGAATTCAGTCACGAAGTGAAGAACGACACCCCGGGTCACCGCTTCCTCGAGACGCTCGTTGAGTTCGAAACCAAAGTCCGCAGAGACGACGTAGCCATCCTCGTTCGCGGTGATCTGCGGATTGGCGATCTCGATATCGGCCGCCAGAACCAGCACCGGCAACATGGCCACAACGACAGCGGCCAGCCAGATCCGCGATCGCTCAAGCATGTTTTTCGAGGAGGCAATAGTAAAAGCCATCATGGGCTGCTGCGGGCAGAATCTGTTCCTCGTGGGCGCGGCGGGCATCCGGATGGTTGGCGACAAAGCGATCGGCCTGTTCGCCGTTCTCCTCGGGGAAGACCGAGCAGGTCGCATAGAGAAGTTTACCCCCGCGCCGCACGACCCGCCACAGCGCTTCGAGGATATGCGACTGGGCCGCCGCGAAACTCTCGATGTCGGCCTCGCGGCGCAGCCACTTGGCGTCCGGGTTGCGGCGCACGACGCCGCTGGCGGTACAGGCGACATCGGCGAGAACCGCGTCGAAAGGACGGCCATCCCACCAGGTATCCAGTCGCCCACAGTCGGCGGCCTGAAGCGAGGCACGCAGGCCGAGCCGGGTGAGGTTCTCGGCGACGCGGCGGCAGCGCGAAGCCTTGACGTCGAGCGCCAGCAGGTCGAGATCGGCCCGCTCCAGCAGATGCGCCGTCTTGCCGCCTGGCGCGGCACAGGCGTCGAGGACGCGGCTTCCCGGCAAAGGGTCAAGCAACGCCGCCGCCTTCTGCGCCCCTGGATCCTGGACCGAGACCAGACCGTCGGCGAAGCCCGGCAGCCGCTCGACCGGGAGCGGCCGGGCGAGCGCCAGTCCCGCTTCGCCGACCGGCGTCGCGACGATCCCTTCTTCCGTCAGCCGTGCCAGATATTCCCCGCGCGTGCCGCGGCGGCGATTGACGCGCAACGCCATCGGCGGCGGGGAATTGCCGGCGGTAACGATGGCCTGCCAATCATCGGGCCAGGCATTCCGGAGACGCGTCAGCCACCAGCCGGGATGCTGCGCCTGCGCCACGGCATCGCTCGCCGCCGCCGCAAGCAATGCGCCCTGCCGCCGCAGGAAATTGCGCAGGACGCCATTGACCAGACCGCGAAAGCGGCCCCCGGCCAGTTCGCCGGCTGCCGCGACGGCCTGATCGACCACCGTATGCGCGGCTTCCGGCCGGGTTTCGAGCCGATGGATCGCCGCCAGCAGCAGCGCCCGCACCTCCTCGGCGGGCAGCGGACTCGCCAGCAGGCGGCTCAGGAAGAAGTCGCCGCGCCCATAACAGCGCAGGCTGCCGTAGACCAGGTCCTGCACCGCCGGGCGCGCGGCGCGATCGACGCTCGCGAGAAGGCCGTCGGCGAGACTCTGCCCGGCGAAGACGGCGGCATCGATGCGGGCGGCTTGCACGAAGGCGAAGGCCAGGGAAGTGGCGGGAAGATCGGACATGGGCCGCCATTATCGCACGCGGCATAATGGCGCAATGCGTCCATACCTCATCGCCGTGCTTTTCCTGCTCGTTTCCCCCGTCGCCGGGGCATGGAACGCCGCCGGTCACCGGCTGGTGGCGGCCATCGCCTGGCAACAGATCTCGCCGGCCACCCGCGAATTCGTTGCGCAGGCTCTTGCCCGTCATCCCGATCACGAGCGCTGGGTCGCTAGGGCCCGTTCGGCCGACGCCGCGAAGGTCTTCGTCGAAGCCGCGACCTGGCCCGACGACATCCGCAACGATCCGCGCTTTCACGACGAGGGGGAAAATGCCCCGATACCGCCGCTTCCCGGCTTTCCCGACCGTGCTCGCCACAGGAACTGGCATTACGTCGATGTCGACGACCGGGGAAGGCCGGTACGGGGCGAGGCCGACCGCCAGATCGAGCGCCTCGCCCGCCTGTTGCGGTCGACCGCGAAAAGCGACGAAATTTCCCATGCCCTCCCCTGGCTGGTTCATCTGGTCGCCGACATCCACCAGCCGCTGCACGTCGGTCGCGCCGACTACGAGGGCGGAACCGCCGTCGAGATCGAGAACCCGTTCAACAAGCGGCTCCCCTTTTCCAGCCTGCACACCTACTGGGACGACCTGCCCGGGCCGCCCTGGCTGCGCGGTCAGCGGCTGCAAGACAAGGCGCGGCGCCTGGTCGCGGAATATCCCGTGCCGCGCCAGGGCAGCGTCGCCTTGTGGCGGGACGAAAGCCATCGCCTGCGGGCGTCGGCCTACCCGGACGCCGTCGGCAGCCTCCTGCCGATCGTCACCGAGGACTTCAACCGGCGGGCGCACGCCATCGCCGAGCGGCGCATCGTCGATGCCGGCTACCGCCTCGGGCGTCTGCTCGAAATGAATCTGGGCGCTGGCGTTTCACGTGGAACGCAATAGAATTGCGGCATGAATGGCCTGCACCTGATCGCCGACCTCTTCGACTGCCGCTGTCCGGCCGAGCTGCTGCTCGCCGCCCCGCGACTCGAAGCGTTCTGCGCAGCGGCATGCTCGAGAAACGGACTGACGGTGGTCGGCCGCCTCTTTCACGCCTTCCATGATGCGGCGGGCCACCCGGCCGGCGTCACCGGCGCCGTCGTGCTCGCCGAGTCGCACCTGGCGGTCCATACCTGGCCGGAAATCGGCGGCGTCACTCTCGACGTCTACGTCTGCAACTTCAGCGGCGACAACAGCAGCCGCGCCCACGCGCTGTTCGCCGAAGTGATCGCGGCCTTTGCCCCGGGCCGGCTGACCACGCAAGAGGTCGCCCGCGGCTGCCTGCGGGCGCCGCCGCTCTAGCGCGCCATCGCCCGCAGACGGGCAATCCGCTCCGCCGTCGGCGGGTGGGTCGAAAACAGGCCGCTGATCCCGCCGCCCGACAGCGGGTTGAGGATCATCATCTGCGCCGTTTCCGGATGCGCCTCGGCCGGCGCCATCGGAATGCGGCCCTCGGCGTACATCTGGATCTTGCCCAGCGCGTCGGCAAGGGCATGCGGATCGCCGCTGACTTCCGCGCCGCCCCGGTCGGCTTCGTACTCGCGGGCGCGCGAGATCGCCATCTGGATCAGGCTGGCGGCCAGCGGCGCCAGCAGCGCCACGGCGATGCCCGCCAGCGGGTTGGCGGGCCGCCCGTCCTCGCCGCGCCCGCCAAAGAACATGGCGAAATTGGCGAGGGCGGAAATGGCCCCGGCCATGGTCGCCGCGACCGTCGAAATGAGGATGTCGCGATGCGCCACGTGCGCCAGCTCGTGTGCCATGACGCCGCGCAGTTCGCGCGCCGACAGCAGCAGCAGGATGCCGGTCGTCGCCGCAACCGCCGCATGTTGCGGATTGCGGCCGGTGGCGAAGGCATTCGGCTGATCCTCGTCGATCAGATACACCCGCGGCATCGGCAGCCCGGCCCGCTGCGCCAGCTCCCCCACCATTCCGTAAAACTGGGGCGCGCTCGTCGCGTCGACTTCCCTGGCGTTGTACATCTTCAACACCATCGTGTCCGAGAACCAGTAGGAGAAGACATTCATCGCCCCGCCGAAGACGAGCGCCAGCAGCATTCCCGATTCGCCGCCGATCATGCCGCCGACCACGCCGAAGAGCGCCATGATCGCCGCCATCAGCATGGCCGTCTTGACCCAGTTGAACATCGTCAAACCTCCTTGGAGCAGTCGTCTCAGCCAACAGATATTGGCGCCGCCGCCGAATTCAAGCCGCCACGTCGAATCGGTCGCCCGCCTTGAGCGCATGTCCGGCGAGAAATTCGCGGACCGCCAGGCGCCTGCCTCCCGCCTTCTGCAACTCGCTGACCGCAAGGGCCCCTGCTCCGCAGGCGACGACGATGCCGTTGCGGTCGACGCGCAATATCCGCCCGATTTCACCCGAACCGTCAGCCGGCGCCGCCTGCCACAGCTTCACGGTCTCTCCGCCGAGCCGGGCCTGGGCGCCGGGAAACGGGTTGAAGGCGCGGACATGACGATCCAGCTCCTGCGCGCTTTTCGACCAGTCGACCAGCGCCTCAGCCTTGCCCAGCTTCGCCGCGTAGGTGACTCCCTCCGTGGCCTGCGCGGTCGCCGGCAAGGGCAGCCCGGCCAGCGCCTCGACCACCAGCCGCGCGCCGAGGCCGGCCAGACGGTCATGCAGCGTTCCGCTCGTGTCGCCAGACTCGATCGCGCAGACGCCCCGCAGAAGCACCGGCCCGGTATCGAGGCCCGCCTCCATCTGCATGATGCAGACACCGCTCTCGCGATCACCGGCGAGCAGCGCCCGCTGGATCGGCGCCGCCCCGCGCCAGCGCGGCAGCAGCGACGCATGGATGTTGATGCAGCCGAGGCGCGGGAGGTCGAGCACGGCCTGCGGCAGAAGGAGGCCGTAGGCGGCGACCACCATGGCCTCCGCCTGGACGGCGGCAATTCTCGCCTGCGCCGCCGCATCCTTCAATGTCAGCGGCTGGAACACCTCGATGCCACGCTCCACCGCCAGCCGCTTGACGGCCGAAGGCTGCAGGCTCATCCCCCGCCCCGCCGGCCGGTCGGGCTGGGTGAGGACGAGGCGCACCTCGTGCCCCGCCGCCACGATCGCCCGCAGCGCCAGCGCGGCAAGATCGGGGGTCCCGGCGAAGACCAGCCTCATGCGGTGACGCGGGCCTGCTTGGCGAGCTTGTTGCGGATGCGGGTCTGCTTCAACTGCGAGAGATGATCGACGAAGACCGTGCCATTCAGGTGGTCCAGTTCATGCTGGATGCACACGGCGAGCAGCCCCTCGGCGACCAGCGTCCGATGCTGCCCCTCGCCGTCCTGAAAGTGCACGGTCACGCGCTCGGCGCGCCCGACCTTCTCATAGATCCCGGGCACCGACAGGCAGCCTTCCTCGCCCTCCTGCTGCCCCTCCACGTCACTGATGCGCGGATTGACCAGGGCAAGCAGTTCGTTCCGGCCTTCCGAAACGTCGATCACGACGATCTGCTTGTGAATATCGACCTGCGTCGCCGCCAGGCCGATGCCGGGCGCCTCGTACATGGTTTCAGCCATGTCTGCGATCAGACGCCGCACCGAATCGTCGATCTTGACCACCGGCGCCGCAACTTTCTTCAAGCGCGCATCGGGAAAACGCAAAATGGGTAGTAGAGCCATGGGAAACACCGAAAAAAGCTTGCTCGCTTAAGTTATTACGTGCAGAATCTCATGCGATTCCAGAGATATGGGACAGGTTCGCCTGACGTGGATCAGACCATGCAAGCTGCGCCGTGTTCCGTCGGCACGTGAGGTTACGACTATGGTACGCATTATATCCGCGCTCATCCTGGCCGTGACGGCCGTTTGCGCATCGGCCGCCGAGCCCGTGAAGCTCGTCGATAACCCTCCCGACCGCCACGTCGTCGTGCGCGGGGACACGCTATGGGGAATCTCCGGCAAATTTCTCAAGGAGCCGTGGCGCTGGCCCGAAGTGTGGAACATGAACCGCGAGGAAATCAGGAATCCGCACCTGATCTATCCCGGACAGGTGGTCTATCTGGACCGCTCCGGCAAGACGCCGCGCCTGCGCCTCGGCAAGCCGGTCAAGTCGACCGGCGGCACCGTCAAACTCCAGCCGCAGATCTATTCCGACCCGTCGCAGCAGGCGATCCCGAGCATCCCGCCGAACCAGATCGAACCCTTCCTGTCGCAGCCGCTGGTGGTCGAGCAGGGACAGCTCGACAGCGGGCCGCGCATCGTCGCCGGACCCGAATACCGCGGCATGATGGGCAATGGCGACCCGGCCTTCGCCACCGGGATCCCCGATGCCAGCGTGGTGCGCTGGAACGTGTACCGCCCCGGAAAGCCGCTGACCGATCCGGATACCGGCAGCGTCATCGGCCATGAAGCCTTCTTCCTCGGCAATGCCAACTTGGTGCAGCCTGGCGAGCCGGCGGTTCTCGAGATCACCGCGGCCAAGGAGGAGATCATGCGCGGCGACCGCCTGTTGCCGGCGCCGCCCGCCAATATCGTCTCCTATGTGCCGCATCGCCCCGATCATCCGGTTGCGGCGCGGGTCATGACGATCTATGGCGGCGTCAACGAAGGCGGCAAGGCGTCGATCGTCACCCTCAACCGCGGCAAGAACGACGGGCTCGAGATCGGCCATGTCCTGGCATTGTTCCGCAATCGCGTTTCCCTGGCGATCGACCAGGACACGATGCAACGGGTCGCACAACCGATTCCCGAAGAGCGCTATGCGCTGGTGTTCGTCTTCCGTGTCTTCAACGGGGTGTCCTACGCGCTCGTCCTCGAGTCGTCCAAGCCCGTGACCGTAGGGGACTTTGCACGGAATCCGTGATCCACGACGAGGGATTGGCCGCCTGGTTGCGGCTGACCCTGATCCCCGGCATCGGCGGCGAGACGCAGCGCAAGCTTCTCGCCGCTTTCGGTTTACCCGAGGCCGTCTTCGCCGCCGGGCGCCTGGCGGCACGCGGCGTCATCGGCGACCGTGCCGACCTGCTCTTCGATTTTGATACTTCCGAGGCCGTCGACCGCAGCCTTGCCTGGGCCCGCCAGCCCGGCCAGCGCCTGCTGACCCTGGCCGACGCGGCCTATCCACCTCTGCTGCTGGAGACTCCCGATCCACCGAGCATCCTCTATGTTCGTGGCAATTTCGGCCTGCTCCAGAAGCCGGGAATCGCCATCGTCGGCAGCCGCAACCCGACGCCGCAGGGCATGCAGACCGCCGAGACCTTTGCCAGGGCGCTCGCTGTCAAGGGCCTTGGCATCGTCAGCGGCCTTGCCCTCGGTATCGACGCCGCCGCCCATCGCGGCGCGCTCGCCGCCGCTGGCGCGACCATCGCCGTCATCGGCACCGGCGCCGACCGCGTCTACCCGGCCCGCAACAAGGAACTCGCCCTGGCGATCGCCGGGCAAGGCGCCATCGTGTCCGAATTCCCGCTCGGCACGCCCGCCATCGCCGCCAACTTTCCGCGCCGCAACCGCATCATCTCGGGTCTGTCCCGCGGGGTGCTGGTGGTCGAGGCGGCGCTGGAGAGCGGTTCCTTGATTACCGCCCGGCTCGCAGCCGAACAGGGGCGCGAGGTCTTCGCGATACCCGGGTCGATCCATTCCCCGGTCGCCCGCGGCTGTCACAGGCTGATCAAGCAGGGAGCCAAGCTGGTCGAGACGGCCCAGGACATTCTCGAGGAGCTCGGCAGCCATCCGGCAGATCCCGGCGCATCCCCGGTCGCGGCGACGGCTGGCGACAGCGCCATCCTTGACGCACTCGGCTACGACCCGTGCGCGCTGGACGATCTGGTGGACCGTACCGGAATCAGCGCCGACCTGCTGCTTGGCGAACTGCTGACGCTGGAACTCGACGGCCGGATCGCCGCCCTTCCCGGCAACCGCTACCAGCGCCTCGTCTGACCGCACGGACAGAGACGTCTTGCCAAGCCGCGCACTAGGCACTTATCATGCGCCGGCACCCAACAGGCCAAGTACATGACCAAACAGCTGATCATTGCCGAAAAACCCTCCGTCGCCGCCGACATCGCCAAGGCGCTCGGGGGTTTCACCAAGCACGACGACTATTATGAAAGCGAGTCGCACGTGCTTTCCTCGGCCATCGGCCACCTGCTGGAACTGTCCTGCCCCGAGGAGTTCGAGGTCAAGCGCGGCAAATGGTCGTTCGCTCACCTGCCGGTCATTCCGCCGCATTTCGCGCTGTCGCCGATCGCGAAGACCGAATCGCGCCTCAAGCTGCTCAACAAGCTGATCAAGCGCAAGGACGTAGCCGGCCTGATCAACGCCTGCGACGCCGGGCGCGAAGGCGAGCTGATCTTCAATTACATAGCCCAGCACAGCAAGTCGGGCAAGCCGGTGCAGCGCCTCTGGCTGCAGTCGATGACCCAGGGCGCCATCCGCGACGGCTTCGCCCGCCTGCGCCACGGCAACGACATGCAGGGGCTGGGCGATGCCGCCGTCTGCCGTTCCGAATCCGACTGGCTGGTCGGCATCAACGGCACGCGGGCGATGACCGCCTTCAACTCGAAGACCGGCGGCTTCCATCTGACCACCGTCGGCCGTGTGCAGACGCCGACGCTGGCCATCGTCGTCGAGCGCGAAAAGACAATCCGCGAATTCAAGCCGCGTTCCTACTGGGAAGTCGAGGCCGAGTTCGCCGCCAAGGCCGGCGCCTACACCGGCAAGTGGTTCGACGAAGGCTACAAGGGCAAGGAAGAAGACGAACACGCCCGCGCCGACCGCCTGTGGGAAAAGGACAAGGCCGACGCCATCCGTGCCGCCACCCTCGGCAAGCCCGGCGTCGCCAGCGAGGAAAGCAAGCCGGAAACCCGCCTCTCGCCGCTGCTCTTCGACCTGACCAGCCTGCAGCGCGAAGCCAACGCCCGCTTCGGCTTTTCCGCCAAGACCACGCTGGCGCTGGCGCAGGCCCTTTACGAGAAGCACAAGGTGCTCACCTACCCGCGAACCGACTCGCGCTGTCTGCCGGAGGACTACCTCGGCACAGTCAAGGCCACCCTTTCGGTCTTGACCGGCGAAGGCGCCGGCAAGGGCCACGACGAAGTGCTGCTCGCCCGCTACGCACCGTTCGCCCACCAGATCCTGGCGCGCAACTGGGTATTGCCGAACAAGCGCATCTTCAACAACGCCAAGATCAGCGACCACTTCGCCATCATCCCGACGCCGCAGACGCCCAGGCACCTGAACGAACTCGAACAGAAGCTCTACGATTTCGTCGTCAAGCGCTTCCTCTCGGTCTTCTTCCCGCCCGCCGAATACCTGGTGACCACGCGCATCACCCGCGTCGAAGGCCATCCCTTCAAGACCGAGGGCAAGGTGCTGGTCAATCCCGGCTGGCTTGCCGTGCACGGCAAGGAAGGGCAGGAAGGCGGCGAAGGCCATCTGGTTGCGGTCGACGCCGGTGAGAAGGTCAGAACCGAGGAAGTCAGCGTCAAGGCCAACGAGACCAGGCCGCCGCCGCGCTACTCGGAAGCTACCCTGCTCAGCGCTATGGAAGGCGCCGGCAAGATGGTCGACGACGAGGAACTGAAGGCAGCGATGGCCGGCCGCGGCCTCGGCACGCCGGCGACGCGCGCCCAGATCATCGAGAACCTGATCGGCGAGCAGTATATGCACCGCGAGGGCCGCGAGCTGATCCCGACCGCCAAGGGCTTCTCGCTGATGACCCTGCTCAATGGCCTCGGCGTCAACGAACTGACCCAGCCGGAACTGACCGGCGAGTGGGAATGGAAGCTCGGCCGCATCGAGAAGGGCGATTTCACCCGCGCCGAATTCATGCGCGAGATCGCCGAGATGACCCGTCACATCGTCGAACGCGCGAGGAGTTACGAAGCCGACACGATCCCTGGCGACTTCGGCGTGCTGTCGGCGCCCTGCCCGCGCTGTGGCAGCCAGATTCGCGAAACCTACAAGAAATTCCAGTGCGGCAACTGTGCCTACGCGCTATGGAAGATCGTCGCCGGCCGCCAGTTCGAACCCGCCGAAATCGACACCCTGCTCACCGAAGGCCAGATCGGCCCGCTGACCGGCTTCCGCAACAGGATGGGCCGCGCCTTTGCCGCCACCATCAAGCTCAACGACAAGATGGAACCCGAGTTCGACTTCGGCCAGCCCAGGGCGGGTGAGGACGACGAGGTCGAGACGATCGACTTCCCGGCGGAACAGCGCCTGGGCAGTTGCCCGAAGTGCGCCTCGGGGGTCTTCGAACATGGCGCCGCCTATGTCTGCGAGAAGTCGGTCGGGACGGCCAGGACCTGTGACTTCCGCTCGGGCACGATCATCCTGCAGCAACCGGTCGATCCGGAACAGATGAAGAAGCTGCTCGCCGAGGGCAGGACCGATCTGCTGAAGGGGTTCATTTCCAACCGCACGCGCCGCAAGTTCTCGGCCTACCTGGTCGTTCAGGACGGCAAGGTCGGCTTCGAGTTCGAGAAGAAGGCGCCCGCCAGAAGGCCGGCCGCGAAGAAAACCCCCGCCTGAGCTTGGCTCGGGTATCCGGGTGTCGCTTGGGCGGTCGCCCGCCCGTTCCACGTGAAACCTCAGTGGACCGCGGTCGCCCCCGGCAACTGGCACGACAGCAGGGCCGCACGGACGGCGTCGATCGCCTGCGGCCGCGGAAAGGTCACGCGCCAGACGAGCCCGACCGTTCGCGAGGGCTGCTCCCGCGAAAAGGGCAACACCCTGACCATCGCTTCCTTATCGACCAGCGGGTCGGCCGCCGTGCTCGGCATCACCGCCACCCCCGCGCCGCTCGCCACCATGTAGCGGATCGTCTCCAGCGAGCCGCCTTCCAGCGAGTGCTCGAGCGCATCTGGTCCGCTCAGACGCGGGCACGACTCGAGCACCTGGTCGCGAAAGCAGTTGCCCTGGCCGAGAAGCAGAAGATTCTGGCCCTCCAGTTCGTCCGCCGCGATCCCGCCGCGCTCGACCCAGGGATGCCCGGCCGGAACGACGATACGAAACGGCTCGCTGTAGACCGGCTGCGCCACCAGGCCCGGATCGGCGAACGGCAAGGCGATGACGATGACGTCGAGTTCGCCGGCCTTCAGCGCCGGAATCAGGCTGGCGGTGAAATCCTCCTTGAGGAACAGCGGCATGTTCGGCGCCTGCCGGTGCAATGCCGGAATCAGCTGCGGCAGCAGATACGGCGCAATGGTGTAGATGATGCCGACGCGCAACTGGCCACTCAGCGGATCTCCGCTGGCCCCGGCGATCTCCTCCAGGCGCACCGCCTCCTCGAGCACGCGCCGCGCCTGTGCGACGATGCGCTCGCCGAGCGTGGTGATCCGGACATCGGAAACCGTCCGCTCGAACAAGGCGGCGCCGAGCTGCCCCTCGACCTTCTTCAGCGCCACCGACAAGGTCGGCTGGCTGACGTGGCAGGCCTCGGCCGCCCTGCCAAAGTGACGCTCGCGAGCCAGCGCGACGATATAGCGCATTTCCGTCAGGGTCACCGGACGATTCCCAGAAGTCTTTCGAGGTCGACCGCGGCAAGCCAGCGCCACTCGCCCGGTTTCAGGTCGTCGGGCAGCGTCAGCCCGCCCAGCGCCTCGCGATGCAGCGCTTCGACCCGGTTTCCGGCTGCCGCGACCATGCGCTTCACCTGATGGTACTTGCCACTGGTCAGCGTCAGGCGCAAGCGCCTCGGGCCGACGATCTCGCAGGCGATAGCGGCGACCGGCCCGGGGTCGTCGTTGAGGACCACTCCGGCGAGCAGACGCTCCACCTGCTCCCGATCGATCGCATGCCGGGTCGTCGCCAGATAGACCTTCGGCACCTTGCGCCGCGGCCCTGACAGCTGGTGATTGAGCTGGCCATCGTCGGTGATCAGCAACAGGCCGGTGGTATCCTCATCGAGCCGCCCGATGGGCTGCACGCCCCGCTGCCGCAGCGGCGGCGGCAACAGGGAAAGGACGCCCGGGTGATGCAACGGCTTGCGCGAGCATTCGTAGCCGGCCGGCTTGTTCAGCATCACGGTGGCGAACTCGGCGTAGGGCCACTCGACCCCGTCGACGCCAAGCACCAGCCCGGCGCAGGCAAAGTCACCGAAGGGCTCGTCGCAGGGCTCTCCATTGACCGCGACCCGCCCGTCCAGGCAGAGCGCACGGCATTCCTTGCGGGTGCCGAATCCCAGCTTGTGGAGGATTCGTTCCAGTTGCATGGCGCCGATGTTAACATTGACCGATGAAATTCGAGCACCTCATCCAGATCAACGATCCCCACAACCCCCTGATCCCGCCGCTCAGCCGCCACCAGGTCTGGCAGGGTCTGCTGCACCGCGTCGAGGATCCCGTTCCCTTCCTGCCCGGGCTGGAAACGTGCCTCATTTTTGAACGCCATGCCGACGCGCTGCTGCGCCAGCTCGATTTCGGTCAGGCGGTAATCCGCGACCGCGTCACGCTGACCGAAGGACAGTGGGTCCGCTTCGAGATCCAGCCGTCGCCTGGCCACCCCGGCGGCAGCCTGACCATCACCATCGAGGAGCCCGAACCGGCGTTCCTCTTCCTGCGCTTTGCCTACCACACGACGCTGGCCACTCGCCCGGATTCCGAAGATCGAGCCTACGTCGAATACGTCAAGTCCGCCTACCATCAGTCCGACGTCGACTGCGTGCGCCTGATCCGCACCCTCGCCGCCGCCGGCATGCCGCAATAGTCAGTTGACGCCCAGGCTGGCGAGATAGTCTTCGTAACCGCCCAGATAGTCGATGATCGAGCCGTCGCCCTTGACCTCGAAGACGCGGGTCGCCAGCGAGGAGACGAATTCCCTGTCGTGCGAGACGAAAATCAGCGTGCCGGGGAATTTCTCGAGCCCGCTGTTCAGCGATTCGATCGATTCCATGTCGAGGTGGTTGGTCGGCTCGTCCATGATCAGCACGTTCGAATGGAGGAGCATCAGCTTGCCGAACAGCATGCGCCCCTGCTCGCCTCCGGAAATCACGTTGACCGGCTTCCTGACCTCGTCACCCGAGAACAGCAGACGCCCCAGTGTGCCGCGGATGAGCGTTTCGACGTCGCCGCCCTCGTACCCGCCAGCACGAACGTAGCCGGAAATCCACTCCGTAAGACTGACTTCGGACTTGAACAGCGCCGAGTGATCCTGCGAGTAGTAACCGGGCCGGGCCTTCTCCGCCCACTTGATCGTGCCGAATTGCGGTTGCAGCTCGCCCATCAGCAGGCGCAGCAGGGTCGTCTTGCCGACCCCGTTCTCACCGATGACGGCGATCTTCTCGCCGCCATGGATCGTGAAGCCGAGATTGCTGAAGATCTTGCGCGGCGCTCCCTCATAGGCGAACGAGACTTTCTCGACCTCGACCGCCTGGCGGTGCAGCTTGTCCTTGTCTTCGTAGTCGAAGCGTATCCACGGGTACTGGCGCGACGAGGGCTTGACGTCTTCCGGCTTCAGCTTGTCGATCAGCTTGAGGCGGCTCGTCGCCTGCCTGGCCTTGGAAGCGTTGGCCGAGAAGCGGCGCACGAAGGTTTGCAGTTCGGCGATGCGTTCCCTGGCCTTGGCGTTGGCGCTCGACTGGCGTTCGCGCGCCTGCGTCGCCGCCTCCATGAAGTCATCGTAATTTCCCGGGTAGACGGTGATCCTGCCGTAATCGAGGTCGGCCATGTGAGTGCACACCTGGTTCAGGAAGTGGCGGTCGTGCGAGATGATGATCATCGTCGACTCGCGACTGTTCAGGACATCCTCCAGCCAGCGGATCGTGTTGATGTCGAGGTTGTTGGTCGGCTCGTCCAGCAGCAGGATGTCCGGATTGGCGAACAGCGCCTGGCAGAGCAGGACGCGCAGCTTCCAGCCCGGCGCGACTTCGCGCATCGGCCCGTCGTGCTGCTCGATGGGAATGCCGACCCCCATCAGCAGTTCGCCGGCGCGCGACTCGGCGGTATAGCCGTCGTATTCGGCGAACCTGGCCTCGAGCTCGGCAGCGTGCATGTAATCGTCTTCGGACGCCTCCGGATTGGCGTAGATCGCATCCTTTTCGCTCATGCACGCCCACATTTCCTCGTGGCCCATCAGCACGACGTCGAGCACGCGCACGTCCTCGTAGGCGAACTGGTCCTGCCGGAGGTAGGCCATGCGCTCGTGCTTCTCCTTCGCGACGTTGCCCGCCGACGGCTCCAGCGCGCCGCACAGGATCTTCATGAAGGTCGATTTTCCCGCTCCGTTGGCGCCGATCAGGCCGTAGCGGAAGCCTTCGCCGAACTTGACATTGACGTTCTCGAACAGGGGTTTGACCCCGAACTGCATGGTGATGTTGGCGGCGACAAGCACGGCGATTCCGATCTGCTGGATGGATGTGGGACAAAGCGCCCAATTTTACCTGCTTCAAGGGGTTGACCGTGAATCGCCACGCCGCACTCGGGATCCGCGGTGTAACATTCATCGCCACAATGACATGCCTTGCAGGCGACCGCCCATGGTTCCCCACCTCACCACCGCCCTCACCGGCCCCCTGCTCGAACTCGAGCGCCACTTCCTCGACAGCAGCACGCGGATCGAGCACTGGTTGCGCGGGCGCTGGCAGGAGCACACGCCGCCCTTCTATTCATCGTGCGACCTGCGCAACTCCGGCTTCAAGCTGGCGCCGGTCGACACCAACCTCTTCCCCGGCGGCTTCAACAACCTGAACCCGGCCTTCCTGCCGCTTTGCGTGCACGCGGCGATGGTGGCGATCGAGAAGATCTGTCCGGATGCGCGCAATCTTCTCCTGATCCCGGAAAGCCACACGCGCAACCAGTTCTACCTGCAGAACGTCGCCCAGATCGCCGCCATCCTGCGCCAGACCGGCCTCAACGTCCGGCTCGGCTCGTTGCTCCCGGAGATCACCGCCCCGACGCCGGTAGCACTCGCCAACGGCCAGACCCTCTTGCTCGAACCGCTGGTCCGCTCGCCAACCCGCCTCGGGCTCGACGGCTTCGACCCCTGCGCCATCCTGCTCAACAACGATCTCTCGGCCGGAATCCCGGATATCCTGCGCAACCTGGACGAGCAGTTCATCCTTCCGCCGCTCAACGCCGGTTGGGCGGTGCGCCGCAAGTCCAACCACTTTGCCGCCTACGACGAAGTGGCCGGCCACTTCGCCAGGGATATCGGCATCGACCCGTGGCGCATCAACCCGGCCTTTTCCGTCTGTCGCAGCATCAATTTCCACGAACGCCAGGGCGAGGAGTGTCTGGCTGCCAACGTTACCGCCGTCCTCGAGCTGGTCCGCGAGAAGTACCGCGAATACGGGATCACCGAGACCCCCTACGTCGTCGTCAAGGCCGATGCCGGCACCTACGGCATGGGGGTGATGACGGTGCGCGACGCCGACGAAGTCATCGCGCTGAACCGCCGGCAGCGCAACAAGATGAGCGTCGTCAAGGAAGGTCTGGAAGTCAGCGAGGTCATCATCCAGGAGGGCGTCCATTCCTTCGAGACGCTGAATGGCGCGGTCGCCGAGCCGGTCATCTACATGATCGACCGCTACGTCGTCGGCGGCTTCTACCGCGTGCATACCGGTCGCGGCAAGGACGAGAACCTCAATGCTCCAGGGATGCACTTCGAGCCGCTGGCGTTCACGACCGGCTGCAACCTTCCCGATTACAGCTGCAACAACCCCGATGCCCCGCCCAACCGTTTCTACGCCTATGGCGTGGTCGGCCGCCTGGCCTGCCTGGCCGCCGCCCTCGAACTCGAACGCACGCCGGCCGACCCCGCCAGCGAGTGACCCGGCCATGAGCCCAGAACCTCCCGATAGCGGACGCCGCCCGTTGAACCTTGCCTTCGTCCTCGATCCCCTTCCGCGGCTGAAAGCCTACAAGGACTCGTCGATCGCCATGATGCGCGCCGCCGCCGCGCGCGGCCACGCCGTCTTCGCCATCGACTGCGCGACGCTGGGGTGGCGACGGCCCGAATCCACGAAGCCGGGGGGCGTCTTCGGCGTGGCCATGCAATTGCACATGCAGCCGGACAACCACGACTGGTTCCGCGAGATCGGCCGCGAGCGGATACCGCTCGGCGAATTCGACGCCGTCCTCATGCGCCGGGATCCGCCCTTCGACAATGAGTACCTGACCGCCACCTGGCTCCTCGAACGCGCCGAAGCCGCCGGCGTGCGCGTTTTCAACCGGCCGCGCGCGCTGCGCGACCATTCGGAGAAGGTGGCGATCGCCGAATTCCCGCAATTCGCGCCGGAGACGCTGATCTCCCGCGATGTCGAGCAGCTGCAGCAGTTCATCGACGAACTCGCGGACGTGATCCTCAAGCCGCTCGACGGCATGGGCGGCAGCCAGATATTCCGCGTCCGCCACGCCGACCCGAACCGCAACGTGATCATCGAGACGCTGACCCGCGAGGGCGCCCGGACCATCATGGCCCAGCGGTTTCTCCCGGAGATCACCGCCGGCGACAAGCGCATCCTGCTCATTGCCGGGCAACCGGTACCGTACTGTCTGGCACGCATTCCCAAGGCCGGGGAAACGCGGGGCAATCTTGCGGCCGGCGGTACCGGCGTCGCGCAGGCGCTGACCGCACGCGACCGCGAGATCGCCGAGACGCTCGGCGCCATCCTCCGCGATCGCGGCCTGCTGCTGGTCGGCATCGACGTCATCGGCGACCACCTGACCGAAATCAACGTCACCAGCCCGACCTGCATGGTCGAAATCCGGCAGCAGACGGGCTTCGATGCGGCAGCGGCCTTCGTCGCGGCGCTCGAGCGGGAATGCGCCATTTCCTGATCGTCGCCTGCATGTTGCTCGTCGCCGCCTGCGGGCGCGCGCCCATGCAGGAACAGCAGGCTTACGTCTTCGGCACCCGCGTCGAGGTTCTCGTCGTCAGCGCCGACCCGGAACGCGGGCGCATCGCCATCGCCGGCGTCCTGCGCGAGTTCGACCGGCTGCACCGCGCCTATCATGCCTGGCAGGAGTCCGAGCTGACGGCGCTAAATCGGGCCATTTTTTCCGGTCGACCCCACCACGCCGCGCCGGAGCTGGCCGAATTGGTCCGCGAAGCCCAGGCATTGTCACAGCAAGGGGAACACCTGTTCGACCCCGGCATCGGCCTGCTGGTGAAACTGTGGGGCTTCCACGCCGACGAATTCCAGGCCGCGCTTCCCGCGGCGGCCGCCATCGAAGCCTGGCTGGCGGCGAGACCCGGCATCGCCGACGTCACCGTCACCGGCCAGACCATCCGCAGCAGCAACCCGCAGGTCGCGCTCGACTTCGGCGGCTACCTGAAAGGGGTCGCGCTCGACCGGGCCGCGGCAATCCTGCGCAGCCAGGGGATCGACAACGCGCTGATCAACATCGGCGGCAACGTCATGGCTCTCGGCAGCAAGGATGGCCGGAAGTGGCGCGTCGGCATCCAGCACCCGCGCCAGTCCGGCCCGCTGGCGACGGTCGAACTCGCCGACGGCGAAGCGATCGGCACCTCCGGCGACTATCAGCGTTTCTTCGAAGTGGACGGCAAGCGTTACCCCCACCTCCTCGACCCGCGCACCGGCCGTCCGGTCGATCACACGCAGGCGGTCACTGTCCTCGTCCCGGCCGGCGCCGGGGCCGGGACGCTTTCGGATGCCGCCTCGAAGCCCATCTTCATCGCCGGTCCCGAGCATTGGCGGGAGATGGCGCGAAAGATGGAAATCGGCCTGGTTTTGCGGGTCGACCGCGACAACCGGATCTTCGTCAGCGAAGCGCTCAACCGGCGCCTGGAGTTCGTCGGCCAGCGTCCGCCCGTCACCGTCGTGCCATAGAAGCCGGCCGCCCGGCCAGTGCGCCGCCGTCCCTGTCCCCAGCTTTGCAACTTTGACGTGCGCACCTTTCCGACGCACGCTACACTAGTCGTCGCGTTCATTCACGAAACCCGACGATGCCGCCCCGTCCGCTCCGATGCTGACCATCCGTAACCTGCTCGCGGGCGACATCGATTCCGCCATTGCCCTGCAGACCCGCGTCTATCCGGCGATTCCGCCTTTCCACGCGGACCAGTTCGCCCACCTGCTGGAAGTCTTTCCGCGCGGCCAGTTCGCCGCGCTTCTCGAGGAGCGGCTGGTCGGAATCGCCGTCTCCCTCGTGGTCGTCTGGGAGCGCTACAGCGTGCACCACACCTGGGCCAGCATCACCGACGCCGGCACGTTCCGCACCCACAATCCCGACTTCGGCCACACGCTCTATGGCGCGGAGGTCTGCGTCAGCCCCGAGGAGCGCGGCCACGGCATCGGCCACGCGCTCTACGAGGCACGCCGCAACCTGTGCCGGGCCATGAACCTCAAGCGCATCATCGCAGGCGGCCGTCTGCCCGGCTACGCCCGGCACGCCACCCGGATGACGCCCGGGGAATACGCCAAGCGCGTCATCTGGGGCGAGTTCCACGATCCGGTGCTGCGTTTCCAACTCGACGAAGGGTTCGACTACTGCGGCATCCTGCATGGATACCTGCCGACCGATCAGGAATCGCTGGGCAACGCCAGCCTGATCGTCTGGCTCAACCGGGAACACGACCCGTCGCGGCCCACCCAACTGCCAGGAAAGGATTTCCCATGAAGGTTCGCATCGCTTCCATCCAGTACCAGCTGCGCCATATCGAGGACTGGGACGGCTTTGCCCGGCAGGTCGACTTCGTCCTCAACGCCGCCGCCGAATACCGTCCGCAGTTCGTCCTGCTGCCCGAGCTGTTCACCACGCAACTGCTGTCCTTCATGGACAACGACGATGTCCCCAGCGCCGTGCGCGGATTGTCCGAATATACGGCGCCGTACATCGAACTGCTTCGCGCCCATGCCGTGCGCCACGGCTACTATCTGATCGGCGGCACGCACCCGAACATCCGTGACGGCCAACTCCTCAATAGCGCCTTCCTGTTCACGCCGGGGGGCAAGGTCCATCTGCAGGACAAGATCCACCGCACGCGCTGGGAGAAGGAAAAGTGGAACAGCGATCATGGCGATGTCCTCAACGTTTTCCAGACGCCGCACGGCAAGATCGCCATCCTGATCTGTTACGACATCGAATTCCCCGAACTGGCGCGCCGCGCCGCCGAGGAAGGCGCCGAGATCGTCTTCGTTCCCTCGTGCACCGACGACCGTCAGGGTTTCCTGCGCGTCCGCTACTGTTGCCACGCCCGCGCCATCGAGAATCAGATCTATGTCGCGATGACCAGCACCGTCGGCAATCTGCCGGTCGCCGGACTGCGTCTCCACTACGGTCAGGCGTCAATCATCACGCCGTCGGACTTTCACTTCGCGCGTGACGGGATCGCCGCCGAAGGCGTCATCAACGAGGAACAGATCGTCGTGGCCGATGTGGATCTGGCCTATCTCCACGAAAACCGGCTCAATGGAACGACGATCCCGCTGCTCGACAAGCGCCACGAGTTCTACGAAAACCGCCCCGTCGTCGTCGTTGCCGACTGACACCCCGCTCCCTCGGCGACGCGGCGACTCTTGGTCCGGAGCGGGCGCTCGCTTACTCCGTTGACCGCGAATCGATGCATACCGTTACCGGCCCGTCGTTGACCAGGCTGACCTGCATGTCGGCGCCGAACACCCCGGTCGCCACCGGCCTGCCCAGTTCCCGACCCAGCTTCGCGACAAAGCGCTCGAACAGGGGCTGCGAAACATCACCCCGGGCCGCCCTGCTCCACGACGGCCGGTTGCCCTTTTTGACCGCCGCATACAGCGTGAACTGCGAAACCGCAAGAATCCCGCCGCCGACTTCCTGAACACTGCGATTCATTACCCCGGAATCGTCGGCGAACAGGCGCATCCGGACGACCTTCCCGGCCATCCAGGCGAGATCGGTTTCGCTGTCCGTATCCTCGAAACCGGCGAGCACCAGCAGTCCGGGCCCGATTTTCCCGGTCACCTGGCCGTCGACCGCAACGGCGGCCTCGCGAACCCGTTGCAACACCACCCGCATCGTTCTCCCCCGACCTTGACCCACGAGATGGAAACGCGCTCCCGCCGGAGCCCGTCAAAGTCTACCCGAAACGGGCGCACCCGCGACAGTCGCCGGCCGCCGTGACCCGATTCCAGCAGCCTTCCTGTCCCGTGGGCGGATGGATCCGCGTCGTGTTGCCGAACAGCTTGGGCTTCCACTGGTTGGCGCGGCCGCCAACGAACATCGACCCCGCCGACGCTACATCTGCGACGCCGGATAGCCCTCAGAAAACGAAGTTCACGCCCAGCGCCAAGCCACCCTGGGTCAGACTCTTGATCAGCTCGTCGCCATTCTGGTCAAACGACAGGTAGCGATAGTCGAGTCTCACGTCGCCCCAGGGATAGGCATGGCCGATCCCCGCGGCTGCCTGCCAGGTGGTCACCGAGTCGCCGCCCCCGACATCGAGATGGAAGGGAACGAACCAGTTGGTCTCGCCCAGCCTGACTCGCCCCTTGACGCCGACGATGCCGGTCGTCACGCTCTGCGACTTGCTGACGTTGCCCGACCGCGGGAAGACGATCGTATGGCCGTTCGGCCCGGTCAACGCGGCATCGAGATTCCAGTTGGCGCTGGCCTCGAGCCAGAGATAACGGAAGCCGGCAATCAGATCGACGGTCGCGCCAGGTTCGCGGACGACCGAATAACCGCCGACCATCGACCAGATGACCGTCTTCAGCGCAGTTTCGCCGTCTGCATCGAAGACCTGGGCCGGGCCGCCGCCCGGGGTTTTCACTTTGGTCGTGCTCTTGCCATCGCCCAGGTGCAGGTAGATGAAGTCGGTCCCCACCAACCACTTCGCGTATCGCGCCTCCCCGGCAAGAAGCGCCGCCATTCTCAGATCCCGCAACCATTCATCGGGGGCCATGGAAATCTCGCTTTCCACATGGGACGCGGCCACCGGCCCGAACTTCAGATTGGTCTTGATGGTCGGTAGCCACAGGTAGGGCATCAGCGAGAACTCCCATCGCTGCGCCGACTCCTCGGCAGTGGCGGCCTGCGGCGCGGTCAGGCTGGCAACCGCCGCCAGAATCGCTGCGGTCTTCCTTGTTGACAGTTTCATCCGATCGATCCTCCGCGCTGAACAACTTCCTCCTGAGTCACCTGCCAAGCCGCACCCCGTCAGGGTGAACCCCGATTTCGCCCATGGTAACCATTTCCCAGGCAAAGCAATGAACACTTTGCGTCGATCCGTAAGTGCTGTCGAAGATGTTGCAAGGGGCTCTGCTCACGCTTGACCTTTGCTGCTATATTTCCCGCTGGCCATTTGAGGACACCTCCATGAAACTGAAGACATCGCTGATGATTGCCACCTTTTCCGGCATCCTCGCCGCCTGCCAGAGTTCTCCGACGTCGCAGGCAGGAAACCTGACGCAGGAACAGATCGCCGAGAAGCGGGACACGATCCTCAACATGGCCGACAAGGCCTTGACCAGGCTCTACGCCCACAACCCGGGCGTGCGCAAGGAACTCGAACAGGCCGCGGGCTACGGGGTATTCGACGTGACCGCCATCAATGCCGTGCTGCTGGTCGGCTCCCGCGGGCCGGGCGTGATCTTCGACAACAAGACCAGGAAGCCCACCTTCATGCAGTCGATGCGGGCTGGAACCGGGCCGGGGCTGGGTTATCAGGAACTCTACCAGATCTTCGTCTTCAAGTCGCGCGAAGCGCTCGATCAGTTCAGGGTCGGCGACAAGATCGGCGGCGACCTCATGGCATCGACGACGGTCGGCACAACCGCCGTACAGATTTCCGCCAATCCGTACATCAACGTCTATCAACTCAGCGAAAAGGGATATGCCCTCCAGGCCAACTATGGCGGAGCGGTCTATATCGTCGACCCCGACCTCAATTGACCCACTGGCGCTGGCAATCCACACCCCCGCGAAACGGAAAGCCCCATTCCGGGGCGTCTTCCTCGCACGAGCCGTGACCGGTCAGATATCGATGCGCGCGTTCAAGGCATTGGTCTCGATGAAGGCGCGCCGTGGCTCCACCAGCTCCCCCATCAGGGTCGTGAAAATCTCGTCGGCGGCGATCGCATCGTCGATCTGCACGCGCAACAGCCGGCGAACCTTGGGATCCATCGTCGTTTCCCACAGCTGTTCCGGATTCATTTCGCCCAGCCCCTTGTAGCGCTGCTTGCTGATGCCGCGTTCGACGTCGGCGAGCAGCCAATTCATGGCATCGGCGAAATTGCGGACCGCCTGCTTTCTTTCACCGCGAGCGATGAAGGCGCCCGGCCCGAAAAGGCCGGCGAGCGTCTCGGCGGTGCGCCGCAACTGCAGGTAGTCGCCCGACAGCAGCAGATCATCGTCGATGAGACTCACCTTGAGGTTGCCATGGTGCATCTTCTCGACACGCAGCGTCCACCGTTCCTGGATATCGTCAAAGCGTGGCACGACGCTGATCCCGCCCGAGAGGCGCCGGGCAAGCAGTTCCGCGCTGGTCTTCGCGCTTTCGTCGGACTCGAGATCCAGCTTGAGGTTGTACTGGACCAGCGCCTTGAGCACCTCGGGATCGACGAGATGCGAGATGCGTTCGATGACCGCTTCGGTCAACAGCCACGAACGCGCCATTTCCTCCAGAGCGGGGCCGGTGATCGCCTCGGCCCCCGCGCTTGCGGTCAGGCTTGCCTCTTCCATCGCCATGCGCAGCAGAAATTGATGGTATTCCTGGTCGTCCTTGAGATAACGTTCGGTCTTCCCGTGCTTCACCTTGTAGAGCGGCGGCTGTGCGATATACACATAGCCGCGTTCGATCAGCTCCGGCATCTGCCGGTAGAGCAGGGTCAGCAGCAGTGTCCGGATGTGCGCGCCATCGACGTCCGCGTCGGTCATGATGATGATGCGGTGGTACCGCAGCTTTTCGATCTTGAACTCGTCCTTGCCGATGCCGGTACCGAGCGCGGTGATCAGCGTAACGATCTGGTCGCTGGCGATCAACTTGTCGAAACGCGCCTTTTCGACATTCAGCACCTTGCCGCGCAACGGCAGGATCGCCTGGAACTTGCGGTCGCGACCCTGCTTGGCCGAACCGCCGGCGGAATCGCCCTCGACGATGTACATTTCGCACAGCGCCGGATCCTTCTCCTGACAATCCGCCAGCTTGCCCGGCAGGCCCACTCCATCGAGGACGCCCTTGCGCCGTGTCATCTCGCGGGCGCGACGCGCCGCCTCCCGGGCTCGCGACGCCTCGACGATCTTCCCCGTGATCACCTTGGCGTCCGCCGGACGTTCGAGGAGGAAATCCGCCAACTTCTGGGCGACGACCTCCTCGACCGCCGGCCGTGCTTCCGACGAAACCAGCTTCATCTTCGTCTGTGAAGCGAACTTCGGATCGGGCATCTTAACCGACAGCACGCACGCCAGGCCCTCGCGCATGTCATCGCCGGCAATCTCGACCTTGGCCTTCTTGGCGATCTCGTTTTCGTCGATGTACTTGTTGATGACGCGCGTCATCGCCATGCGCAAGCCGGTAAGGTGCGTGCCGCCATCGGACTGCGGGATGTTGTTGGTGAAGCAGAGAACCTGCTCCTGATACGAGTCGTTCCACTGCATCGCCACTTCGACACCGATGGTCACGCCGCTATCCCCGACTTTCGCTTCGCCCGCCGAGTAGAAGACATTCGGATGGAGAACCGTCTTCGTCCGGTTGATGTACTCGACGAAACTCCTGACCCCGCCGGCGAAGGCAAAATCCTCTTCCTTTCCGGTGCGCTGGTCGATCAGGCGGATCCGGACTCCGTTGTTCAGAAACGACAACTCGCGCAGACGTTTGGCAAGGATTTCGTAGTGGAATTCGATGTGTTCGAAAATCTGGTCGTCGGCGAGGAAATGGACTTCGGTTCCGCGCTTTTCGGTATCGCCGATGACCTTGAGCGGCGAGACCGCAACGCCGTCACGAACCTCCATGATGCGGTCGACGGCATGGCCGCGGCAGAATTCCATGAAATTCTTCTTCCCGTCACGGCGGATGGTCAGGCGCAACCACTTCGAGAGCGCGTTGACGCAGGAAACTCCGACGCCGTGCAAGCCGCCGGACACCTTGTAGGAATTCTGGTTGAACTTGCCGCCGGCATGCAGTTCGGTGAGGGCGATCTCGGCGGCCGAGCGTCTCGGCTCGTGCTTGTCGTCCATCTTGATGCCGGTCGGGATGCCGCGGCCGTTGTCGGTCACGCTGATCGAGTTGTCGGTATGAATCGTCACGACGATGTCGTCACAATGTCCCGCCGCGCCAGCCTGACGAGTTATCCACCGTCGCCCGCCAGCCGGCCAGCTATAGAAGGAGCGCCGTCTGGCGGGCGCCCGTGGATAACTCTGCGCTTTGCCCCTCCCGGGCGCCAGGCATGCCACCGCCTGCGCCTCGGTGCAGGGGTTTCCTGCGTGCCAGCGCGCTCTTAGGGTGTTACTGCGTAACGCTCACCAGGAGGTAAAAATGGCCAAGACCAACGCACAACGACAGTCGGAATACCGGGAACGTCATCTGAAAGATGAAAACGGACACGGCGATCGGCTGAATATCGTTCTTCATTTCCACGCCAAACGTGCACTCGAACGTCTGGCATTCTGTTACGGCGTAACGCAACAGGAGTTCCTGGAGGGGCTTCTTCGTCAGGCCGATAGCGACGCCGCAACGCAGGCGTCGAGGCTTCCCAATGGCAGCGCCGACTACTACGAGAAACAGCGTCGATTGGGTCCGGAAATCGTTACGCCGTAACGAAATTCGCCCCGACTGACACGCACTAAAAACACCAAAGACATTTATTCGGGTGAGCTAGAAACTTGACCCGAGTAAGCGTCTTGGAGTACAACCCATCAACCCCGCGTCGCTACGCTCCGACTGTCCAGTTTCGCGTGGAATCACTGTCCAGTTTGGCGTGGAATGAGTGTCCAGTTTGCGTGGAATACACACTTCTGCTGTGAGGGTCAGCGTCTTAGCTCTGCGGCACATGGCGAAACATCCGGGATATTGGGGCGGCAAGTATAACGGCATACAGCTATAAGTCGAAGAACTTATCCAGGAGCGCTTAGCATCGGATGAAGCTGAGATCGTTTTGTATAACGCTTCTGACCCTTCCCATCTTCAGGAAATGGTCCGGCTTCGGCAGCACACTGGGCCAGTTTATAGCCTAGCTTGGTCCGCACACGGCCAGCACCTGGCATCGGGTGGCCATGACTGCACCATACGACTATGGGGATGGAGCAATAGTGCCCGAACTTGGCGCGTACATACCCAGTTCCCTGTCGATGGGCATCAGGGACACCGCGGTGGAATCAACTCTCTCGATTGGTGGCGCGGAGATGATGGCAGCACTCACCTGATTTCCGGCTCTCAAGACGGGACAGTGAAAGTCTGGAACGTGGAGGACAAGTTAGAGCTTCCCACACGGCTTCGGTGTCACAACGGGAGTGTCAACAGTCTAAGCTGCTGGAGAGGTACAGATTTCTTTGCCTCCGCCGCTGATGACGGGTTTATCTTCATCCACACTCTTGCTCCTCCTCGCACGAGCAGAGTACTTGAGGGTCACACTGCGGCCATCAAACGAATTGACTTCAGTGCCGACGGTAGTATCTTGGCTTCGAAAGCCTATGATGATTCGGTCAGACTCTGGTCCACTGCGACCTGGGAGCAAGTTCAACTCATCGACGAGCCAGGCGCACACACTGCTGACCCCCAGCATAACACTGACTGGCACGCTGGCATGGCGTTCCATCCGCGAACGAGGCATCTGGCAACGCTGGATTGTTGCGATAAGGCCATTCGAATATGGATACCGGATAGCACTTCCCATGGAAGGCCATCGGACAATCAGAACGTCACGACAGGCTATATCTCTGCCAAGGTCGTCTTGATCGGCAGGAGTGACGTCGGCAAGACCAGCCTGTTAACGCGATTGCTGGAGCGACGCTACATTTCACATAATCAACGTGCAACCACTCATGGGATGCATGTCGTACGCATGGACGCCAACGATTTTCACCACAACATGGCACCACGCAACGGAGCAGTGTTGTCGCTTGCCTTCTGGGACCTAGGGGGACAGGATCATTACCAATTGGTACACCAACTCTTCTTGCATGACACCACTCTGGCATTGATACTTGTTGATCCCACGCGAGGAAGCGAAGCGCTAGATGATGCTCTTCGTTGGTCTCAGGCGCTTGAGCGGCACATGCCTAATCCCGCTGCCAAGCTATTAGTTGGCTCTCGACAGGATGAGGAGAGCCCTTTGGTTGATCGTCGTCGAATCAAAGAGTTCGTGGAGGCCAACAAATTTGCCGGTTATCTTGAGGTAAGCGCACGTAATGGACGTAACATTGAAGAACTC
>JAFLDQ010000160.1 GCA_017302355.1 Dechloromonas sp.
GAGAGGCGAAGAATGACCAGGGAAAGACCGCGTCACCTCCCAATCAGGTGCAAACATCGCGGCCGCGCCCCGGAATGCTGGCGATTCTTACATTTCGCAACATCCGGCCAACGGCGCTTTACATCGGGCGGGCACACAATACGGGTGTCCGCAAACGGAAGCCCCCATTCACCATGAAACGCCTACCCATTATCCTCGCCCTCCTGCCGCTCGGCCTGTGGGGCCTCTTCGTCCTCCCCGACCTGCTCGCCGGCAACCCCGGTTTCTGGAACTGGCGCCGCGCCGTCGTCATCCTCTCCGGCATCCTCGCCCTGTGGTGGATGAGCGCCGGCGTCATCCTCGCCGCCCGCCCGCGCTGGCTCGAACAACGCCTCGGCGGGCTGGACCGGCTCTACCAGTTGCACAAGACCCTCGGCATCGGCGGCGGCATCCTTGTCTTCACCCACTGGATGAGCGAATGGCTACCCAAGAACCTGGCCCAGGCCGGACTGATCGCTCCGCGTCCGCGCGGTGCTGGCCCCAAGGGCCCGCCGGATTTCTGGGTAGAACTGGCCAAGGACGTCGGCGAATGGGCCGGCTACATCCTGCTGGCGCTGGTCGTCATCGCCCTCGTCAAACGCATTCCCTACCGCTGGTTCCGCCTCGTGCACAAGGTCTTCGGCGCCGTCTTCCTGGCCGGCGTCTTCCACGGCCTGCTGATGCTGCCCAAGGATTTCTGGCAACAACCGCTCGGCTGGCTGACCGCCCTGCTCGCCGCCGCCGGCGTCGTTCCTGCCCTGCTCTCGCTGAGCGGACGCATCGGCAGGAAGCGCCAATACCCGGCGCGAATCGAAGCCCTGCACCAGCATGGCGACGCCATCCTCGAAGTCGTCTGCCGCCCGCACGACGACTGGCCCGGCCACCGCGCCGGCCAGTTCCTCCTCGCCGATTTCGGCACGCCCGCCGAAGGCGCCCACCCCTTCACCATCGCCTCCGCCTGGCAGCGCCAGACCGGCACCCTTACCCTCGCCATCAAGGCACTCGGCGACTTCACCGGCACGCTCGCGCAGACCCTGCGCGTTGGCCAGACCATCAAGCTCGAAGGCCCCTACGGCAGTTTCGATTTTTGCCCTGCCCCGACGGTCGACCGCAACCAAGGTCCGGCGCCGCAAGTCTGGGTCGCCGGCGGCATCGGCATCACGCCCTTTGTCGCCCGCCTGAACGACCGCATCGCCCGCAGATCAACGGCAACCGAAACCGACTTCTTCTATTGCACCCCGCAGGCCACCGGCTACCCGGCAAACCTCGAAGCCCTCTGCCAACAAGCCGGCGTCCGCCTGCACCGCCGCCTGACCGACCAGCAAGGCCCGCTCGATCCGGCTGAAATCGAAGCCCGCCTCAAACCCAACGCCAGCGTCTGGTTCTGCGGCCCCGCCGGCTGGGGTGAAGCACTGGCCAAGACGCTGACCGGCAACGGCTTGCCACGCGAGGCGTTTCACCGGGAGGCGTTTGAGTTCCGTTGATGCTGGGGCACGCTGCTATCATTGATCCGTTCAGCAAATCGAACTGGCAATCAAGGCCAAGACATAATCCGATCGAACGACTTCTAATTGATATGACCAGCGCCGCGGCATCAAGATCTGAGTAACGACAAATATATGGCTACTTGGAAAAAAGTCTTGCTGTGGATTGCAGGCGTTCTTGTCGTGACCTTTGGCGGCTGTCTCGCCGTGCTGGATCACCTGTTTTCCGACATGTGTGCAACGACCGTTTTCGATGAGATTCCATCGCCAAGCAAGAAATCCAAAGCTGTTGTGTTTCAGGTCGACTGTGGAGCGACGAGCGACTTCAACACGCACGTTGCCATCGTCAAAGGTTCTTTCGATACCTCGGATACCAAGTCTCTCCCCCAGAGCTTCTTCGTTGCAGACAAAGATCATGGTCGAGCGCCGGCTGGAATCACTCAAGGCCCCGAGGTGCGCCTGAATTGGGAAACAGATGAAACGCTTATTCTCCAGTATCACCAACTTGCCCGCGTAATCCGCTCGGAAGATAAGCAACGTGGCGTTACGATCAAATATCAGACCTTTCGGTAAACACATGACTCAAAGAGAAGACATCTCGCCCGTGAAGCTCTACGGCATCAAGAACTGCGACACGATGAAGAAGGCCATGAACTGGCTGACCGACAACGGCGTTGCCTACGAATTCATCGACTACAAGAAGGCCGGCGTTGCCGAGGCTAGGCTGCCGGACTGGAACGCCCGCGCCGGCTGGGAAAAGCTGCTCAATACGCGCGGCCTGATGTGGAAGAAGCTTTCCGACGACGAGCGGGCTACGGTCGACGAGAAAAAGGCGCTCAAATTGATGGCGCAGTATCCGGCGCTGATCAAGCGGCCGGTGCTCGATACCGGCAAGAAGCTGCTGGTCGGTTTCACCCCGGAAACCTATGCGGCTGAACTGAAATGAGCGTCAGCAGCGTCCGCCGCTTTCTTTTCGAGCATCTCGATATCCGCGGCGCCGTCGTCCATCTCGGCGATGCCTGGCAGCAGATGCAGGCCGGCCGCGACTACCAGCCGACCGTAGCGCAGTTGCTTGGCGAAACGGCCGCCGTGACCGCGCTGATCGCCGCCCAGTTGAAGCAGCCCGGCCGCCTGACCCTGCAATTGCGCGGCAACGGCTCGATCCAGCTGCTGGTCATGGACTGCAACGAAGCCTTGCAGATGCGCGGCATGGCGCGCAGCAACCCGGTCGTCCTGCCGGCGCCGGTGCCGGCGCTGCTCGGCGCCGACCAGGGCGGCCAGTTGATGCTCAGCCTCGACCTGCCGACCGCCCGCCATCCCTGGCAAAGCTTCGTGCCGCTGGTCGGCGACAGCATCGCCGCCATCTTCGAGCATTACCTCGAACAGTCCGAACAACAGCCCTCGCGCCTGTTCGTCAGCGCCGGCCCCCGCGCCGCCGCCTGCCTGTTCCTGCAGAAGATGCCGGATGCCGATGCCCGCGACGCCGACGGCTGGCAGCGCATCACGCAACTGGCGGCCACCGTCAAGCCGGCCGAACTGCGCGAACTCGACGCCGAGGCGCTGCTCGGCCGCCTCTTCCACGAGGACATGGAAACCCACGGTGTACGCGTGTATGACCCGGCGCCGGTGGTCTACCACTGCCCGGAGGACTGGACCAAGGTCCGCGACATGATCCGCAGCCTGGGCCGCGAGGATGCCGAAACCATCCTGCGCGAGCACGGCGAGATCCTGATCCGCGACGACATCTGCAACCACAGCTACCGCTTCAGCGCCGAAGACGTCGCCGAGCTGTTCGCCGGCGCCGGAACGACACTGCACTGAAGTCCACGGGCGGCGCTGCCACGATGGCGGCAACGCCCGATGCCTCCCCGGATGAATCGATGAAACCGCATACCCTTTGCCGCCTCGCCCCCGTCCTCGCCGCCTGCCTGGCATCGGCCGCCGCCGCGCAGACCGTCACGGTCTACCACGGCCCGTGCGACGCCTCGGCGGCGATCGCGCTCGATGCCGACCACTTCGTCGTCGGCGACGACGAGCACAACGTCCTGCACATCTACCGGAACGGAAAGACGGAACCGGTCGGCCGGGTCGACCTCTCCGCCTTTCTCGCCACCAGGAAAGGCAAGGAAGCCGACATCGAGGGCGCGGCGGCGATCGGCAGGCGCATCTACTGGATCACGTCGCATGCCCGCAACGCCAAGGGCAAGGCGCAACCGGACCGGCAGCGCTTCTTTGCCACCGACATCACACCGGGCAACCCGCCGACGTTGGCGCCCGCCGGCCAGGCCTACCCGCGGCTGCTCGACGATCTGCTCGCCGCCGACACGCTCACGCCGTACCGGCTCGCCAGCGCGGCGCGGCGCGCGGCCGAGGCGGACGGGGGACTGAACGTCGAAGGGCTGGCCGCAACACCCGAGGGCAGCCTGCTGATCGGGCTGCGCAATCCGCTGCATCAGGGCCGCGCCTTGCTGGTCCCGCTACTCAATCCGGACGAGCTGTTGACCGGCGCGCCCGCCCGTTTCGGCGCTCCGGTCGAGCTCGATCTCGGCGAGCGCGGGATACGCAGCATCGAACGCATCGGCGCTTCCTACGTGATCGCCGCCGGACCGACCGCCGACGCCGGCACTTTCGCGCTGTTCCGCTGGTCGGGCCGGCCCGGCGACCCGGCGATCCTCATCAGCGGCATCAACCTGCGCGACCTGCGGCCCGAGGCGCTGTTCGCGATCCCCGGCGACAAGCGCGTGCGACTGCTCAGCGACGACGGCGGCATCGAGATCGACGGCGTCGAGTGCAAGCGGCTGCCGGCAGCGCGCCAGACCTTTCGCAGCCTGACCGTCACCTTGCCCGAGTGAGGGCGCCGGCTCGTGCGGTGGCGGCCCGGCAATCCACCTGCGGCTGGCGGATCGTGCCGGGATGCGCCAGGCGACTTGGCCGGATAACGCCCGCAATCTTTCTGAACCAATTTCGCGGTTGGCGTCAAACGTTCCAAAGGGTCATTTTTCGCAATTCCATGTGGAGTGGATGATTTCGGGAGGGAATCGAATGTCAGCGCGACGCAGCAAGGAACGCCGCAGGGGAACTCCCCGCGCCTGGGTGGCCCGCTACATGCGGTTGCCGCTGATCGTCGCCGCGATTTCCTGCTCCTTCGTCCATGCCGACGAAGCGAAGACACTGACGGCGAGGCCGGCATTCAACAGCAAGGAAATGGGCCTGCGGATCGATGTCCGGGGTGACGGCTGGGGCAGCGCCAGCAGGGAATCGATCGAGACGCTTCTCTATTCGGTCGCCGACGAACTGCTGTCGAGACTGCCGGCGAATCTTGCGGTTCCCATCATCGTCGCCCATACCGACCGCAGCCCCGCCGTCCTCTTCGAGCGCGGACCGGCCGGCGAATATCAGGTCCAGCTTCATGCCAGCGGGGAAAACTGGCATCTCTATGTGTACGAATTCGCGCATGAACTCTGCCACATTCTCTCGAACTTCGACGACAACGCCGGCGCGCAGGACGCCCGGTACAACCAGTGGTTCGAGGAAACGCTGTGCGAGACGGCATCGCTCTTCGCGCTGAAGAACCTCGCGGCGCGCTGGGAGAGTACGCCGCCGGCGCCCAGGTGGTCGGAAGCGGCAAGGAAGCTGCGCCGGTTCTTCGATCACCTGGTGTCCGAGGGACACCGCCAGCTCCCGCCGCACACGCCATTGACGACCTGGCTGCAGGAAAACGAAGAGCAGCTGCGCAGGAACCCCTACCTGCGACAGAAGAACGAGGTCGTCGCCAACCTGCTTCTGCCGCTGTTCCGCGATGATCCCCAGGACTGGGCCGCGCTCGGCTACCTCGATCTCGATCCCGCGGCTGCCCGCAACAACCTGCGGAATTTCCTGCTCCGCTGGTACACCAACGCTCCCCTGGAACACAAGCACTTCGTCGCCGGGATTCTCGCCATGTTCCGGCTCGACGATCTCGTGCCGATGAGCCCTGCACTGGCGGCCGCGACGGGCCAGGAGCGCACCGGCGGGTCCGCGCGAAACTGACCGCCTGCCCGGCCGCACGCGGCGGACGAAGGGAACTTCCGGCGCTGCGGATGATCTACAGGGCAGGCGCACCGTTGTGAAGAGATTGATCG
The DNA here is from genome assembly GCA_017302355.1 of Dechloromonas sp. The sequence goes on from JAFLDQ010000160.1 coordinate 5,624, forward strand.
GATCGACGGCGTGCCGCAGGGGATCTGGTGCAAGGCCGGTCCCGGAGTGTGGTTGGCGATCACTATGGAGTCATTCGATGCCGTTTGATTCCGCAGGGGGGTAATGAACTACCAGCCCGCAGGTCAAGGTGAATCGTTGCAAGGAGAATCCGATGAAAAACTCTCCCATACTCAAGTACGCCCTCACCCTCCTCGTGGTTTCGGGCGCGTCCGTTCCGCTTGCCTCGGTTGCCGGGGTCTGGGATTACGACAGTCCCAAGGCGGTCGAGCAACCCGCGGCCGACGCCGCGCCGCCGAGAAGCGGCCTGGAAGGGCCGATCCGCACGGAGACGATGGAACCCTCCCGGTCCGAGGATGCAGGGACCATTTACGAACGCGGACAGATCCCGCAGTCATCCGGCGAAGCGTCGTTGGGCGCGTCCGGCCCCGCCGGTCCGGTGGGCAAGGAAACCGCCGAATATCCCTACCCGTGACCGGTAGAGCGGCGGCAGCGGCCGCATGACGGCGGCCGCGCACGCCCCCGCCGGGTCACGGCGGGATCACAGGATCTTGCCCGGATTCATCAGCCCGCGCGGGTCGAGCGCCTGCTTGAGCGAGCGCATCAGCGCCATCTCGACCGGACTCTTGTAGCGCGGCAATTCCCCGCGCTTCAATTGGCCGACGCCGTGTTCGGCGGAAATCGACCCGTTCAGCGCGTGGACCGCGTCATGGACGAGACGATTGACCTCGGGCTGGCTGGCGATGAAGGCGGCGTTTTCCTGGGCATCGGGCTTGGACAGGTTGTAGTGCAGGTTGCCGTCGCCGGCATGGCCGAAGGCGACGACGCGGATTCCGGGAAAGGCATTTTCCAGCACGGCATCGGCCCGTGCCAGGAACTGGGGAATCCGCGAAACCGGCACCGCGATGTCATGCTTGATGCTGACGCCCTCGATCCTCTGGGCTTCCGAAATGTTTTCGCGCAGCGCCCAGAGCTTTTTCGCCTGAATTCCGGAGTGCGCGATCGTCGCGTCGGCGATTGCCCCTGCTTCCAGGCGCCCGGCCAGCCAGTGCTCGACGGCGGCCGGAGCGGCGCCGGAGAACTCGGCGAGGACGTACCAAGGGCTTTGAGCGGTCGGCCGCGACGTGTCGGGAATGTGCCTGAGCACCAGCGCCAGCGACGCTTCCGAGATCAGCTCGAAGGCGGTCAATTGCGCGCTGAAAGCCGATTTCGCCGAATTCAGCAGGTCGACCGCGACCGCCGGCGAAACCGCATTCAGCCAGCAGGTGACCTGCGTCCCGGGCAGCGGAAAGAGCTTCAGCACGGCGCCGGTGATGATGCCAAGGGTGCCTTCGGCGCCGATGAAAAGCTGCTTCAGGTCGTAGCCGGTGTTGTCCTTGCGCAGGCCGCGCCGGCCGTCCCAGATTTCTCCGCCGGGCAGGACGACTTCGAGGCCCAGCGTCAGCTCGCGCGTGTTGCCGTAGCGCAATACCTGGACGCCGCCAGCGTTGGTCGACAGGTTGCCGCCGATCTGGCAACTACCCTGCGCCGCCAGCGCCAGCGGGAAAAGGCGGCAGGCGGCGCGCGCCGCTTCCTGGACGGCGGCCAGCGTGCACCCCGCCTCGACGGAAATGGTGTCATTTTCCGCGTCGACCGCAACAATGCGGCCCATCCGGCCCAGGCTGACCACCACGGCATCGCCCGCGCCGTCCGGCGCGATGTAGCCGCGATTGAGTTGCGCCCGCGCCTCGCCCGCGCAGCCCATCAGCGGAATGGCGGCTAAAACTGATCTACGGGAGACATCCATACGCGCCATCCTGCGCTGTCGCCCCCGGGAGCGTCCAGCACGCGCGCGTTGCGGGTTAGCTTGTCGCAGCCTGGTACGCTTTTTCCCCCGGACGCGGATCGCGCCGCTGGATTGGCTTAAAGACACCGGTGCCCGTGATCAGGGTACGATCGCCAGACCAAATGCGCCCGCGAACGACGTAAAGCCCGTCCGCCGTGGACATCACCTCACTCGCGCCTTCCACCCAATCGCCAATATGAGCGCTGGAGAGAAAATCGAGCGTCAGCCTCACGGTCACCCAGTAGGAAGAGGTTTCCACAGACACGACATGGCCCCACACCATATCTGCGAAGCTCATCAACATGCCACCGTGGGCGTTGGCCATGCCGTTGGTGTGATGATCCTCGACGCGGAAGCCCATCGTGTAGGCGCCGTTTTGCGCGCGCCGGTAGAGCGGGCCGATCTGGCGCACGAAACCACGCCGCCAATCGAGCGCCACATAGCCTTCGGGAATTTCGAACGCGGCC
>JAFLDQ010000161.1 GCA_017302355.1 Dechloromonas sp.
CCGCCGACTGGTACGACAAGACCAGCCAGGCTTTCGCCGTCTTCCTCCCGGTCAGGTCAGTCGGCGTCATGGGCGACGGGCGCACCTACGAATACGTGGTAGCCCTGCGGGCTGTCCAGACCCAGGACTTCATGACCGCCCACTGGGCCGAACTGCCGCACAGCCTGCTCGGCAAGGTGTCGAACCGCATCATCAACGAGGTACGCGGCATCAACCGGGTGGTCTACGACATCTCCGGCAAGCCGCCGGCGACGATCGAGTGGGAATAAAATATCATCATTTCAAGTCGTCTCACGTCGTCCGGATTTTCAGAAATTTACCCGCTATAACAACCAGTTAGCGTCTCATGGCGTCTCACGCCGTCCTAGTAAAGCCCGACTAAAGTGTCGGTATTGCTGACGGTATCGAGATCTGGTCCTTGAACGACCCAAGTTGATACCGTCAACTGCGTTGACGGTATCGGTTGACGGTATCAGTTTACGGAGGATCAGATGCTCACTGACATGCAATTAAGGGCGTTGAAGCCCACTGGGAAGATTTACAAGGTTGTTGACCAGCAGGGGCTCTATGCCGCTGTTACGCGGACTGGGGTTGTCAGTTTTCGGTTTGACTACCGGGTGAACGGACGCCGCGAGACCCTGGTGATAGGCAAGTACGACCCGACGGTCGGCGCCAAGAAGCCGCGCGAACTGGACGAGTTGGACTATGGCATGTCCGTGTCTCTGGCAGAGGCGCGCCTATTGATGACACGGGCGCACCGATCCGTCGAGCAGGGCGAGAGCCCCTCACGTTCCAAGGTTGAGAAGCGGACCGAAGCTGCTGACGCGCTCACGTTTGGTAGTTGGGCAGAAAAGTACTTCGCGGAGGCTGATCTGGCCGAGTCCACAAAGGCCATGCGTAAGTCGGTCTATGATCGCAACCTGGCAGATGAGTTTGGCCGTCTGAAACTGGAAGAAATTACCCCGGTACGTCTGATGGCCAGATGCGAGAAGATCAAAGAGCGTGGCGCGGCAGCGCCGGCCGTCCACGCTCGCGAGATCGTGCTGCAGGTATTTCGCTTCATTCAGGCTCGCGGATTGAAGATCGATAATCCCGCCGCGTCGATTCGACCCAGTGCCATTGCCACATTCAAAGCTCGCGACAGAGCGCTGACGCCAGCCGAGATTCATATCTTTTTCAACGCGCTTGAGCACACAGCGACGATGTCAACGTTGCGCCTAGCGGTCAAGTTCATGTTGCTGACACTGGTGCGCAAGACCGAGTTCATCGAGGCTAAATGGGACGAGGTGAACTTCGAGACGGCGATCTGGACGATCCCGAAGGACCGTATGAAGGCAGGGCGCCCGCACAACGTGTACCTGAGCCAGCAGGCGCTCGATATTCTGGTGGCCTTCAAAACTTGCTTCAGTGCCAGTTCGTACCTGCATCCGGGACGGTACGAGACCGAGTTGCCTATCAGCTCGGCCACGCTGAACCGGGTGATCGACGCCACCGTGAAAGTGGTCCATGATCGGGGCGAGGACTTTGAGCCCTTCACCGTGCATGATTTGCGCCGCACGGCCAGCACGCTACTGCATGAGGCAGGCTTTAACAGCGACTGGATCGAGAAGTGCCTTGCACATGAACAGCGCGGTGTACGTGCAATCTACAACAAGGCTGAGTACGCCGAGCAGCGCCGAGCAATGCTTCAGGCCTGGGCTGACATGTTGGATGCCTGGATCAAGAATAGCGCGAGCGTGGTGCCCATTAAACGCGGTGCCGCCAGCGTTGCTTGACGATATCAGTTGCCGTTTGATGGTTATCTGATGGGGCGTGCCGACGACCATATTGGCATCATGGTCTACACTTGCCATATGGATATCCTGAGTCAGTAGGAGTCGATCGGAATGCGAAAACTCATCGTCATAGTTTTCATCGCGCTGGGCGCGCTGATCGGCTTGATCGCTGCTGCGAATACCGATTGGGGAACCCGCCTTGTAATGATGGGCGTCGGCGCACTTTTCGGAGCGCCAATTGGCGGGGCGCTGGCTAGCATTGGTAGGAAGGGGCGGCAGCCCCTTGAATGGGACGAGAATCCGCTCCCCGGGATGGGCACCACGCCGAAGGATCTAGCTGCGAACTACTGGCGTGACAAAGGCCATCCTCCATTCATGAAGCCATCTGAAGCTGAACCCGACAAGCACATGTTCGACCCGGATAGGCTCGGCTGACTACTTTCGCAACAAGCCCTTCACTACATCCTTTGCGTTGTCGAGTGTCGCTCCAGCGTCCTTACCGACCTGCTTACCTGACTGCACCAGCAGCGATTTCCTCGATGCAAGCGTTCCGTCATCAGTCTTGATGATCTCAGCCTTGGCGTCAAAGCTTGTGCGGCTCGATTCTGCATCCGATCGTATTTTATTGCCTTTGGTACGAACCTCCTCTCGGACAGGCGACACCATTGGGGCAGTTTCCTGCGACGGCTTGGCGTTTCCAAACCGTGATGTTTGTTCCCGGTTGGATTGGTGCAGCCTGGCTATATCGGGCGTAAGGGCAGCATCGCCTCGCTGATGCACATGCTGGTCCCGGATATCGCCAAAGGAGGCCGGTAATGCGGCCCCGTCGGAGAACACTCGATTCGGGCGAAGAGATTGTCGCGCCAATTCGGATTCCATCAGGGTATGGGCTGCGGCGCTGTTACCGCCGTACTGCTCAGCATAGCGCATGAACATCTCCAGGTTGTGCGGGTCCTGAGCGATGTCGATGGAAATGGTTTCTCCCTTCTCGTGGGCGGCAGACACGCGCTCCGCGAAGGCCGTACGCTCAGCGAGACTCGCCTCAGCGCGCTCCGATCGAGCATGCGTGGAAGCTAGGCGAGCAGTCATGTCGCGCGCTTCGCGCGAATCATTGGCTATCGTGCTCATGAAGCTCGCGTCGCGCGACACCCTATCGCCGAACTGTTTGAACTCTCCCAACTGTTCGTTGCTCATGCTGGCCAGGACCTTTTGTTCCTGTGCCGATAAGCCAGACAGGTAGCTCTTGTCCGCGCTGGCGTTCAGCCTACCCCCAACTGCGCCGGCGTTTAATCCCAGGTGGCCGGCTGCTCCAAACGCGATACTGGCAACTTGAGACTGCGACAGTCCGGTGCTATCGGCCACACTCTTTGATATCTGATCCAGCCTGTTCAGTGTTTCGCCCACCTGCTCGAAACTGCTGGACGTGGAGCCACTGCTCCTGCGCGATGAGTGCAAGTTGGTCAGCCCGCGCGAGAATGCTTCCGATAGCACGGCCGCGCGCTCCGTGCTGGCTGCGACAGCCTCGTTTCGTGCGGCGTCAGCTTGCCGACTTGCCTGCACCACATCCTGATCGGACACCCGCATCGAGACCATTCGGGATGCAAACCCCTGGTTGCGCAACAGGCTGACGGCAGTTCGCCCGGTCAGGGCATTCGATGAGAACGTGTTCCCGCTCAGATCGTTTTGCCAACTGCCCATGAAGGCCGAAGTGCGGTTGGGCGCCAGTTGCATCTGATCCATCCCCACGTTCCCCATGGAAACGTTGCCGACGGTCGCGGCCGACGTTCCACCCGAGATCATCGCCTGCAGGCCCGACAGGCCACCGACCAGGGCCGTCCCGAAGTTTTCCATGCGCTTGAGCGCCGCCCAGGCGATGAAGGGAATGCTGATCGCGAGGTAGCCGACCACCGCCTCGCCCGAGATCGCGCGCGAATAGATCGTGGATGCGGTCTGCAAGGCCAGCGCCTTGGTGCCGGTGCCCAGGTCGGCCGCGGCCGCCAGATCGTAAGCCGCGTAGATCGAAGCCATGTAATTGAGGATGGCGTAGAGCGGCGGCCAAAGCTGGATCCAGATGAGCACGGCCGCATAGCCCTTGAAGGCCAGCATCGTCTCGCGTCCGCTGGTGAGCAGGAGCAGCAGGACGAAGAGCGGGAACATCGCGTAGGTCACCGCCTCGACCACATTGCGGAAAACCGGCAAGGCCTGCTCAGCCACCTTGCCGTAGTTGAGCCAGGTCGCGTTCTGCTGGGCCACGGCCTGGGCCCGACCGACGGCGAGCACCATGGCCGCCGGATCGTTGACCTTCTGGCCGACGATCTTGCTGGTGTCCTCGATCGCGTTGAGCACCGCGTTCTGCCGGATGAGGTCGGCAGCGGTGGCCGCGGCGGTGGCGATACTGTTCTTGAGATAGGCCTGCTGGATTTGCCCGGCGATGACGGCCGCGGCAGCGGTACTGGGCAGCGTCGGGTTGAGTTGGAAGGCGAGCCGCCCCTGGATGCGGGTGATCTGCGCCGGCAGTCGCCCATTGAGACTCTGGTACACGTTCGGGCAGGTGTCGACGCCGACAGAGCCACCCGCAGCGGTCAACGTGCTGAAGCGCGCCGGATTGGGCGAGGCCATCAACGGCCAGACATCATCCGAGGCGGAAAACGTCGCCGGATCGAGGGTGCCGTCGATCAGGTCGTAGGTCGTGCAGTTATGGATGAAGTTGATGAGGTCGGTGCGGAACGCCGGGTCCTGGAACACCACGTTGCCGGTCTCCCGGATCAGGCGGTTGCCGAACATCAGACCGTTCTGCTGGTAGGAGAGCTCGGCCGGCAGGGCGCCGATGCCCGGAATGACCTGGAACGCCGTCTCGAAAAGCCCGGTCAGCGTGTTGCCGATGGTGCTCGTGAGGCTGCCCAGGACGGCCACGCCGAAGGGCACGTTGTCGACCACCTTGACCGCGGAGCCGCCCGCCTTGTCGACGATGCCCACGGTCACCTTGGGTACGATCAGCACCGAGAAAACCAGCACCACCGTGCCCAACCATTTCCAGCCCTGCAGTTTCTCGGGGGCGAAGGCGTAGGCGATGAGCGCCGCAACGAAGCCGCAGAAGGCGACAGCGGCGACCGCCGACAGGTAGTCCCTCGATGCATGGATTGCGGCGGCGGCGTTGAAGACACCGAACAGGCTGTCGGCATTCTGGTAGGCGTAGATTTCCCACATGGCGCTCCCTCTCCTCGCGCAATTCCGTCTGCGCTACTGCGACAGATAGGCGGCCTGCTGGCCGAGCATGTCCATCACGTGCTGCGGCATGCTGGAGCGCAACTGGCGCTCGAGTTGTTCCAGGTGGCTCGACACTGCGCGGAAGGAACCCACCTTCTGGTAGAGCAGGTTCTTTTCCTGCGACAGTTGCAGGAGCATCGCCTGGGCACGCTGGCGAATCTGGTTGGCCTGGTCACGTTGCGTCTGCTGCAACGTGTAGTTCTTGTCCAGGGCGGCCATGCCCAGACGCAGGTTGCGCTCCAGAAAAACGTAGGCATAGTCGGCGGCGATGACGTCGCGGTACTGGGCGATCAGGCTGTCGGAAAGGCCGGAGCCCGGGATGCTGGTGCCGATGGACAGCATCTTGTAGACCGGCTCGGTGGTCTGGTTCACGAAGCCGACCTCGGTCGAGTTATTGGGGATGGCGGTCCGCGAGGCGATTTTCTCGGCGATGGAACGCATCAAGGCCTCGACCTTGGCAGTGAAGGGCGTGTGGGTGTAACCGGTGTTCAGCGTCACCACGTCGCAGTTGGTGTAGTCGTTGCACTTCAGCATGTGCTGGATGACATCCGTGCCGCCCGCCGCGCTCTGCCCGTACAGCAACTGGCTGATCGACGTGAGGGTGGGCGCAATCGGCTCGGGGTCACGCGCCGATTCCTCCGGGTAGTAGATGATGGTGCCGACCAGGCTCATGATCAGTTCGCGCTCCTGATCGTCGAGGTAGGAACCCGTGTACTGCAGAGCCTTCCAGGTCAGGTTGCCGACGAAGGGCGCCTTGTTCTTCACATTCGGATCGGTGGAGGAACGTGCCGACGCCAGGATGCTGGGCCGGTCGGAGCCACAACGCCGGCGTGCCGCATCGCGGTCGCTCTCCAGGCCCATCTCGACGGCGAGGTCGGCGCAGGTCTCCTGCGAGCTGTAGCCGACGGATTCGGCGGCCGTGCTGACGATGGCTTTGGCGGTCTCGCACGAGTTGATGCGCGCATTGTTGATCCAGGTCTCCAGCCCCTTGGCCCACTTGGTGAGTCCTCCCAATAGGGGCGAGACCGCTTCGAGCGCCAACTGGAAGGCAATGCCGGGTAGGGCGGCGGTGATGTTCTTCAGCATGTTCTTGAACTCGGTCGCCGAGATGTGGCTGAAGCTGCCGCCGAAGACGTCGATGCCGCCGCAGCCGGCCTTGGCGCTGGGGAACTGGATGGCTGCGAGCTGATAGACCTTGTTGGGCGAGCGCATCATCAGGTTGCCGCCGGTGTAGGTATTGAAGGTCTGGCCGCGGAAGGCACCGGGGGCCGTGTAGTTGCCGATGGCGCCCAGGTTGTTGAACATGTCATTCACCTCCGTGTTTAGGTCGCCGGCACGCAGCGGCAACGGCGAGATCGCCAGCAGCAACGCCAGCAGCGCGGTGGAAGTACGCCACAACGAGGGATGGTCTGGGTGGTTCATGGGGCCTCCTGCGGCAGGGCAAGACGTTGCGTCGGTCCGGGCAGCATCGCCCGGGCTTGGGGGCCGGACACGGCGGCGATGCGTTCCAGCAACTGGGATTCCGAGAGCACGCCGAAACCGATGGGCGTAATCTTTCCGGTGAAGGGCTGGGCCAGGAAGACGGCAGGCACCTGCGTGACCTTCAGGGTGGTGGCAATGCCGTTGTCCGTACGTGCGTTGGGGAAACCCGGTATCGGGCCGCCATCGACGCTGATGGCCACGACCTGGATGCTGTGGCGCGCCTGGAAGGCCGCCAAGGTAGGCGCAAATGCATGGCAATACGGACAATCCGAGCGGTAGAAGAAGAACAGCACGTGGTCCTTGCCCAGTTCGGCAATCGAACGGGATCGGTCCACCAACTCGGTCTGCTCGAATACCTCCAGCGCCTTGGCGTTGACCGGCCGACCTTGCAGCGTCGGATCGAGCGCCGGCGTGGCCCAGGCGACCCGCTGCGCCACGTCGGCGAAATAGGAGGCACGCGCGACCACTTGGGACTCGAGTTCCATATAGCGGCGCACGTTCGCCTCGGTCGGCCGCATGATGGCGATGTTGCGGGTGTCCTCCAGCGTCTTCTGCAGGCGTTCGAACTCGACCAATTCCGGGGCTTTCGCGGGCAGAGCCGGTGGTGCCGCGGGCATCCCCTTGTTCGGCAGCGGCTGACGTTCCCGTTCCTCGGGCATGGGATCCTCGTAGAAATGCCAGCCGCGCCAACTGTCGGACCAGTAGCGCGCAGCAGCATCCTGGGCCGACGCGGCGCTGGCGCCCAGCATCGAGGCCAGCGCCAGCGCCAGCGCCAAGCGGACGGGTATGGGGAACGCGAAGCGCTTCATAGGGGCTCTACTTCAGGGACTGCGGCGGCCGGCCGTCGAGGCAGTAGTTGATGCCGAAGTCCATCGTCTGCCGGCGCGGGCTCAATGCGCCGGGCAGGAGAACGCCGTCTTGCCAGAACGTGACCTTCAGCCGGCTGCAACCCGGTTGGGTGTAGCGCTTCTCGGTCGTCACGTCGATGAAGATCGGCGAGGTGGCACCGAAGCGCCTCGTGATCGCATCCGCCATCTCGCCGGTGAGGACGCCGTGGGCCTGCCCGTCGGTCGCCTGGAGGGCGGCCAGCATCACCGGGCGCGCATCGGGCACCGGCGTGCGGAGCACGTCGTCGGCGAAGACGGGCAACGCGAATGCGGCGAGCAGCGCAGCGGCATAGACAGGCTTCATTGGCATTTCCCCTGTCCGTAGTAGCAGGTCGTGAGGCGC
>JAFLDQ010000162.1 GCA_017302355.1 Dechloromonas sp.
ATGCGCTTGAGCACGCGCTTGAGCGGGATGCCGAGCAGGACGAGCGCGTGCGATGCCAGCATCAGGCTGGCTTCGAGCGTCTCGGGAACGACTTCGGTGGCGCCGGCGCCTGACAGGCGCGCGATGTCGCGTTCGTCGGCGGTGCGGACGATGACCGGGATCTCCGGGCGCAGGGCCTGGGTGTGGAAGAGAATCTTCTCGGCGAGCGGCGTGTCGCTGGTGGTGACGATGACCACGCTGGCCCGCATCAGGCCGGCGGCGATCAGCGATTCCTTGCGTCCGGCATCGCCGAAGACGACGCTTTCGCCGCCGGCCGCCGCCTTGCGGACGCGATCCGGATCGACATCGAGCGCAATGTAACGGATTCCTTCCTGGCCGAGAAAGCGCGCCAGATACTGACCGTTGCGGCCGAAGCCGCAAAGGATCGCGTGCTTTTCGGTCCCCATCGACTCGGCGGCGATCTTCGTCAGGTGCATCGAGCGCAGCATCCACTCGCTGGCGACGAAACGCATCACCAGCCTTTCGCTGAAATGAATGATGAAGGGCGCGATCAGCATGGACAGGACGAGGGCGGTCAGCGCCACCTGCTCGACGGCCTTTGGCGCATTGGCGATTTCGCCGAGGAGGACGAAACCGAACTCGCCGCCGGCGCACAGCCACAACGCCGAGCGGATGGAGTTGCCCGGGGTCGATCCGAGGCGCCAGGAGAGCAGCCCGACGACCGCTGCCTTGATCACGAGCAGACCGGCCAGAACCAGCAGGACCTGCCACCACAGGCCGACGACGACCGAAGGGTTGAGCTTGACGCCGATGGTCACGAAGAACAGTCCCATCAGCACGTCGCGGAAGGGCTTGATGTCCTCCTCGACCTGCAGGCGGTATTCGGTCTCCGAGATCAGCATGCCGGCGACGAAGGCGCCGAGGGCCAGCGACAGGCCGGCCAGTTCGGTGAGCGTGGCGAGACCCAGCGTGATCAGCAGCACGTTGAGGATGAACACTTCCGACGACTTGGCGCGGGCGACGAAGAGAAACCACCTGCGCATCAGCTTCTGGCCAAAGACCAGAATCACCGCCAGCACGACGACGGCCTTGAGCAGCGCGATGCCGAGCAGCATCGCGAGCTTCTCCGGCGGCTGCGTCAGCGAAGGAATGATCACCAGCAACGGCACCACCGCGAGATCCTGAAAGAGCAGGACGCCGAGGATTTCGCGGCCGTGCGCGGTCTCGAACTCCATCCGCTCGGCCAGCAGCTTGGTCAGGACGGCGGTCGAGGACATCGCGAAGACGCCGCCAAGGGCGATGCCGATCTGCCAGTTGACGCCGGCGAGCATGACCAGCCCGGCGATCAGCAGCATGCTGACCGCGACCTGCAACAGGCCGAGACCGAAGACGATGCGCTTCATCGAGTAGAGCTTGGCCAGCGAGAACTCGAGACCGATCGAGAACATCAGGAAGACGACGCCGAACTCGGCGAGATGTTCGACGCGATGCACGTCGTCCATCAGGTTCAGGGCGTGCGGGCCGATGACGCTGCCGACCAGCAGGTAGCCAAGGACCGGCGGCAGGTTGAAGCGGCGGCAGAAGACCACCGCCAGCACCGAAGCGCCAAGAAGGAGAAGGGCAAGGGAGAGCGCGCTCAAGTGCGTTACGCCAAGTCGGGTATACTTGGCGGATGATAACCGCAGCACGTCCATGAACCCAAGCCTGAAGCCCGATCATTTTTCGCCGGAGCGCGCGCTGGATCTCGGCCGCCAGACGCTGAGCATCGAGGCTGCCGCGGTAAACGCGCTGGGTGGCAGGATCGCCGGCGAGTTCGCACGCGCGGTCGAGTTGATTCTCGGCTGTCACGGGCGGGTCATCGTCAGCGGCATGGGCAAGTCGGGACATGTCGCGCGCAAGATCGCGTCGACCATGGCCAGCACCGGGACGCCGGCTTATTTCGTGCATCCGGCGGAGGCGAGCCATGGCGACCTCGGGATGATCACCCGCGACGACGTCCTGCTGGCGCTGTCGAATTCCGGCGAATCCGAGGAACTGCTGCGCATCGTTCCGCTGATCAAGCGCCAGGGCGCGCGGCTGATCGCGATGACCGGTGCGCCGGCCTCGACACTCGCCCGCGAGGCCGATGTTCACCTCGATGCCGGCGTCGAGCAGGAGGCCTGTCCGCATAACCTGGCGCCGACGGCGAGCACGACGGCGGCGCTGGCGCTCGGCGATGCGCTGGCGGTGGCGCTGCTCGATGCGCGCGGCTTCGGACCGGAGGATTTCGCCCGTTCGCATCCCGGCGGCTCGCTCGGGCGCCGCCTGCTGACCCATGTCCACGACGTGATGCGCGGTCGCGACAGGGTGCCGGCGGTGACCCCGAAGACCGGCGTGACCGATGCCATCCTCGCCATGTCGGGTGGCGGCCTGGGGCTGGTGGTCATCCTCGACGATGCCGGACGAACGCTGGGCATCTTCACCGACGGCGACCTGCGCCGCGCGTTCGAAAAGCGCATCGATCTGCGCTCGGCGCGGATCGACAACGTCATGCATGCCGGTCCGCGCAGCATCGGGCCAGACCGTCTCGCCGTCGAGGCGGTCGAGATGATGGAACGCTACCGGATCAACGCCCTGCTGGTGGCCGATGACGATGGCCGCCTGCTGGGGGCGCTCAACACGCATGATCTTCTCACGGCCAAGGTGATCTGATGGATGCCAGATCCCGCGCCAGCCGCATCCGGCTGATGGCCTTCGACGTCGATGGCGTGATGACCGATGGCGGCCTCTGCTACACCGATGACGGCCATGAACTCAAGACCTTCAACGTCCAGGACGGTCTCGGCGTCAAACTCCTGCAGCGGGGCGGCGTCGAACTGGCCATCGTGACCGGTCGCAGCTCGGGGGTGGTGGCCGCGCGCGCCGCTGATCTCGGCATCGAGCATGTCTTCCAGGGGGTTGCCGACAAGCGCGCGACGGTTGGCGAACTGCTCGCACGCCTCGGGTTCCACTGGCCGGAGTGCGCCTTCATGGGCGACGATCTGATCGACCTGCCGGTGATGATGCGGTGCGGCCTGGCCATCGCGCCGGCCAACGCGCGACCGGTCGTGCGCGAACGCGCGCATGCGCTGACCGACAGCGCCGGCGGCCATGGCGCGGTGCGCGAGGCGGCGGAATTCATCCTTGCCGCCCAGGGCAAGCTCGACCACCTTCTTGCCGGCTACCTCGATCCGCCATGAGATTCGCCTCCAGCCAGATCTTCGCGCTCGTGCTGCTGGCCTTGCTGGCGGGGGTCACCTTCTGGCTGCAGAGGGTGACGGCGCCGGTCGAGACGGTCAGGGACGGCAAGTTCCGCCACGACCCGGATGCCGTGGCCGAGAATTTCACCATCCGCACCTTCGATGAAGCGGGGCGGCTCAAGTACCGCCTGACGGCGCCGTACCTGGAGCATTTCCCCGATGACGGCAGCTCGGAACTGAAATCTCCCGTCCTGACCCAATACCGGCCGGATGCGGTGACGGTCACGACGTCGGGCAACCACGCGCGGGTGACGAGCCAGGGGGAGACCGTGTATCTCTGGGAGGACGTCAAGGCGGTCCGTTCGGCGACCCGGGACAGGCCGGCAATGGTCGCCCGCATGCCCGACCTGACCGTCCAGCCCGATAGCGGAATCGCGTTTACCAGCAGCCCGGTCGAGATTGCCGAAGACCGCTCCTGGGTCAAGGGGGTGGGCATGCATGTGGACAACAATGCCTCCACCTTCGTCCTGCAGTCGCAGGTCACCGGAATGTCCTATCCACGTCGAGCAAAGAAATGAGCCTTAGAACCGCCACCCTCCTGATTCTTGCCCTGCTGGCGCAGCCGGTGTTCGCCGAGCGCGCCGACCGCGAGAAGCCCATGCAGATCGAAGCCAACCGCATCTCGATCGACGACGCCAAGAAGATCCAGATTCTCGAAGGCGACGTTGTGGTGGTCAAGGGCACCATGGTGCTGCGCGCCGATCGCGTCGTGATTACCGAGGACCCGTATGGCTTCCAGAAGGGAACGGCGTTCGGCGGCAAGGACGGTCTGGCGCGCATGCGGCAGAAGCGCGAGGGCATGGATGAATATACCGACGGCGAAGCCGAGCGGATCGAGTACAACACCAATACGGAAATCGCCGAATTCTTCCATCGCGCCTGGGTCAGGAGCGGCCAGGATCAGGTACGCGGGGACTACATCTGGTATGACGCGATCAGCGAGAAGTATCTGGTGACGGCAGGCCAGGCGCGTGACCCGAAAGCGCCGCCGGCCAGGGTGCGCGCGGTCATCCAGCCGAGGAGCAAGGGCGCGCCGGCGGAGCCGCCGGCCTCCGCCCAGCAGCGTCTGGAACTCAAGGGGTCCGGCGCGCTGGGGTCGCCGCCCGCGCGGAACTGAACGCCTGCTCGCTGCCGCGGCTCGCCCAGGAGCGATTTGTTGCAGTGCACAAACTTGTTGACATTCGGCGAATGCCCTCTATAATCGGGTTCATGGTGCAGTGCAGCAAACGGATTCGGGTGTGCTGCACTGCGTGTCCCCGACCTTTCGTCCATACTTGATACAGGAGATTCCACAATGTTCACCACCCCCGAGCAATTTGCCGCCGCCAACAAGGCTACCGTCGATTCCCTGCTGTCCGTGGCCAACACCGCGCTGGCTTCCGCCGAACGCATCGCCGCGCTGAACCTCAACACCGCCCGTTCCGTGATGGAAGATTCGGTCTCCGGCGCCAAGGCGCTGATGGGCGCCAAGGACGTTCAGGAAGCCCTGTCGATCCAGGCATCGCTGGCCCAGCCGAATGTCGAGAAGGCCGTCGCCTATTCGCGTTCCGTGTATGAGATCTCCGCCCAGACCCAGGAAGAGCTGTCGAAGATGATCGAAGCCCAGTTCAGCGACTTCCAGAAGACCGTCGCCGGGCTGCTCGACAAGGCCGCCAAGTCCGCGCCGGCCGGCTCCGACGTTGCGGTTGCCGCGGTCAAGAGCGCCATCGCCGCCGCCACTTCCGCTTTCGACAACATGAACAAGGCCGCCAAGCAGGTTGCCGAGATCGCCGAAGCCAATGTTGCCGCCGCGACCAACGCGACGGTCAAGGCAGTCGGCGCCGCCGCCGCCCGCGGCAAGAAGTAATCTGCCGCGAAGGACCTCCGGCGCCGGGCGCGGGAGGTCCGTTTCGTCTACACCGAACCACCAGACTGGAGAGAATGATGAACAAACCGAACATCGAACAAGTTGCCGCCGCCCAGAAGGCCAACGCCGAAGTGATGATGGCGCTGCTGCGCACCGCCTTCAATGGGGTCGAGCGTCTGACCGCCCTCAACATGGCCGCCTCGCGCGAATTCTTCAACAACACGGTCAGCAACGCCCAGCAGTTGCTCGGCGCCAAGGACGCCGGCGAGGTCGCCAAGCTCAACGGCGAACTGGCCAGGCCGAACGTCGACAAGTGGGTCGACTACTCGCGCAGCGTCTATGAACTGGTGAGCAGCATGCAGAAGGAAGTCACCGCCGTCATGGAGAGCCAGTACAGCAGCTTCGCCAAGAACGCCAGCAGCGCCGTCGAAAAGGCCACTGCCAGCGCACCGGTCGGCGGCGATGTCTTCGCGGCCACGATGAAGTCGATGCTGAACGCCTCGACCACGGCTTTCGACAACATGACGGCGATGGCCAAGCAGTTCTCCGATGTCGCCGAAGCCAACATGAAGGCCGCCTCGACGGCGACGACCAAGGCGGTCACCGCAACAACCGCCGCCGCGCGCAAGACTGCCGCCAAGTAATTCCGGCTCACCGCCCGGCCGCGAAAAGCCCGCGAATTCCGCGGGTTTTTCACGTCGACCGCAACAGCCTTATCGGTTGTCCCTGGCCATCTACGGCCGCCAGGTCCAGGAGATTCCGCGCCGCTCGATTTCGCCGCGGATCTCGTCCATCGCCTGGTCGACGAGCGCCGGGTCGCCTTCGACCCCGAGTTCGAGATGGCGGCGCTCGTTGCCGGCGAGCGACGGCAGCGAGAACAGGCGCAGGCTCGGGTAGGCGCCGACGATGCGTTCCATCAGGTCGAGCAGGGCGCTTTCGTAAGCCGTCGGGCCGGTCAGCAGGAAGGCCTTCTCCACGGTGTTCGCGACCGGGCGGAACTCGTCACGGTAGAAGGTTTCCAGCGCCCACTCGATCATCGGGTGCGCCATCTGCGGAAAGCCCGGCACGAAGTAGTGCTCGTTGGCCGTGAAGCCGGGAATGCGGTTGAAGGGATTGGGGATGATCCTGACGCCGGCGGGGAAGGTCACCAGTTGCAGGCGCTGCGGCGTCATGTCGCCGGCGAAGCGCAGCCGGGCTTCGGCGACGCCCTCCGGGTGCAGTTCCAGCCCGACGCCGAGCGCCGCCGCCACCGCCTGCCGCGTGTGGTCGTCCGGCGTGTTGCCGATGCCGCCGCAGGAAAAGACCACGTCGCCGGCGGCCATCGTGCGCCGGAAAGCGGCGGTCAGGCGCGCCCGGTCGTCGCCCAGGTATTCGACCCAGGACAGGCGCAGGCCGCGCTCGCCGAGCAGTTCGACGATCTTCGCGAAGTGCTTGTCCTGGCGTTTTCCGGAAAGGATCTCGTCGCCGATGATGACGGCGCCAAAGCTGCGGCTCATGCCTGTTCTCCCGCGATGGTCACGATGGCGCCGCGGCGCGAGCGGCGCAGCGCCTCGAGCCCGAAATGGACGAATGCGAGCGCGGCCAGCGCCGGGACCAGCAGGCCGACGAAAGGAACATGGGCGAGCAGCGCCATGGTCAGGCCGAGCATGAAGAAGTGCGCCTTGTTGCCCTTGCGCAATGTCGTCCATTCGTCGGCGGTGGCGTGCAGCGCCAGCGCGTCGTAGGCGAATGTCCGGCGGTTGAGCCAGCCCATCAGCAGCAGCGGAACGAGCAGCGAGAAGCCGGGGATCAGCCACAGCGGAATCGTCGCCACCCAGGCGATGACGAACAGAAGCGACGCGCCGACGCTGTTGACCGCAGCGGCGACGAAACTGTCCTGGCCCATCGCCGCGACATCGCGGTACTCGGTTTCCGCCAGATGCTTCACCATGAGCGGCATGATGACGATGGCGGCGAGCAGCGAGGCGGTCAGGTAGGCGATGGCGAAAATCGCCATCCAGCCGCCGAGGTAGGCCAGGATGTGCGCCAGCCAGACCAGTCCCCAGGCAACGAGCAGCGTCATCGGCGGGTAGGCCATCATCTGCTGCACGAACCAGCCGAGCGCCGCGACCGCCAGCCCGATCGCGAGCAGCAGCGCGAGCGCGGCGGGAACCAGCACGTAGCCCCAGACCCGGCCCTGCTTCAGGTTGGCGAGGGTTCTCGCCAGCGCCAGCATCACGTCACCCATTCCTGATTCCTTCCCATTGTTTCTGCAGCCGCCTCGTGGAAACCGGCGCCGGCGTCCGCAGTTCCTGCGCATGGAGGCCCACCCGCAATTCTTCCATAAGCCAGCGGAACTGGTCGACCTGCGGGTCGACCGCGCCGAGTTTGGCCAACTGGATGGCGCGGCGCTCATAGCTGGTCCACAGCGGGCCGTATTCGGCCATCAGTTGCGCATCGCGCGCCGCGCCGCCGCCGCCACCGGCCTTGAGCTTGTCGAGGCGGACGCTCACCGCCTTCAGGTAGCGCGGAAAGTGCTGCAGGCGCTCGAAGGGCGTATCGACGACGAAGTTCCTGCCCAGCAGCCGCCGCAGTTGCGCCTCGATGTCGGCGACCGCCGCCGCGTGCGCCTTG
>JAFLDQ010000163.1 GCA_017302355.1 Dechloromonas sp.
ATGCGAAGGCCGTGAATACGCTTCACATCGTCAGCGAACAGATCAGTTACTTGCGCTTCAGTAATCACGTCAATGCTGTCGCGTTCGATGGCCTGATGCAGCGCACCCATCAGTTCCGACCCCGTGCGATTGGGCGTGCCGTGCATGCGCATCTTGGCGTGACCGGGATACAGAAACGAGTCCACTAGGCTCAGTGGCACGTTGCAGTAGTCCGCCAACCACTCAACCGTGGGCGCACCTTCGCGCGCCAAATGCAACGCCATGTCATAGTCGGTCGCGTTCTTGGTCTTGGTCATAATGTCGGCGGCGAAAATTTCAGGGCTGTCGTCGATGTTCTTGGCGCGCTGGAAGCGGCTGCCCGCGGCGAACCCTTGAAGCCATCGGCAATTCTCGAAGCCTTTTTCGGCACCCTGCTACGCATGGGGGAGGACGAGTCCCTGGGTGGCATGACCTTCCTGCGCCTCCTCGGGCGGACGCTGACCGATCCAGCGGACTTCATCCGAAATTTTTTCGCCGGCGAGTACGCCGAAGTGATCGAGCGCTACAAGCGGGCGCTCTTCCGTGCGCTGCCTGATGTGCCTCAGGAGGAGATCATCTGGCGCCTTCACCTGATGCTCGGCTCGGTGTCCTACGCAATTGCCGGTACCGATGTCCTGCAGGTGGTTACCGGTTGCGAAATCGAACTGAACAACGATGGGCCGGATGCCGCCAAGCGTCTTGCGGCCCGCGTGATGCCATTCCTGCTGGGCGGCCTGCGCGCGCCGTTGCCGCAGTTCCAGGAGTTTCCAGAGCAGCAAAATCAACCAGAGCCGGGTAAAGCGGCCTAATTCCATCAAGGAGAACAGAACATGATCGACGTGATCATCCCTCTGCTGACCGTGGTAGCGGTGGCAGTTGCCGTGCTGATCGGTGTCCGGCCTGTAAGGCGTGCACTGATCAGCCGGCCTATTTTTTCAACCTACAAGAAAATCCTGCCGCAGATGTCGGAAACCGAGCGCGATGCGCTCGAGGCTGGCACGGTGTGGTGGGATGGCGAGCTGTTCCGCGGCAAGCCAGACTGGAACAAGCTGCACGCCTATCCGGTGCCGAAGTTGACGGCGGAAGAGCAATCCTTCCTCGACAACGAGGTCGAGGAAGCCTGCCGTCTGGTCGACGACTGGCAGGTTTCGCACGTCGATCAGGACATGTCGCCGGAAGCCTGGAAGTACATCAAGGACAAGGGCTTCCTCGGCATGATCATCCCGAAGAAGTACGGCGGCCTCGAGTTTTCCGCCTACGCCCATTCGCAGATCGTGACCAAGCTGTCGACGCGCTCCTCCGCGCTGTCGGTCTCGGTCATGGTTCCGAACTCGCTCGGCCCGGCCGAACTGCTGCTGCATTACGGCACCGAGGAACAGAAGAACCATTACCTGCCGCGCCTGGCCAGGGGCATCGAGGTGCCCGCCTTCGCGCTGACCAGCCCGTGGGCCGGTTCCGACGCCGCCTCGATTCCCGATACCGGCGTCGTCTGCAAGGGCATGTGGCAGGGCAAGGAAGTGATCGGCATGCGGGTCAATTGGGACAAGCGCTACATCACGCTGGCTCCCGTGTGCACGGTCTTCGGGCTGGCCTTCCATCTCTTTGACCCGGACGGCTTGCTCGGCACCAAGAAGCACGTCGGCATCACCTGCGCGCTGGTTCCCTACGATCATCCGGGGGTCGACACCGGGCGTCGCCACTTCCCGCTCAACGCCATGTTCATGAACGGCCCGACGCGCGGCAAGGACGTCTTCATGCCGCTCGACTTCATCATCGGCGGTCCGAAGATGGCGGGGCAGGGCTGGCGCATGCTGATGGAGTGCCTGGCGGCGGGACGTTCGATCTCGCTGCCGTCGTCCAACGCCGGCATGTCGCAGATGATCGCGCGTACGGTCGGCGGCTACGCCCGCGTGCGCAGCCAGTTCAAGATGGCCGTCGGCCGCTTCGAGGGGGTCGAGGAGGCGTTGACCCGCATCGGCGCCTTTACCTACATGACCAATGCCACGCGGACGATGACCGCCGGCGCCGTCGATCTCGGCGAGAAGCCCTCCGTCGTCTCGGCGATCGCCAAGTATCACGTGACCGAGCGCGCCCGCCAGGTGGCCAACGACGGCATGGATGTGGTCGGCGGCAAGGGCATCTGCCTTGGCCCGTCCAACTTCCTTGGCCGTGCCTACCAGCAGGTGCCGATCGCCATCACCGTCGAGGGCGCCAACATTCTCACCCGTTCGCTGATCATCTTCGGCCAGGGCGCCATCCGCTGCCATCCCTACCTGTTGGCGGAAATGCACGCGGCGCACAACCAGGATGCGCGTCAGGGTCTGGTCGACTTCGACAAGGCCCTGTGGGGGCATATCGGTTACACGATCCGGAACGGCTTCCGCGCCCTGTGGCTGGGCATGACGGGTTCGCACTTCGTCGGCGTCAATGTCGACGTGGCGCCCGAAGTTCGCCGCTACTACCAGCAGATGACCCGCTTCTCGACCGCCTTTGCCTTCCTGGCGGACATCTCCCTGCTGGTGCTGGGCGGCAGCGTCAAGCGTCGTGAGAAGCTCTCCGCGCGCCTTGGCGACATTCTGGCCCAGATGTACCTGATCTCGTGCACGCTGAAGCGCTTCGAAGCCGACGGCCGTCCGGCCGCCGACCTGCCGATGGTGAACTGGGCGATCTGGGATGCGATGTACAAGGCGCAGGAGGCGTTCGACGGCGTCATCGCCAATTTCCCCAACCGCTTCATCGGCGCCTTCCTGCACCGCAGCATCTTCCCGTGGGGTCACCCGTATGTCGTGCCCTCCGACGATCTCGGTCACAAGGTTGCCAGACTGCTGATCGAGCCGTCGGAAGCGCGCGACCGCCTGACCGCCGAGTGCTTCCTGCCGATGACCGAAAGCGAACCGGCCGGCGCCATCGAACTGGCATTGGCGGCGACGATCCAGGCCGAAGCCATCGAAGCCAAGATCCGCGAGGCCGAGAAGGCCGGGCGGTTCGCCAACAACCCGCTCGCCAATGTGCGCGACATCGCCGTTGCGGCAGCGGAGTGCGGCGTCATCACGGCGGCCGAGTTCGAGATCATGAAGCGGCGCAACGCGCTGCGCGACATCGTCGTCCATGTCGATGACTTCCCGTTCGACTTCGACGTGGCGACGGCCAACAAGCCGAGGCTCGAGCGCAAGGCGGCCTGATGAAGACGATCTACGTGGTGGACGGCGCGCGGACGCCGTTCCTCAAGGCGCGCAGCGGGCCCGGGCCGTTCCCCGCGTCCGATCTGGCGACCCAGGCCGGACGCAGCCTGCTGCTGCGCCAGCCGTTTTCGCCGGAGGATCTCGACGAGGTCATCCTGGGCTGTGCGGCGCCTTCGCCCGACGAGACCAACATCGGGCGCATGGTGGCGCTGCGTCTGGGCTGCGGCAACAAGGTGCCCGGCTGGACGGTGATGCGTAACTGCGCCAGCGGCATGCAGGCGCTCGATTCGGCGATTGCCAACATCCAGTGCGGGCGTTCCTCGCTGGTGCTCGCCGGGGGCGTCGATGCGCTGTCGCACGCGCCGCTGCTTTACTCGGAGGCGATGGTGCGCTGGTTCGCCGGGATGATGGCGATGAAATCGGCTGGCCAGAAGGCCGGTCATTTCGTCAAGCTGCGCCCGGGGGCGCTGCTCAGTCCGGTGATCGGCCTGATGAAGGGCCTGACCGATCCCGTCTGCGGCCTGCTGATGGGTCAGACCGCGGAGAACCTGGCGTGGAAATTCGGCATCGACCGCCAGCAGATGGATGCCTTCGCCGTGCGCAGTCACCAGCGCGTCATGGCTGGCCGTGCTGCCGGGCATTACGGCGAGATCGTGCCGCTGGTCGACGACAAGGGGAATATCTACGGCGAGGACGACGGCGTGCGTCCCGATGCCAGCATGGCCGGCATGGCCAAGCTGAAGCCGTTCTTCGACAAGAAGTATGGCAACATCACCGCCGCCAACAGCTCGCAGATCACCGACGGCGCCGCCTGGCTGATCCTGGCTGCGGAAGAGGCGGTCAGGAAATGGAACCTCAAGCCGCTCGGCCGCATCGTCGATAGCGCGTGGGCCGGCCTCGATCCGGCGCAGATGGGGCTTGGCCCGGTGCATGCGGCGACGCCGATCCTGCAGCGGCACGGTCTCGGGCTCAACGATCTTGACGCCTGGGAAATCAACGAGGCCTTCGCCGCCCAGGTTCTCGGCTGCCTCGAAGCCTGGAAGTCGGACGACTACTGTCGCGAGCAGCTCGGACTTCCTGGCGCCCTTGGCGCGCTCGACGAACACAGGCTGAACGTCGACGGCGGAGCGATCGCCGTCGGCCACCCGGTGGGCGCCTCGGGCGCGCGCATCGTCCTCCATCTGTTGCATGTCCTGCGCGAGAAGCAGGCGAAGCGCGGCATGGCCACCATCTGCATCGGCGGCGGGCTGGGCGGCGCCATGCTGGTCGAGGCGGAGAACTGAGATGCGGATCGGTATCGTCGTTGATTCGGCCTGCGACCTGCCCCGTGATTTCCTGACGGAAAACGATGTGCGCATCATGCCGATCACCTTGCGCATCGGCGACCTGCTGATCGAGGACCGTCGCGATCCGGAGGAGACACAGGCGTTCTACGTCAGGCATCTCGACCGCAAGAGCGAGGATTTCGCCGAGTCGATTCCCTATTCGGTCGAGCAGATCGAAAGCCTGTTTCTCGATCGCCTGGTTCTCGATTACGACTACGTTTTCTGCCTGACCATCACCAGCACGCGCAGCCCGATCTTCGATCATGCGATGCAGGCGTCGCGCGCGATCCTCGGCCGCTACAGGACGGTTCGCCGTGCGGCGGGGTTGTCCGAGCGCTTCGGTCTCGCCGTCGTGTCGACGCGCAACCTGTTCACCGGGCAGGCGGTGCCGGTGGCCGAAGCGGTGCGCCTGATCCGCGCCGGCGGTGCGCCGAGCGATATCGGCAAGTGTCTGCACGACCTGGTCGAGCAGACGCACACCTACCTGGTTCCGGCCGGCCTCTTTCACATCTACCGGCGGGCCTCCAAGAAGGGAGACAAGAGCCTGAGCTGGGGTTCATACACGCTCGGCTCGTGGCTCGACGTCAAGCCGATCCTCCATTGCCATCGCGATGTGACGAACACCATCGACAAGGTGCGCGGCTTTGCGGCTGGCGCCGAGCGGATATTCGCGATGGCCGCCAAGCGGGTGCGCGACGGCATCGACACACCGTATGTCTGTATCAGCTATGGCGGTCAGCCGGAGGTCGTCCGCAGCCTGCCGGGCTATGCCGATCTGGCCGAAGCGGCGAGCAAGCACGGTGCAGAAGTCCTGATTTCTCCGATGAGCACGACGGCGGCGGTCAATGTCGGCCCCGGCGCCCTGTCGCTGGCCTTCGCCGCCAGCGGCCATCGCCCTAATTGAGATAGATAGCGGATGATGAATTTCAATTTACAACACTGGCAGATCGTGACCGAAGCGGACGGGATTGCCGTCGCGACGCTGGACAAGCAGGGCGCTGCCGCCAATGCGCTGTCGGCCGAAGTCCTCGGCGAATTCGGGCAGTTGCTCGACCGGCTCGACGCCGATCCGCCGAAGGGGCTGATCATCCGTTCGGGCAAGGCGGCGGGCTTCGTCGCCGGCGCCGACATCCAGGAGTTTTCCCAGCTCGATACCGCCGAGAAGGGGCGCGCCCTGGTTGCCCGCGGCTGGGAGCTGTTCAACCGGCTGGCGGCCGTGCGTTACCCGACCCTGGCGCTGGTTCGCGGCCACTGCCTCGGCGGCGGCCTGGAACTGGCGCTGGCGTGCCGCTACCTGCTGGCGGTCGACGAGCCGGGCACGAAGATGGGTCTGCCGGAAGTCATGCTCGGCATCTTTCCCGGCTGGGGCGGCATGCTGCGCCTGCCGGAACGCGTCGGCCCGGCCGCCGCGATGGACATGATGCTGACCGGCAAGACGATCGATGCCCGACGGGCGAAGCGCATGGGGCTGGCCGACGACGCCGTGCCGCCGCGGATCATGGATCGCGCCGCGCGCATGATGGTGCTGTCGAACGCGCCGCGCCATCCCCTGCCGGCGACGCAAAGACTGCTCAACGGCCCGCTCAAGAGCGTCGTCGCCAGCGGCGCGCGCAAGCAGGTGGCCAAACGCGCGCGTCCGCAGCATTACCCGGCGCCGTACGCGATCATCGACATCTGGGCGAAGCACAATGGCAACGCGCTGGCCGCGCCGGAACTGGTCGACGGCATCGTCCGCTCGCCGACGGCGCGCAACCTGGTGCGCGTCTTCTTCCTGCAGGAGCGCCTGAAGAGCTTCGGCAAGGACTCGCACTTCAAGGCCAGACGCGTCCATGTCGTCGGCGTCGGCACCATGGGCGGCGACATTGCCGCCTGGTGCGCGCTGCGCGGCATGACGGTGACCCTGCAGGATCAGGGCCTGGAGCGCATCGCCCCGGCGCTCAAGCGCGCCCGCGAGAATTTCGCGCGGCGCATCAAGGACAAGCTGCAATTGCGCGCGATCATGGACCGCCTGATTCCCGATCCGGACGGCGCCGGTGCGGCGCATGCCGACGTCGTCATCGAGGCCATCTTCGAGAACGTCGAGGCCAAGCATGCATTGCTGCGCAAGCTGGATGCGGTGATGAAGCCGGACGCCGTGCTGGCGACCAACACCTCCAGCCTCAAACTGGAAGACCTGCGCACGGTGCTGCAACGCCCCGGGCGTCTGGTCGGCATCCACTTCTTCAATCCGGTGGCGATGATGCCGCTGGTCGAGGTGGTCGCCGCCGACGGCGCCGATCCCGCAATGGTCCAGGCCGCCTGCGCCTTCGTCCGGCAGATCGACAAGCTGCCGCTGCCGGTCAGGAGCGAACCGGGCTTTCTCGTCAATGCCGTCCTCGCCCCCTACATGCTGGAGGCGATGCGCGCGGTCGACGAGGGAATCAGCCCGGAAACCGTCGACGAGGCGATGCTGGCGTTCGGCATGCCGATGGGTCCGGTCGAGCTGGCCGATACGGTCGGTCTCGACATCGCCGTCGCCGCCGGCAGGCAGTTGGCGGGCGGGGCGGAAGCGCCGCGCTGCCTGATGGCCCGGGTCGACCAGGGGCAACTCGGCAAGAAGACCGGCCAGGGCTTCTACGCCTGGACCGCCGGCAAGGCGCAGAAGGGGGCGGCCGGAACGCCGCCGCCGCAGCTCGCCGCCCGCCTGGTCAAGCCGCTGATCGATCGCGTCGACCACCTGGTCGTCACCGGCGTCGTCGCCGATGCCGACCTCGCCGACGCCGGCGTGATCTTCGGGACCGGGTTCGCACCCTTCACCGGCGGGCCGCTCAATTATCGCAAGACGCAGGCGCAATAGTCCGTTGCCTCGGGACAACACTCTGCCGGAAATCCATTCCGGCATCGCCAGTTCGTGCTGGCTGGAAACGGACGGCTGATGTCTAATCGGAAGGTTGCGAAACCGCACAAAATCAACTGTCTTCGAGTGGAGAGATCAATGCCCAGGAACATCACCCCGCGCCTGATTCCGGCGCTTCTCGCCGTTGCTTTTTCCGGCGCCGCCAGCGCTTCCGGCTTTGCCCTGTGGGAGCAGAACGCCAGCGGCCTCGGCAACGCTTTCGCCGGGTCGGCGGCGGTCGCCGACAACGCCAGCACCATCTACTTCAACCCGGCCGGAATGACCAGACTGCAGGCGCGCGAGTTTTCGCTG
>JAFLDQ010000164.1 GCA_017302355.1 Dechloromonas sp.
GACCCGCCTGGGTCGCTCCGCCATCGCCGCCGCCTGCTCGCTCACACGCTTCAGCATCGTTCCAGCCATGGCCGCTACTCATTGAATTCTTCGCAGAATCTGTCAAGACTGAAGTGGTTAGTGACTAGAACCTTTTCCTGAGTGTCATGGTGCCGCCGTCGCGCTGCATTTCCATCCGGTTCAGGAAACTCATGCCGAGCAGGGCCATGGGCATCTCGTTCTGGTGGATCAGCGCATCGACGTTGTGCAGGGTCACGTCGCCGATGCGCACCGTGTCCAGCTTGACCTTGCTCACCACCGTCTGGCCGTTGGCGGTCTGGGTCATGGCTTTCTGGCCACGGTTGAAATCGAGGCCGATGCGGCGCGCATCGCTCGCGCCGAGCGAGATCATCGTTGCGCCGGTGTCGACCATAAAGCGCACGGCCGTGCCGTTCACGCTGCCGGTAACGTAGAAGTGCCCCTGGTTGTCCGCCGTCATGACGATCGTGCCCGAGCCATCCGCCGCCGCGGCGCCGATTGCATGCTGGCCGACACGCAACGGGCGTTTCCTGCCGCCGATCTCGACGACGACCTGATCGCCGTGAACCGAAACCACCTTGACGCCAGCGAGCGATTGACCGACGGCAACTGCCTGCGGCTCGCCACCATCGATCATCAGCAGCGCCCGGCTGCCCATGATGCCGGCCAGGCCGACATCCTGCGCGGCGGCGCCCGTAGCGACCAAGCCGAGCGCCAAGGCAAGGAGCGTACAATGGCGCGTCAACTTTGCGGGTATCTCCACGTTCATGCTGCCTGTCGCCATCTTTCGCCACTCTCCTACCGAAGGTCCAGGCTATTTTGCCATATTCCTCGAACGGCACGGGATTCCCTGGCGCCTGATCGCCATCGACCAAGGCGCGCCGGCGCCCGCTGCGGTCGACGGCTTTTCCGGCCTCTGTTTCATGGGCGGCCCGATGAGCGTCAATGACCGGCTGCCGTGGATCGAGCCGGTCTGTGCGCTGATCCGCACCGCCGTCGCCAGCGATGTGCCGGTGATCGGCCACTGTCTTGGGGGGCAGTTGATGAGCAAGGCGCTGGGCGGCGAGGTGACGCGCAATCCGGTCAAGGAAATCGGCTGGGGCGAGGCCAGCGCCGAAGACAACGCCACCGCGCGGCGCTGGCTGGGGGACCATGCCGGCGGAACGGGAACCGTCTTCCACTGGCATGGCGAAACCTTCAGCATCCCGCCCGGCGCCACCCGGCTGTTCGCCAGCGCGCACTGCGCCAACCAGATGTTCGCGCTCGGCCCGCACCTGGGCATGCAGTGCCATGTCGAGATGACGCCGGAGATGATCGCCACCTGGTGCGGGCAATGGGGCGACGAAACCAGAGCCGTCGCCGGCCAGCCCGGCGTCCAGACGCCCACGGCGATGCTGGCGGAAACTCCCGAGCGCCTGCCGGCGATGCGCCGGTTGGCGGACCAGCTTTACGCAGTGTGGATCGGCGGCCTCGCCCGCTGAAAAGAACTCAGGGCAGCCGGGGCCGCCCCGGTTTTCGCCCTTTTTCCGGCGTCGACCGCGGCAATGCGCTCAATCCCGGAAATTGCCCGCGCGGATCGGAAAATCGACGATCTCCTTGCGGATCAGCGCGATGCATTCCTGCAGGTCGTCGCGCTTGGCGCCTTGGACCCGCACCGCGTCGCCCTGGATCGAGGCCTGCACCTTGAGCTTGCCATCCTTGATCAGCTTGACGATCTTCTTGGCCATCTCGGTCTCGATGCCCAGCCTGATCTTCAGATCCTGCTTGACCTTGTTGCCGGAGACTTTCTGCAGCGGCTGGTGATCGAGGCGCTTGGTGCTCTCGGTCTCCTTCTTCTCCATCGCCGGGAACAGGATGTCCTTGATCTGGTCGAGCTGGAAATCGGAATCACCGTGCAGCGTGATGACCTTGTCCTTGTCGTTCAGCTCGACCTTGGCCGAGGTGCCCTTGAAGTCGTAGCGGTTGTCGATCTGGCGCGAGGCGACATCGACGGCGTTCTTCAACGCCACCATGTCGGCTTCGGAAGTGAAGTCAAAACTGGGCATGGCGGTTATCCGAAGTGGCAGACGTAGTGATAAGGCTCGTCGCAGGCGATCTCGAAGCTGGAATCGCCCGGCACCTGGAAGGACTGGCCCTCGCCCCAGGTCGTCCATTCGTTTTCGCCCCTGAGCCTGACGCGGCACGAACCGCCGACGCCTTCCATGACTTCCGGCCCGCCGGTATTGAAGGTCAGCGTCGACGGCAGGATCACGCCCACCGTCTTCCTCGCGCCGCCGGCCAGCACCACCGTATGGCTGACGCATTTGCCGTCAAAATAGACATTGGCCTTCTTGACCACGGCAACGTTTTCAAATTGCGACATCTAGATTCCCCAGAGTTTCTGAATGACCGCCTTGGCGATGAAGCCGACCATGCCGAAAGCCAGTACGAAGAAGAGCACGAAGGTGCCCAGCTTGCCGGCCTTCGACTTCCAGGCGATCTCGCCGATGATGAACAGCATGAACAGGATGAAAGCGCCGACCCCCCAGGTTGCGCCGAAATCCGCAAGCTGTTCCTCGGTGAAGCCGAACAGGGTGCCGCCTTCCATCGCCTATCCCTGACCCTTGCGCGCGCGGAGGTTGGCGGCGATGCGCATGCGCAGCGCGTTGAGCTTGATGAAGCCGCCGGCGTCGCGCTGGTCGTAGGCGCCGGCATCGTCCTCGAAGGTGGCGATGGTCGGATCGAACAGCGAATCGCTCGGCGAATCGCGGCCGGCGACGATGACATTGCCCTTGTACAGCTTGACGCGTACGAAGCCGTTGACGGCCTGCTGCGTGTGGTCGATCAGCACCTGCAGCGCCTGGCGCTCCGGGCTCCACCAGTAGCCGTTGTACACCAGGCTGGCGTAGCGCGGCATCAGGTCGTCCTTGAGGTGGGCGACCTCGCGGTCGAGGCAGACCGACTCGATGGCGCGGTGCGCCTTGAGCATGATCGTTCCGCCCGGGGTCTCGTAGCAGCCGCGCGACTTCATGCCGACGTAGCGGTTCTCGACGAGGTCGAGACGGCCGATCCCATGCCTGCCGCCGAGTTCGTTGAGCCGGGTAAGCACCGCGGCCGGAGTCATCCGCACCCCGTCCAGCCCGACGATATCGCCCTTCTCGTAGTCGAGGTCGAGATACTCGGCCTGATCGGGAGCCGCCTCGGGCGAGACCGTCCACCGCCACATCGATTCCTCGGCCTCGGCCGCCGGATCTTCCAGGTGGCGGCCCTCGTAGGAGATATGCAGCAGGTTGGCGTCCATCGAGTAGGGCGACCCGCCCTGCTTGTGCTTCATGTCGACCGGGATGCCGTGGCGCTCGGCATAGGCCATCAATTTCTCGCGCGACAGCAGATCCCATTCGCGCCACGGCGCGATGACCTTGATCCCCGGCTTGAGCGCGTAGGCGCCGAGCTCGAAGCGCACCTGGTCGTTGCCCTTGCCGGTCGCGCCGTGGCAGATGGCGTCGGCGCCGGTGGCGTTGACGATCTCGATCAGGCGCTTGGCGATCAGCGGCCTGGCGATCGACGTGCCGAGCAGGTATTCGCCCTCATAGACGGCGTTGCAGCGGAACATCGGGAAGACGAAATCGCGGACGAATTCCTCGCGCAGGTCGTCGATGAAGATGTTCTCCGGGCGGATTCCGCACTGCAGCGCCTTGGCGCGCGCCGGTTCCAGTTCCTCCCCCTGGCCGAGGTCGGCGGTGAAGGTCACCACCTCGCAGCCGTAGGTATCCTGCAGCCACTTGAGAATCACCGAGGTATCGAGACCTCCGGAATAGGCCAGCACTGCTTTCTTGACGTCGCTCATCTCGCTTCCCTCACTTTGTTTCGATCCTGCCCAGGAGCAGGTACTCCATCAAGGCCTTCTGCACGTGCAGGCGATTCTCCGCCTCGTCCCAGACCACCGACTGCGGGCCGTCGATCACCTCGGCGGTCACTTCCTCGCCGCGGTGCGCCGGCAGGCAGTGCATGAACAGGGCATCGGGACGCGCCGCGCGCATCATCTCGTCATCGACGCACCAGTCGGCGAAGGCCTTCCTGCGCGCCTCGTCTTCCGCCTCGAAACCCATCGACGTCCACACGTCGGTAGTCACCAGGTCGGCGCCGCGGCAGGCATCCATCGGATCGGCGAAGACCTCGAAATGCGAGCGATCGCCGACGCCGATCTGGTCCGGCTTGATCTCGTATCCCGGCGGCGTCGATACATTGACCTTGAAATCCAGCACCTCCGCCGCCTGCAGCCAGGTATTGCACATGTTGTTGGCATCGCCGACCCAGGCCACGGTCTTGCCCTGGATGCAGCCGCGATGCTCGACGTAGGTGCACACGTCGGCGAGGATCTGGCACGGATGGTATTCGTTGGTCAGCCCGTTGATCACCGGCACGCGCGAATTCGCCGCGAAGCGCTCGATGATCTCCTGCTCGAAGGTGCGGATCATCACCAGGTCGCTCATGCGCGAGATCACCTGCGCCGCATCTTCCACCGGCTCGCCGCGACCCAGCTGCGAATCGCGGGTGTTCAGGTAGATCGCCGAGCCGCCGAGCTGCTGCATGCCGGCCTCGAACGAGAGGCGCGTGCGCGTGCTCGCCTTCTCGAAGATCATCACCAGCGTGCGGTCGCACAGCGGCCAGTGCTTGCGGTAGGACTTGAACTCGTTCTTGATCCAGCGCGTGCGCTCATAGACGTATTCGAACTCGTCGCGGGTGAAGTCCCGGAACTGCAGAAAGTGCTTGATCGCCATGTCAGGACGCCAGGAAGTCCCGGATCAGGGGAACGCTGCGGTCGACCAGTTCCCGCGCCTCATTTTCATTCAGGATCAGCGGCGGCAGCAGGCGGATCACCCTGTCGGCCGTCACGTTGATCAGCAGTCCCGCCGCCAGCGCCTTGCCGGCCAGTTCGCCGCACGGGCGATCGAGTTCGATGCCGATCAACAGGCCCTGGCCGCGAATCTCCCGGACACCCCGGACCCCGGCCAGCGCCTCGGCGAAGAACTTGCGGATCAGCGCGCCGACGCGTTCCGCCTGCGCCATCAGGCCGTCCTCCTCGATGGCGGCGATCGTCGTCAGCGCCGCCGCGCACGCCAGCGGATTGCCGCCGAAGGTGGAGCCGTGCTTGCCCGGCTCGAACAGTCCGGCCGCCCTGCCGCCGGCCATGCAGGCGCCGATCGGCACCCCCGAACCGAGGCCCTTGGCCAGCGTCGCGATGTCCGGCAGGATGCCGGCATGCTGGTAGCCGAACCACTTGCCGGTGCGCGCCATGCCGCACTGCACCTCGTCGCAGATCAGCAGCCAGCCCCGTTCATCGCACAACCGGCGCAGGCCTTTCTGGAATTCGGGCGAAGCGAGGTGGATGCCGCCCTCGCCCTGGATGATCTCCAGCATCACCGCGACGATGTTCCGGTTGTGCGCGCCGATCGCCTTGATCGCCTCGAGATCGTCATACGGCACGCGCACGAAGCCCGCGACGAGCGGCTCGAAACCCGCCTGCGCCTTGCGGTTGCCGGTGGCCGAGAGCGTCGCCATCGTCCGCCCGTGGAAGGCCTTTTCCATGACGACGATGGTCGGCGAGTCGATGCCCTTCCTGTGGCCGTAGTAACGCGCCAGCTTGATCGCCGCTTCGTTGGCCTCGCAACCGGAGTTGCAGAAGAAGATTTCCTGCATGCCCGAGAGTTCCGCCAGCCGGTCGGCGAGTTCCTCCTGCTCGCGGATGCGGTAGAGATTCGACGTATGCAGCAGGCGCCCGGCCTGGGCGGCGATGGCCGCGACCAGCCGGGGATGGGCATGGCCGAGCGTCGAAACGGCGATCCCGGACAGGGCGTCCAGGTACTCCCTGCCCTCGCTGTCGGTAATCCGGCAGCCCTGACCGTGGCTGAACGCCACCGGCAACCTGGCATATGTATTCATCACATGCGACATCGAACCACCCCAGAAAACGAAAACGGCGGACATTGCCGCCGGAACCACCGCAACCTCCGACGGCAGGCCAGCGCCGGAGAGGGTTGCAAGGACGGTGATTTTAAGTCAAGAACAGTGCCTTGTACACAACGCGGAGGCATCTGGCATGATTGCATCCGGGACGCTGCCTGCCGGCCCCGGCGCGAGCAAACGGCGGTCGCCGGCGCCAACGCACGGCGGACCCGATGCCGGGCGATCGCGCCACAGCTCCAAGCCTTCTGCTAGAATGCCGCAAGACAAGGTCGCACCGCCCGACACAAGCTAGGGAAACAATGACAACGCCAGAACCGACCACCTTCATCATCGTTGGCCTCACCAAGGAAGGGCGCAAGTTCCGTCCGAGCGACTGGGCGGAACGCCTGTGCGGCGTCATGTCCGCCTTCGGCGCCGAGCGCAAGATGAAATACTCGCCCTACGTCGGCCCGGGCGATCACAACGGCCAGAAGGCGGTGTTCGTCGATGGCCGCCTCGGCGAGATCGAGCCGATGGCCTACCGTTTCATGCTCAATTTCGCGCAGGACAACGACCTGCAGATCGTCGACGGCGTCTGCTCGCTCGACGGAAAAAACAAATAACGGCGTGGATATTGCCGGACTGGAAGAATGCATCGAAGAAGACTTGACCGGGCAGAAAGGCTTGCCTGGCGCCGGTTAAGCGATCTCGGCCTGGAGGCTAAAGCGGTGGGCGGTAGCTCGCACTTCCTTCATGCGCCCGTGGCCGGGCAGCACCTTTTCGGCGACCATCACCAGTCCGGCGCGCTCCAGTTCATCCACGTCCCGCTTCACGGCACTACGATCTCGATGCAACCGCTCCGAAATTTCGGTGATCGACCCCGGCATCTCCTTCACGGCGCGAAACAGCGTCAAGCGAGCTGATGTAATGAGTTTCATCAGATCAGCCGGGTCTTCAAAACTGATGGTTCGCTCATCAGGAAGCGGCTCTCCATGATCTGCGGCCCATGCCAACTGACGGCCACGCTTGAAAAAGTCTTTTTCCGTTCCAGTCTTCATGGTGAGCTTGGTCATTTGCAGTCCTTCAAGGCTATCCAGTCTTGCGCAAAGCGTTCCTCAACATCTTCGAAGCTGATGAACTCGATAGGTTCCACAACTCCAAAATAATGGCGATGGTGGCTGTCATGCGCGTTGTCGTAGCCTACCACTCGCCCATTGTCGCCCGCGTAAAGGTCATGGTTGATATAGGCCAGGTTGTACCGGGTAACTCGCCCTGTAGCCACATCAATCCATACCTCCCGGCGCAGCTTCCCGTTTCCGCGCCTATCCGAAATCTTGTGGGTTTCATCGATACTCTTAACTTCAGCCATGGTCCATCGTATCATGGCTGGTTGTCTTCCGGGCAACCACACAGCCAAGCGCTGCCACCCACAACAATGGCCAAGACAAGACAGATGTGGGATGTTTGGCGAAGACTGTCACCAAACTGTAGCCTGAACAACGTGTTTGTCGAAGCCCCATAACCACGCAGTTCAGGATTCCGAAGAACCGCTGCATGCACGAATCCAGTCGATCAGCCGTTTCTTGTGATCAGCTGAAACGGGAAGTTGCTGAGCTAAAGTCAAATCTGGTGTATGGGATGCGTGTGGCATTGGTTGATCAGGCGGCGAGCCATTGCTGTTCGGTTTCATTGGTGGGTATGGGAACGCCGTCGTTGAAGACAATTCCGGCGAGCAGTT
>JAFLDQ010000165.1 GCA_017302355.1 Dechloromonas sp.
CATCGGGCGGATTGACGTAGGGGTAGTCGCTCTTGGCCGTCCACGGCTGCGAGTCGATCGGCAGGCGGTAGCCCATGGCCGAATCGCCGGGGAACAGGTAGCAGCGCTCGGCGCGCAGGAACCACGGGCCGGTCTGCCACTGGTTCCAGACATTCTTCATGATCGGCAGCGTATGGCCGACCGTGTAGGTCATGCCCTGGGTGAACACCTTCATCAGGCGTTCGCGCTCCAGCTCATCGTCGACCCGCGAATCAAAAGGATCGACGTTGCCCGGCAGGCGGCGCTCGCGCCACAGGTAGTAATAGACATCCTCGAAGGCCGGGAAGACGTATTCGTCGGTCACCCCCAGGCGCTGCGCCACACGCTTGAGGAATTGCCCGGCCTGCCCGGCAGTGACGCCGTAATCGACGCTCTCATTGGCGTACAGCGCCGGCGAGTTCCAGATCGGTTCGCCATCCTTGCGCCAGAAGCAGTTCAGGCTCCAGCGCGGGAGTTGCTCGCCGGGGTACCACTTGCCCTGGCCGAAGTGCATCAGGCCATTGGGCGCGTAATACTCGCGCAGGCGATGGAAGATCTCGGCGGCGTAGATGCGCTTGGTCGGACCGAGGGCGTCGGTATTCCATTCGGCGCCGTCCGGGTCGTCGACCGCGACGAAGGTTGGCTCGCCGCCCTGGGTCAGGCGTACGTCGAGCTTCTGCAGAGTTTCATCGATCTGGTGGCCGAGACCTTCAATCTCGAGCCACTGTTCATCGGTGTAGGGCTTGGTGACGCGCGGCGCTTCCCAGACGCGGGTCACCTGCATGTGGTGCTCGAAGGTGGTTTCGCACTTGTCGATGCCGCCGGTGACCGGCGCCGCGGAAGCCGGCTGTGGCGTGCAGGCGAGCGGGATGTGGCCTTCGCCGGCGAACAGGCCGGAGGTCGGATCGAGGCCGATCCAGCCGGCGCCCGGCAGATAGACTTCGGTCCACGCATGCAGGTCGGTGAAATCCTTTTCCGGGCCGGAGGGGCCGTCGAGCGACTTGACGTCGGCGGTCAACTGGATCAGGTAGCCGGAAACGAAGCGCGCCGCCAGCCCGAGGTGGCGCAGGATCTGCACCAGCAGCCAGGCCGAGTCGCGGCACGAGCCGGAACGCTTCTTCAGCGTTTCCTCCGGAGTCTGCACGCCGGGTTCCATGCGGATGGTGTAGGCGATGTCCTCCTGCAACCGGGCGTTCAGCGCGACCAGGAAATCGACGCTGCGCGTCGCCGCGCGGGGAATGCCGTCGAGGTACTTCTGGAACAGCGGCGTCGCCGGCAGCTTGAACAGGAAGGGCTGCAACTCGTGGCGTTCCAACGCCGCATAAGTGAAGGGGATCTGCTCGGCGTGCGGTTCGAGGAAGAAATCGAAAGGGTTGATGACCGACATCTCGGCCACCAGGTCGACCTCGATACGGAATTCGCGCGTCTTTTCGGGAAAGACCAGACGCGCCAGGTAGTTGCCCTGCGGATCCTGCTGCCAGTTGATGAAGTGCTGTTCCGGCGCGACCTTCAGCGAATACGAAAGAATCCGCGTCCGCGAATGCGGACAGGGACGCAGGCGGACGACCTGCGGCCCGAGATTGACCAGGCGGTCGTAGCGGTAGTGGGTGAGGTGATTCAGTGCGACATGGATGGACACGATCCGGCTCCGGGCAAGATGATTGGGGTCATGAAAGGAAGGCGCCAACCGGCCCGCCGGCCCCTGTTCCGATCACGGCGCGATCCGTCACGCGGCCTCCGCCATCGGCACCAGGAAAGTCCTGCTGATGCCGTCGCCCAGCAGGTAGATGCGGTCCATGAAGTCGGTCAGATACTCATGCAGGCCGCGCTCCAGGATGTCCTCGATCCGGGCATAGTGCAGTTGCGCGTGCAGCAGGCCAGCCTGACGCTGGATCTCTCCGGACTGGCGGTTGGCGATCAGGTCGAGGTTCTTGACGACGCCGTTCATGCAGAAATGCAGCGAGCGCGGCATGTCGCTGCGCAGCATCAACAGTTCGGCGACGCGCTCGGGGGTGATGACGTCACGGTAGGCCTTGCGGTAGACCTCGAAAGCCGAGACCGAGCGCAGCAATGCGCCCCACTGGTAGAAATCGGTGGCGCCTTCGTCACCTAGCGGACGCAGGACATGGTACTTGACGTCGAGAATGCGCGCGGTGTTGTCGGCGCGTTCGAGCAGGGTGCCGAGCCGGATGAAATGATAGGCCTCGTCCTGCAGCAGGGTGCCCAGGGTCGTGCCGCGCGACAGCGAGGAGCGCATCTTGACCCAGTCGAAATACTCGCCGACACCGGCGTTGGCGACCTGCTCGAAGCTCTTTCCACGCGCTTCCAGCCAGGTGGAATTCATCGTCTCCCACATTTCCGCGGTGATCGTGCCGCGCACAGCATGGGCGTTTTCGCGCGTCAGGCGCAGGCAACTGACGATCGACGCATGGTTGCCGGTATCGCTGACCATGAAACGCAGCACATTTTCGGCGTTGACCGCGGAATGGCGAGCCGCGAACGCCTCCTCGAGGCTGTTCAGGGCGAGGATGGCGTTCCAGTTCTGGTTGGCGGCCGCAAGCGACTGCGGGACCAGCGACATCTGCCAGGTGACGTCGAGAAGACGCGCAAGACTCTCGGCCCGCTCGATATAGCGGGACATCCAGAACAGGTGGTCGGCGGTACGGGATAGCATCCGGTCAGTCCTCCAGAACCCAGGTGTCCTTGGTGCCGCCGCCCTGCGACGAATTCACCACCAGCGAGCCCTCGGTCAGGGCAACCCGGGTCAGGCCGCCGGGCGCCATGTTGACGCATTCGCCCGACGACAGCACGAAGGGCCGCAGGTCGAGATGGCGCGGCGCGATCCCCTCCGCGACGAAGGTCGGGCAGTTGGACAGCGCCAGCGTCGGCTGGGCGATATAGCCGTCCGGCCGGGCGATCAGCAGCTTGCGGAAATGCCCGATCCGCTCCTTGGTGGACGCCGGGCCGACCAGCATGCCGTAGCCGCCCGAGCCATGCACTTCCTTGACCACCAATTCCGCCAGGTGATCGAGCACATAGGCGAGATCGTCCGGTTTGCGGCACATCCAGGTCGGCACGTTGTCGAGCATCGGCTCCTCGCCGAGGTAGAAACGGATCATGTCCGGCACGTACGGGTAGATCGACTTGTCGTCGGCGACACCGGTGCCGATCGCATTGGCCAGCGTCACGTTCCCCGCCCGATAGGCCTTCATGATGCCCGGCACGCCAAGCGCCGAATCGGCGCGGAAGACTAGCGGGTCGAGGAAGTCGTCGTCGATGCGGCGGTAGATCACATCGACGCGCTGCGGCCCCTGCGTCGTCCGCATGTAGACCACTTCGCCGTTGACGAAGAGGTCGCGGCCCTCGACCAGTTCGACACCCATCTGCTGGGCGAGGAAGGTGTGCTCGAAATAGGCGCTGTTGTAGGCGCCCGGTGTCAGCACGACCACGGTCGGATCGCCGACGCCCTTGGGCGCGACGGCGCGCAGCTTTTCCAGCAGCATGTCCGGGTAATGGTGAACCGGCGCCACCTTGTGGCTGGCGAACAGCTCGGGGAAGAGCCGCATCATCATCTTGCGGTTCTCCAGCATGTACGAGACCCCGGAGGGCACGCGCAGGTTGTCCTCCAGCACGTGGAACCCGCCCTCCCCGGCGCGCACGATATCGACCCCGGCTATGTGCGCGTAGATGCCGCCCGGAACGTCTACGCCCTGCATCACCGGACGGTACTGCACATTGTTCAGCACCTGCTCCGCCGGAATCCGGCCCGCCTTGAGGATTTCCTGGCCGTGATAGACGTCGTGCAGGAACATGTTGAGCGCCGTCACCCGCTGGCGCAGGCCAGCCTGCATCGCCTTCCATTCGGGCGCCGGGATGATGCGCGGGATGATGTCGAAGGGGATCAGGCGTTCCTTGCCCGCCTCCTCGCCGTACACGGCGAAGGTGATGCCGACGCGATGGAAGGCGAGGTCGGCTTCGGCGCGCTTGCGGGCGATGCGCTCGCGCGGCGTCTCCCGGAGCCATTGGTCGTAGCCCCGATAATGGGTGCGCACGCCACCGCTGGCATCGACCATTTCGTTATAGAAGTTCATTTCCGGCTCGTCGCTCAAGGTCCTCTCGGCACTCGTTTCAGCAGTTTTCGTGCCACGGTTGAAAAGCCCATGAAATCATCGCCGCGCCGCTTCTTCGAAGCCGATGACGCCCCATTGCGGTGCGGTCGCCTCCAATGTGGTGCGAGATCCGTGACGGCCTGGCCCGCCGCCCGCAGCCACGTCACCGGCGGCGCACAAAAAACCCGCCGGAGCCATCCGGCGGGTCTGGTCAACCGAACGCCCGAGATCAGGCGCGTTCGAAGATGCAGGCGATGCCCTGACCGCCGCCGATGCACATCGTGACCAGGCAGTACTTGCCGCCGACACGCTCCAGTTCGTACAGCGCCTTGGTGGCGATGAAGGCGCCGGAACAGCCGATCGGGTGGCCAAGGGCGATGGCGCCCCCGTTCGGGTTGGTCTTCACCGGATCGAGGCCGAGGCTCTTGCTGACCGCGATCGCCTGCGCCGCGAAGGCCTCGTTGGACTCGATGACGTCCATCTGGTCGAGCGTCATGCCGGCACGCTTGAGCGCCAGCTTGGTCGCCGGGATCGGGCCTTCGCCCATGACGTCGTTGGGCACGCCGGCAACGGCATAGGAGACGAGGCGCGCCATCGCCTTCTGACCCGCCTTGGCCGCGGCATCGGCGGCAGCCAGCACGAAGAAGGCGGCGCCGTCGTTGATGCCGGAAGCGTTGCCGGCGGTCACCGTGCCATCCTTCTTGAAGGCCGGCCGCATCTTGGCCAGGGTCTCCATCGTCGTGCCCGCCTTGACGTGCTCGTCGGTATCGAAGATGACCTCGCCCTTGCGCGTCTGCTTGACGATCGGCACGATCTGCGACTTGAACTTGCCCGCGGCGATCGCCGCAGCCGCGCGGCGCTGCGATTCGCACGCCAGCGCATCCTGCTCCTCGCGGGAGATGTTCCATTTGGCGGCCAGGTTCTCGGCGGTGATCCCCATGTGGCCGACGCCGAACGGGTCGGTCAGCGTGGCGACCATCGAGTCGATGGCCTGCGTGTCACCCATGCGGGCGCCGGTGCGCAGGGCCGGCAGCATGTAGGTGCCGCGCGACATGACTTCGACGCCGCCGCCGACACCGTAGTCGCAATCGCCGAGCATGATCTGCTGGGCGGTGGTGACGATGCCTTGCAGGCCCGACGAGCACAGGCGATTGACCGCCATGGCCACCGACTCCATGGGCAGTCCGGCCTGGATCGAGGCCACGCGGGCGACGTAGGCAAAGCGGGAATCGGTCGGAACGCAGTTGCCGACGGTAATGTAATGGATCGCCTGGGGATCGACGCCGGAACGGGCGACCGCTTCCTTCATCACGGTGCCGGCCAGTTCGCTCGGCTCGATGTCGGCGAGGGAACCGCCAAAGGCGCCGATGGCGGAACGGACCGCGCTCAGAACGACAACTTCTCTGCTCATGTGTAACCTCCTGTTAGAAATTATTCAGCCGGCCAGACTGGCAAGCCCCAACAAAAACAGCAACAGCAACCACAAGACCGTGGCGCGCCAGACGAGTCCGACGGCGCTTTGCATGAAATCGGCGTCGGCCGGATCGCCGATGCCAAGTTCCACGCCGCCGGCCACTTCGACACCCTCGGCAGCCGGCGTACCGAGCTGGACGCCAAGCGCCCCGGCGCCGCTGGCCAGGACGATGCCGAGATCGCGATCCTGCGACTCGCCGGCCTGGGTACGCCAGCAATACACCGCATCCTCGAAATCACCGGCGATGGCAAACGCCGACGCCGTCGCGCGCAACGGCAGCCAGTCGATGATACCGAAAACCTGCCGGGAAAACCTCGGGAAATTGCTTTCCATTGCAGTATTTTCACGCCTCCAGCGCGCCTGGACGATCTGCGCCAGCCGATAGAGCACGGCCCCCGAGGGCCCGGGCAACAGCACGAAGCAGACGATCACGCCGAACACGTGGCAATGCGAGGCCACCATCGCCGCGGCGATCGACTGCCGGGCAATCTCCTGCGACCCCATGCCCTCGGCCGGCCGTCCCAGCCATTCGCCCAGCAGCTGCCGGGCGCGGGGCAGATCGCCCAGTTGCAGCGCCGCCTGGATGGCGCTGAAATGATGGCTGAACTGGCGAAAGCCCATGGTCAGATAGAGAACGCCGACATTGAGCAGCCAGCCGAGCAGCGGGTTGAGTGAATACAGGAAGCCGTAGGCCAGCACGACCAGGACCGCCGGCGCCAGAACGGCAAGGCACCAGGCGATCACGCCATGCCGGTATTCGCCGGCATCGAAGCTGGCCTCGATGAAGTCGGCCCAGGCGTGCAGCGGCGCTTCGACGGCGCGGCGGTAATTCAGCGGCTGCAGCTGCTCGATGAGGAAGACGGCGATCAGCGAGAGAAGACTCATGGGTGGCCGGGAACCAGCGCTGCCAGCGGGTATCGTTGGGCAAGGACGCCACCATACCACAAGCTCAGGCGGCTTGCAGATCGAGCCGGTCGCACAGTGAGCGGATCATTCCGGCGGTGGCGCCCCAGATGAAATAGTCGCCATAGGGCATGGCAAGGAAGTGGCGCAAGGCGCCGCGGTAGTGCAGCGAATGGCGCTTGTGATTGGCCGGATCGAGCAGGAAGGCCAGCGGCACCTCGAACACTTCCGCCACCTCGAACGGATCGGGAGCCAGCTCGAAGGGCGGCGTCAACAGCGCGACCACCGGGGTCACCCGGAATCCGGTGCCGGTATGGTACTCGGGAAGAAAGCCGAGAATCTCGACATGGTCGCGCGTCAGGCCGATCTCCTCCTCGGTCTCGCGCAACGCGGTATGAACCGGCGACGGGTCGCCGGCCTCGACGCGTCCGCCGGGAAAACTGATCTGCCCGCCATGGTCGCGGAGATGGGCGGTGCGCTGCGTCAGCAGCACCGTGTGCCCGCCGGCGCGCTGGACAATGGGAAACAGGACGGCGGCGGGGGTCAGCTCGGTGAATTCGAAGCCTGCTTCGCGAACCGGCTGGCCCGCCGCCGGCTGCCTCAGCAGGCTGGCGCGCAGACGCTCAAGATCGAGATTCATGCCGTCCCCGCGTCATCCTCGATCTCGGCATGCGCCGCCGCCAGGGCGTCCTGCAGGGTTTCCTCGGAAAGGTCGTTGAGCGACGTGGCGACCATGTCGGCGGCCTCGACGGCGCCCACCGGAAGCTGTTTGCTGTCGAGGCTGGCGATCAGCGCCGCCGAAGCCCCCGCCACGCGCAGGATGGCCTGGCGCTCTCCCATCAGCAACTCAACTTCGCGGCGCAGCAGGGCGATTTCCCGGTCGCGGTGCGGCATCTCGCCCTCCTAAGCCGGACGAGCCGGAACCAAACAGGGGTTACGATGGGAGCCTGATGGATGACAGGGAGTCTGATCATGGCTACGGCGACGCTTGAAGAGCGCTATGCGGCGAATCTGCACGGTGTGTTGTCCTGTTTTGATCGAATGATTATTGTCGGCACGTTGCCGGGGGCTTGCTACGCGGAAGGGATGACGAGCTACCTGTACGTGCACGGTATCCGCGTCTTTGATTACCCGCGATT
>JAFLDQ010000166.1 GCA_017302355.1 Dechloromonas sp.
CGCCGCGCAGCAGGCGCAGCACGACCCCCTTCTTCCGTCCCGCCGACCACCGCTTCACCTCGGCGGCCGCGCCGGGCTCGCCTCCAGTCGCGCTACGCGCTCCTTCCGGCAAGCCCGGCGCAACCCCTTCCACCTTCCACTCATTCGGCATTTCCAACCCCTTTCTCTTGACACGGTTTTACCCCAAATTCGTGTCCAGAATAATCGGGGGCGGCGCACAAGGGATTGGGTAGGATGACGAAACAGAAGGAAGGGATGTTCAAGATACCGAAGCAGGAATTCACGGCTGAGTTCAAGGAACTGGCCGTGAAGCGGGTGAAGTCCGGGCAATGCGTCGGTATGGTGACTCGGGAACCGGGTCTGGTCGCTTGCTAGACCACCCCGACAAACCGGACAGGCTCAATTTACCCTAATCGCATAATGGCTGTAACCGGCGAACCGCTGACCGGAGATTTCAGCGCGCTGCAATGTCCGCTTCGAGCCTCTGTTGCAGATGGCCGCTCCTGGCCGTCACAAGCCACCTCCCGCATTCAACAATTCAGCCATCACTGAACATTCACATAAAAATACGTGACTATTATTTATCAATAGACCTTCGTAATATTCGATCCATCAACGCTGTCCTCGCGAACAACTCAAGGAGACATGACGATGGATCAATCGAACCGCTACGCCGACCTCAGCCTCAGGGAAGAAGATCTGATCGCCGGCGGCCGCCACATTCTGGTGGCTTACAAGATGAAGCCGAAGGCTGGCCACGGCTACCTGGAGGCGGCAGCCCACTTCGCCGCCGAATCGTCGACCGGCACCAACGTCGAGGTATGCACCACCGACGAGTTCACCAAGGGCGTCGATGCGCTGGTCTACCTGATCGACGAGGTGACCGAGGAAATGCGCATCGCCTATCCGATCGATCTCTTCGACCGCAACATTACCGACGGCCGCATGATGCTGGTTTCCTTCCTGACGCTGACCATCGGCAACAACCAGGGCATGGGCGACATCGAGCACGCCAAGATGTACGACTTCTACATGCCGCGCCGCGCCATCGAGTTGTTCGACGGCCCGTCCAAGGACATCTCCGACATGTGGCGCATC
Organism: Dechloromonas sp.; assembly: GCA_017302355.1. Next base: position 1,099 of record JAFLDQ010000166.1, read on the forward strand.
CTCGGCCGCCCGGTCAAGGACGGCGGCTACATCGCCGGCACCATCATCAAGCCCAAGCTCGGCCTGCGCCCGGAACCCTTCGCCGCCGCCGCCTACCAGTTCTGGCTGGGTGGCGACTTCATCAAGAACGACGAACCGCAGGGCAACCAGGTTTTCGCGCCGATGAAGAAGGTCATGCCGCTGGTGTACGACGCGATGAAGCGGGCGATGGACGAGACCGGCGAGGCCAAGATCTTCTCGGCCAATATCACCGCCGACGATCATTACGAAATGCTCGCGCGCGGCGAGTACATCCTCGAAACCTTCGGGCCGGACGCCGACAAGGTGGCCTTCCTGGTCGACGGCTACGTCGGCGGCCCGGGCATGGTGACCACCGCCCGCCGCTGCTTCCCCAACCAGTACCTGCACTACCACCGCGCCGGCCACGGCGCCGTTACCTCGCCGTCGGCCAAGCGCGGCTACACCGCCTACGTGCTGGCCAAGATGTCGCGCCTGCAGGGGGCTTCCGGCATCCACGTCGGCACCATGGGCTACGGCAAGATGGAAGGCGACAAGGACGACCGCGCCATCGCCTACATCATCGAGCGCGACAGCTACACCGGCCCGGCCTACCACCAGGAGTGGTACGGCATGAAGCCGACGACGCCGATCATCTCCGGCGGCATGAACGCGCTGCGCCTGCCCGGCTTCTTCGAGAACCTCGGCCACGGCAACGTCATCAACACCGCCGGCGGCGGTTCCTACGGCCACATCGACAGCCCGGCCGCCGGCGCCAGGTCGCTGCGCCAGGCCTACGAATGCTGGAAGGCCAAGGCCGACCCGATCGAGTGGGCTAGGGAGCACCCGGAATTCGCCCGCGCCTTCGTCTCCTTCCCCGGCGATGCCGACAAGCTCTACCCCGGCTGGCGCGAGAAACTGGGCGTGCATAAGTAACGGTTGCGGTCGACCCTGCTGCGGCAGGGTTTTTCACCTTTGTCCGAGCGAGAATCCGCGATGCCCACCGCCGATGCCTACAAGGTTCGCCGCGAACCTTTCTACCAGCCGCAAGGCGACGAAGCCGAACTCTACGCCGCCGCCTACGCCGCTCGCCTGCCGGTCATGCTCAAGGGACCGACCGGCTGCGGCAAGTCGCGCTTCGTCGAATACATGGCCTGGAAACTCGGCAAGCCGCTGATCAGCGTCGCCTGCAACGACGACATGACCGCCGCCGACCTGGTCGGCCGCTACCTGCTCGACGCCGACGGCACGCGCTGGCAGGACGGCCCGCTGACGCTGGCGGCGCGGATCGGCGCCATCTGCTACCTCGACGAAATCGTCGAGGCGCGGCAGGACACGCTGGTCGTCATCCATCCGCTGACCGACCACCGGCGCACCCTGCCGCTCGACAAGAAGGGCGAACAGGTCGCGGCGCACCCCGACTTCCAGCTGGTCATTTCCTACAACCCGGGCTACCAGAGCCTGATGAAGGATCTCAAGCAATCGACCAAGCAGCGCTTCACCGCCTTCCAGTTCGACTACCCGGACGCCGCGCTCGAAGCCGGCATCGTCGCCACCGAAGCTGCGGTCGACGCCGAAATTTCGGCGAAATTGATCGAGGTCGCCCACGCCGGCCGCCGCCTCAAGGGCCACGGCCTCGACGAAGGTATCTCGACGCGGCTGGTCGTCTACGCGGCGACGCTTATCAAACAGGGCATCGCCCCGGCCGCCGCCTGCCGGATGGCGATGGTGCGCCCGATCACCGACGACGCCGACGTGATCGACACGCTGGATCACGCCATCGCGGCCATCTTCGGCTGAATCCGATGGCCGTCCCCGGCATCCGCTCGGTCGCCGACGCGCGCCAGCGCCTGATGGCCAACCCGGAGTCGCAGGCGGCCTGGGCGGCGCTCGACAGCGGCTTCGCGGCCGTCGCCGACGTTTTCGACGAATGCTACGCGGCGGCCAAGCGCCACATAGCCGCCGCCGAACTGCCGGATTTTCTCGAAGCCGCCCGCGTCATCGGAAAGCTTGGCCGCGGCGCCGAACCCTTGCTCGCCTTCCTCGAACACTGGCCGGGCGTCGTTTCCGGCAGCGGGCTCGCCCAGTCGGCGACGCTGCCGCCGGTGATGGCCGCCATCCGCAGCCTGCAGAAATCGCCGAACGGCCCCGCCATCACGTCGCTGCTGCAGACGCTGGGCGCGGTGGCCGAACGACTGCGCACGGCCGAGGCCCTGCAGCACTACCTGACGCTGGCGCTCGACCTCGCCGCGCGCACGTCCGGCTCGCTCCACGGCCACCATGTCACCGAACCGAGCCCGTCGCTGCCCGACTTCCTCGGCCAGGCGCCGCGCCTGCTCGGCGTCGTCTCGCTGGCCGGCCTCAAGCGCTGGATCGACGACGGCATCCGCCTGACCGCCGACCATCCCGACCACCAGCGCGCCTACTTCGCGCTCGCTTCGCCCGACAGCCGCGCCATCCTGCAGCGCGAACGCGAGGGCACGCTGTTCGCCGACGTCGAGCGCCGCCTGAACCTGACGCTGGCAGCCCTGTGGCAGGACGACAGCATGCTGGTGCCCTATTCCACCGCCTTCGCCGAGGTGCGCCTGCATCCCTGGCTGGCCCCGGACGGCATGCGCCTGCCTGACGCGCTGGAAGACAGGGCGGGAATTTCCGGTCTCGACCGCTACCGCGCCATGCTCGCCCACCTCGCCGGACACCGCCGCTGGAGCCAGCCGCTGGTCGCCGACAACTGGAGCGCGCTGCAGCGCCTGGCCGTCGAGACGCTGGAAGACGCCCGCGTCGATGCCCTGCTGCTGCGCCGCTTTCCCGGTCTGCGGCCGATCCTGCTGGCGCTGCACCCGCAGCCGGAGGCCAATGCCTGCGACCCGGCCAGCGAAAACTGCCTGCGCCACCGGCTGACCTGCCTGTCGCGCGCCTGCCTCGATCCGGCGCACGGCTACGGCGATCCGCTGCTCGTCGAGTTCGCGCGCCGCTTCCGCGAGCTGCTCGCCGTCGGCGCCGCCTCGACCCGCGCCGTCGCCGACCTGGCGCTTGCCTATGTCACCCGCAGCCGGCGCCCCAGCGACCAGTTCGCCAACGTCCATTTCGCCGGCACCGAAGTCGATTACCGCGACGACAACCGCCACCTGTGGACCTTCATCGAGGCCGGCGACGAGGAGGAAAGCTTCGCGCCGCCGCCCGCCGCGGCGGATGACGAGCCGCTAGGCCTGCCGCCGCGCCACTACCCGGAATGGGATCTGGCGACGCAGAACTACCGGCCAGACTGGAGCGCCGTCTACGAAGCCCTGCACCCGGCCGGCCGCGCCGCCGACATCGACCGCCTGCTGGAAAAACACGCCATCCTCGCCCGCCGCCTGAAGCGCCTGCTCGACCTGCTCAAGCCGCAGGAGCGCGTGCGCCTGCGCTACCAGGAAGACGGCAGCGAACTCGACCTCGACGTCGCAGTGCGCGCGCTGGTCGACTGGAAAAGCGGCCACCTGCCCGAGCCGCGCATCAACATCAGCCACCGCACCGACGGCCGCGATATCAGCGTGCTGCTGCTGATCGACCTCTCGCAGTCGCTCAACGAAACCCTGCCCGGCAGCGGCCAGAGCATCCTCGACACGGCGCGCGAGGCGGTCGCCCTGCTCGGCTGGGCCATCGACCAGCTCGGCGACGCCTGCGCCATCGCCGGTTTCCATTCCAACACCCGGCACGAGGTGCGCTACCACCACATCAAGGGCTTTTCCGAAAGCTGGGACGATGCGGTCAAGGCCCGCCTGGCGGCCGTCGAAGCCGGCTGGTCGACGCGCATGGGCGCCGCCCTGCGCCACGCCGGCCGCCTGCTCGCGGCGCGCCGGAGCGCCAAGCGCATCCTGCTCGTGCTGACCGACGGCGAGCCGTCCGACATTGATGTCGGCGACCCGCAATACCTGATCGCCGACACGAAAAAGGCCGTCGCCGAGCTGTCGACCGCAGGCGTCGCCACCTTCTGCCTCAGCCTCGATCCCAAGGCCGATGCCTACGTCGGCGACATCTTCGGCCGCAACTGGCGCGTCCTCGACCGCGTCGAACGCCTGCCCGAGCAGCTGCCGATGGTCTATCTCAACCTGACGCGTTGACGCCGGTTTGACCGCGAGCAATGAAACTCGTACAGTTAAACGACCCTGAATATCCACGGCAAACAGTTCATGGAGCCATGAATTTTGTCCGAACCCTGACCCTGCGACAGTTGCAGATCTTCGTCGTTGCCGCCCGCCACCTGAGTTACGCGCGCGCCGCCGAGGAGCTGCACCTGACCCCGCCGGCGGTGTCGATGCAACTCAAGCAACTCGAGGACAATGTCGGCCTGCCGCTGTTCGAGCGCATCGGGCGTGGCGTGGCGCTGACCGGGGCCGGCGAGTTGCTGGTCCGCCACGCGCTGCGCGTGCTCGGCGAAGTCAACGATGCCGAGGCCAACCTGCTGGCGATGGCGGGCGCCGAGACCGGGCGGATCTCCGTCGGCCTGGTCAGCACGGCAAAGTATTTCATGCCGCGCCTGCTCGCCCGGTTTGCCCAGGAGCACCCCGGGATCGATGTGCAGTTTTCGGTCGGCAACCGCGAGGCCCTGCTCCAGAGACTCCATGACAACGCTATCGACCTCGCCGTGACCGGGCGCACGCCGGACGAGTACGATGCCCATGCCGAACCGGTCGCCAGCCACCCCTATGTCCTGATCGGTCCGGCCGATCACCCCTTGCGTGACGCCAGGCGCTTCGACCTGCACGAGTTGCGCCACGACACCTTCCTGCTGCGCGAGGAGGGGTCCGGCTCGCGCCGGGTGGCCGAGGAGATGTTCAGGAACCACCTGTTCACCCCGGCCCGCACCATCGGCATGGGCAGCAACGAGACGATCAAGCAGGCCGTGATGGCCGGCATGGGCGTCAGCCTGATCTCGCTGCACACCCTGCCGCTGGAACTGAAGACCGGCGAGGTCAGCCTGCTCGACGTGATCGGGACGCCGATCGAGCGCACCTGGTACGTCGTGCACATGAACGCCAAGCGCCTGTTGCCGGCAGGCCGGAAGTTCCGCGGTTTCCTGCTCGACGAGGCGGCTCTCGTCCTGGAACGGGAGTTCGGCCGCTACCTGACGGGCCGCACGGCCGCCTGAGCAACGATAGGCTACAATCCGCGGCGCCGGCCGCCACGTCGAAGCCGCCGCCCCTGAACAAGCCCCGTCCGATGATTGCCGACCTCGAAGAGCACCCGCTCCGCCAGCGCCTCAACAACGAATTCCATGCCCGCCCGCCGATTCCGCTGCCCGGCGCGACGCTCGTCTCGCATCTGGCATTCAAGCATAGCGCGGCCGCCGCCGAAGCCGCCCGCGACAACCTGGCGCTGCTTACCCGGACGCAGAACTGCAACGCGATCGAGCGTTCGGATTCGCACCTGATGCTGGAAACCGCCAGCTTCCGCATGCGTTGGGAGTTGCACACCGAGTTTTCCAGCTACACCTTCTTCCGCCCGCTCACAGCCGGCGAGCCTCTCGACCCCGATGCCACCGCGTTCGCCGCGGCGCACCCCGACTGGCTCGCCGGGATTCCCGGCAGACTGATCGTGGCAACGCATGTCGAGTTGCGGTCGACCCGCGAAATCGACCCGGAATCGGTGCTCGCCGGCCTGACCCCGAGCGGACGGACGATGGTCGGCGCCCGGGTGGCCGACGCGGCGGCGTGGATCTTCACCGACTTCAAGATCGACAACGGTTTCTCGCGTTTTCTCGTCCTCGACGAAAGGATGACCCAGCGCCAGGCGGGCCGCACCGTCCAGCGCCTGGTCGAAATCGAAACCTACCGCATGATGGCGCTGCTTGGCCTGCCGGTGGCCAAGGAAGTCAGCCGCTGGCTGTACCCCGGCGAAAAAGGACTCGCCGATTTGATGGACCGGATCGGCCAGGCGCGGACGACCGAGGACGAACGCGAGGCGCTGTCCGCGCTGTCCGGGCTGGCCGCCGAGGTCGAGCACTCGATCGCCCGCACGACCTTCCGCTTCGGTGCGTCGCGCGCCTATCACGGGCTGGTCATGCAGCGCATCGAGGAGTTGCGCGAGTCGCGCATCTCGGGCCTGCCGACCTTCCACGAATTCATGCAGCGCCGCCTGTTGCCGGCGATGAATACCTGCGCGGCGATCAGCCGCCGCCAGGAAGAACTCTCCGCCCGCGTCGCCCGCAACAGCCAGCTGCTGCGCACCCGCGTCGACATCGAACTCGAACGCCAGAACCAGGAACTGCTCGGCCAGATGAACAAGCGCGCGCACTTGCAGCTGCGCCTGCAGGAAACGGTCGAAGGCCTGTCGGTCGTCGTCCTGACCTACTACGGGTCGCAACTGGTGCAGTATC
>JAFLDQ010000167.1 GCA_017302355.1 Dechloromonas sp.
TGGATTTCCTTGATGCGGTCGATGGCGAGGATGTCGCCGGTCGGCTTCTTGGTGAACTTGTAGGCGCCGTGGCTGGTGCCGATGGCGATGGCCAGCGCGTCGCAGTTGGTCTGCTTGACGAAGTCGGCGGCCTGGTCGGGGTCGGTCAGCAGCTGCTCGCGGGTCATGGTGCCGTCGGCGCCGTGGCCGTCCTCCTTGTCGCCCTTCATGGTTTCGAGCGAGCCGAGGACGCCGAGTTCGGCTTCGACGGAAACGCCAATCGAATGGGCAAACTTGACGGTTTCCTTGGAGACTGCGACGTTGTATTCGTAGGACGAGGTGGTCTTGCCGTCGGCTTCCAGCGAGCCGTCCATCATCACCGAGGTGAAGCCGGAACGGATGGCGGACATGCAGACGGCCGGGCTCTGGCCGTGATCCTGGTGCATGACGATGGGCAGCTGCGGATAGGCTTCGAGCGCGGCGAGGATCTGGTGGCGCAGGAAGGGCTCGCCGGCGTATTTGCGGGCGCCGGCCGAGGCCTGCATGATGACCGGGGCGTCGATCTGGCTGGCGGCTTCGCAGATGGCCCAGACCTGTTCCATGTTGTTGACGTTGAAGGCGGGCAGGCCGTAGCCGTTTTCGGCGGCGTGGTCGAGCAGTTGGCGCATGGAAACCAGTGGCATGGGAACTCCTTTTCAGTGTGCGGGGGGTGGGTGGATGTCCGGTTCGGCCGAGGGGGTCAGTGCTCTCCGACGCGGACGATTTTCAGCGTGTTCGTGCCGCCGGAGCTGCCGATCGGCTCGCCGATGGTGAGTACGATGAGGTCGCCCCGGACGACCACGCCGCGATCGATGAGCAGCTGCTCGGCGTCCGCCAGAAGCTGGTCGCGGTCGGTGTGCTCCTGCTCCATCGTCAGTGGATAGACCGCGCGGTAGAGCACGATGCGGCTGCCCGTTTCGCTGTCGGGCGTCAGGGCGTAGATCGGGACGGCGCAATTTAGCCGGCTCATCCACAGCGCCGTCGATCCGGACTGGGTGAGGGCGGCGATGGCCTTGACTTCGAGGTGATGGGCGGTCCAGATCGCCGCCATGGCGATCGACTGGTCGATGCGGGTGAATACGCGATCGAGGAACTGGCTGTCCAGGGTCACTTCGGCGGAACGCTCGGCCTCGGCGCAGATGCGCACCATCGATTCGACGGTCTCGACCGGGTACTGGCCGCTGGCGGTTTCGGCCGAGAGCATCACCGCATCGGTGCCGTCGAGCACGGCATTGGCGACATCCGAGACTTCGGCGCGGGTCGGTACCGGCGAGACAATCATCGATTCCATCATCTGCGTGGCGGTGATGGTCAGCTTGTTCTTGTCGCGCGCCATGCGGATCATTCTCTTCTGCAGGGCGGGAACGGCGGCGTCGCCGACTTCGACGGCGAGGTCGCCACGGGCCACCATGATGCCGTCCGAGGCATCAAGGATCTCGGCGAGATTGCTGATCGCCTCGACACGCTCGACCTTGGCGATCAGCACGGCCTGGCAGCCGGCGGCGCGCAGCAACTGGCGGGCCATGTACATGTCGGCCGAGCTTTTCGGAAAGGAGACGGCGACGAAATCGACGCCGATCTGCGCGGCGGTCTTGATGTCTTCCATGTCCTTGGCGGTGAGCGCCGGCGCGCTCAGGCCGCCGCCCTGGCGGTTGATCCCCTTGTTGTTGGAGAGTTCGCCGCCGATCAGCACCCTGGTGTGGATCTCGGGACCGCGCACCCCGGTGACTTCAAGCTTCAGGCGCCCGTCGTCGAGCAGCAGGATGTCGCCGCACCGGACGTCCTTCGGCAGATCCATGTAGTCGAGACCGGCGCGCTCCCGGTTGCCCATGGCGCACTTGGCGTCGAGGATGAAGTTCTCGCCGGCGACCAGAAGGACCTTGCCGCTCTCGAACCTGCCGACGCGGATCTTCGGCCCCTGCAGGTCGCCGAGGATGCCGACCGTGCGTCCGAGGCGGCGGGCGATCTCGCGGACGCTGGCGGCGCGCTCGAGATGGTCGCCGGAGGTCCCATGCGAGAAATTGAGGCGCACGACGTCGACCCCGGCGCGCAACAGGCGTTCGAGCACCTCGGTTGAAGTTGAGGCCGGCCCGAGCGTGGCGACGATCTTGGTGTGGCGTGACATGTCTTGTCTTCTCGTAATCGGTGGATTCCTGGGTGTTGCGGACCGGCGACCGGCGCATTGTCACGGTCGACCCGTCCCGCAGGCCTATTTTGCCGCACCCCCGTCAGGCACGGCAATGGCCGGCGGGGATTCGCCCGCGCGAAATTTCCGGACGCCGCGGCCGGCCGGGACCGGTCCGGAATTGCCGGTGATTTCGAGCGTGGCGGCGGGCAGGGCGCGGCGAGCGCTGCGAGGATGGGCGTCGATGCCGGCCCGGTTGGCCATGGCGTTTCCCGTCGGGCAATGCGCGGGAGAACTCAGGACAGGAGAGCCCGGGCCGTGGCGACGACGTTGCTCACGTTGAAGCCGAACAGGTCGAAAAGCTGGCCGGCGGGGGCGGATTCGCCGAAGCGGTCGATGCCGATCACGGCGCCGTGCAGGCCGACATACTTGCGCCAGAAATCCGGATGCGCCGCCTCGATGGCGATGCGCTTCCCGCAACGGCCGAGAACGGCGGCCTGGTAGTCCGGAGTCTGGCGGTCGAAGACGTTGGTGCAGGGCATCGAGACGACACGGCTGGCGATGCCTTCCGCGGCGAGCGCCGCCTGGGCGTCGAGGGCGAGCTTGACCTCGGAGCCGGTGGCGATCAGGGTCAGTCGTGCTTCGCCGGTGCACTCGGCCAGCACGTAACCGCCGCGGGCGATGTCGTCATCGGCGATATTGCCGGTGACCGTCGGCAGGTTCTGGCGCGACAGGGCGAGCAAAGTCGGCCCGTTCCGGCGGTCGACCGCGGCAGCCCAGGCGATGGCCGTCTCGGTCGCGTCGGCCGGGCGCCAGACATCGAGGTTCGGGATGATGCGCAGGCTGGGGATGTGTTCGACCGGCTGGTGCGTCGGGCCGTCCTCGCCGAGGCCGATCGAGTCATGGGTGTAGACCATGATCTGGCGCTGCCGCATCAGCGCCGCCATGCGGATGGCGTTGCGCGCGTAGTCCGAGAAGACGAGGAAAGTGGCGGTGTAGGGAATCAGCCCGCCGTGCAGCGCGAGACCGTTGGCAATGGCGGTCATGCCGAATTCACGCACGCCGTAGTAGCAGTAGTTGCCGCCTGCGCCGCGGGTGACGCCCTTGCTGCCCTTGACCAGGGTCAGGTTGGAGCCGGCGAGGTCGGCCGAGCCGCCGAACAATTCCGGCAGGGCCGGCGCAAAGGCGGCGATGGCGTTCTGCGAGGCCTTGCGGGTGGCGATGTTCTCGGCCTTTTCACGGCAGGTGGCGACCGAGGCCGCCCGGGTCGCCTCCCAGGTCGCCGGCAGTTCCCGCTTGATGACGCGGCGCTCGAATTCGGCGGCTTCGGCGGGAAAGGCGGCCCGATAGGCGTGGAAGCGGTTGCTCCAGTTCTCTTCGAAGAAAGCGCCGCGCGCCTTTCCGTTCCACGCGGCGTAAATGTCGGACGGGATTTCGAACGGGGCATGCGGCCAGCCGATGCATTCGCGGGCGGCGGCGACCTCGTCGCCGCCCAGCGGCGCGCCGTGGCAATCGTGGCTGCCCTGCTTGTTCGGCGAGCCGCGGCCGATGGTCGTCCGGCAGCAGATCAGGCTCGGCTTGTCGGTGACCGCCTTGGCGGCGAGGATGGCGAGTTCGATGGCCTCGCCGTCATGGCCGTCCACATCGGCGATGACGTGCCAGCCGTAGGCTTCGAAACGTTTCGGCGTGTCGTCGGTGAACCAGCCTTCGACATGGCCGTCGATGGAGATGCCATTGTCGTCCCAGAAGGCGGTCAGCTTGCCCAGACCAAGGGTGCCGGCGAGCGAGCAGGCCTCGTGCGAGACGCCTTCCATCAGGCAGCCGTCACCGAGAAATGCGTAGGTGTGGTGATCGACGATCTCGTGGCCGGGACGGTTGAACTCGGCGGCCAGCACCTTCTCGGCCAGCGCCATGCCGACCGCGTTGGCGATGCCCTGGCCGAGCGGGCCGGTGGTCGTCTCGACGCCGACGGTGATGCCATGTTCCGGGTGCCCGGCAGTCTTCGCGTGGAGCTGGCGGAAGTTCTTCAGGTCGTCGATCGTCAGGTCGTAGCCGGTCAGGTGGAGGAGGGCGTACAGGAGCATCGAACCATGGCCGTTCGACAGGACGAAGCGATCACGGTCCGGCCACTGCGGGTTGGCCGGGTTGTGGCGCAGATGCCGGCGCCACAACACCTCGGCGATCTCGGCCATTCCCATCGGCGCCCCGGGATGGCCGGAGTTGGCCTGCTGCACGGCATCCATCGCGAGGGCGCGGATGGCGCTGGTGATGGGGGCGAAAAACTGCGACTGCTGGGAGGGTTGTGAGCTCATGTCGATAATCCCTCGCGCGCCTGCCAACGCAAGGCGAGGCGGCCGGAAAAAGATATGATTATCGTCCACAACGAGGGATTCTGGATAGCCCGCCCGGCAATTCGGGCGATCTTCGTCCGCGAGGTCTCCGACCTGCGGCCGCTGCGGTCACCGACAGCGCCCTGCGCGGCGGCCGGCCCTCGTGGCAGGCGGCTTGCCACTGTTCAAGCCGTTGATTCGCGGGTAGGCTTGACGCTACCGGGCGCTTGCCGGAACGGGAGATTGGCGCATGAGCGAGGATGAAGGAATGGTTTCTGGATTTCCGGGGTGGAGCGCCACCGCGACCAGCATCCTCAATGGCTGCGTCGGCGACTACCTGGCCCGGCGCGACAATGGACTGGCGATCGATATGGCCTTCTACGGGGGCGGCAAGCCCCTGCCTCTGATGCCGGACAGCCTGCGCGCCGAGTTGCACACGCCGACGCGCAAGCTGTGCGTGCTGCTGCACGGCCTGTGCTGTCACGAGGGCGTCTGGAACTATCCCGCCGATCCGGCGCGTTCCTACGGCAGCGCATTGCGTGACGACCTTGGCTACACGCCCCTTTTCCTGCGCTACAACACCGGCTTGCCGATTCCGTACAACGGCAAGTCGCTGGACACGCTGCTCGAGAAGTTGCTGCTTGCCTATCCCGAGCCGGTCGACGAGATCGTCCTGATCGGTCACAGCATGGGCGGACTGGTGCTCCGGGGCGCCTGTCATTATGGTGTCGAGCGCGATGCGCCGTGGGTGCGCCTGGTCAGCAGGGCTTTCTACCTCGGCACGCCGCACGAAGGCGCGATGCTGGAAAAGGTGGCGCACCTGATGACCTCCGTATTGCGGGCCGTGCCGCATCCGGTCACGGCGCTCGTCGGCGATGTCGCCGGCCAGCGCAGTCAGGGGGTCAAGGATCTGCGCAATGGCACGACGGTCGATGCCGATGACCTGATCGGCGCCGTGCCATGGCTGGCGAGCGCGCAGCATTACCTGATTGCCGGCACGGTGACCGACGACCCCGGGCACCTCGCCGCGAGGCTGTTCGGCGATGGCCTGGTGCAACCGCCAAGAGCCGGTGACAACGTACGCCTGTTTCCGGGCGTGGGACATATGGATCTGGCGCACGACGAAGCCGTCTATGACCAGATCAGAACCTGGTGCGCGAGCGCCTGAAAGGAGTTGGCATGGAACTCGAGACCGTGCGCCAGATTCGCGGCGCCAAGGAACTTGTCGAAGAAGCGGTGGATGCGGCGACAGCGCGCATCGGCGAAGTGCAGCGGGTAATGACGCGCAAGCCTTACGCAGTGCTTGCTTTGGTGACGCCGATTGCGCTGCCTGTCCGCGCCATCGAGGAGGCGCATCTGCATGTCGTTGACGGCGTCTATTTCGCCATCCGCCTCGGCAACCGCTTGGCCGGCCTGCTGGCGGGATATGCGCTCGACCGGCTGGAGGCGCACGCGCTGGGCAAACCGGCGCCGTAGCTCAGCCGCCCTGCCAGGCGGTCGGCTGGCGCGATCCGGGCTTGCTGCGTCCCGGGGTCAGGTCTCGCGCCATTTGATCGAGCAACCGATCGACGGCGTCTGCACCTGCGGACCGTGCCCGGTAGCGGCGATCTGGCGCATCGCGGCAAAGAGTTCCCGCGGCGCCTCGGGAGGATTTGCATTGCGCCCCGAGGCATCGAGGCGGCCCCGGTACTGAAGCTCGAGCTGGCTGTTGTAGCCGAAGAAATCGGGCGTGCACACGGCGCCGTAGGCGCGGGCCACGGACTGCGTTTCGTCATGCAGGTAGGGAAAGGGAAAGTCCAGTTGTCTGGCCAGCAGCGCCATGTTCGTGAATGAGTCCTCCGGATAGGCGGAGGCATCGTTGCTCATGATCGCCACGCTGCCGACGCCCAGGACGGCCAGCTCCCGGCAATCGCGGACGATGCGGTCGATGACCGCCTTGACGAAGGGACAGTGGTTGCAGATGAACATGACCAGCAGACCGTTCGCTCCCCGGCAACCGGTCAGCGTGTGGCGCCTGCCGTCGGTGCCGGGCAGGTCGAACGGAATCGCCGGAAGCCCGAAGGCGCAGGCGGGCGGATTCAAGGCAGCCATCTGTTTTCCCCCGGTCTTCTATTTCGCCGATAATACCACCCCATGAATCAGCCGCGTTTCTACTGCCGGGAGGTGCTTGCCCCGGGCGCCCGCATCGACCTGCCGGAGCCTGTGGCGCGCCACGCGGTACGTGTCCTGCGACTCCCGCCGGGGGCGCCGGTGGTCCTTTTCGACGGTCGTGCCGGCGAGTATGAGGCGCGCATCGAGCGCATCGAGAAGGATCGCGTGGTTGCGGCGCTGGGGGCATGGCGCGATGTCGAGCGCGAGTCGGGGTTGCTGGTGACGCTGGTCCAGGCCGTACAGTCCGGCGAAAAGATGGATTACACGGTACAGAAGGCGGTCGAACTGGGCGTTTCGCACATCGTCCCGGTGGACAGCCGGCGCAGCGTCACGCGCCTGGCCGGGGAGCGGGCGGCGCGGCGGGTGGCGCACTGGCAGGGGGTGGCGGCCGCGTCCTGCGAGCAATGCGGGCGCAATCAGGTGCCGCAGGTGGCGCCCGTGGAGAAGCTGGAGATCTGGCTGGCCCGGCCGTCCGGCGGGGCGCTGCGCCTCATGCTCGCGCCCGATGCCGAGCAGTCGCTCGCCGATCTGCCGCCGGCGAAACGCGTGGAACTGCTGATCGGCGCCGAGGGCGGGCTTGCTCCGCAGGAAATCGTTGCCGCGCGCCAGGCCGGATTTCAACCTGTGCGCATGGGGCCGCGGACCCTGCGTACCGAAACGGCGGGCCTTGCCGCACTGGCGGCGATGCAGGCGCTTTGGGGCGATTTCAGGGGAGGGTGAGCGATGTTCGAATCAGCGGAGTTGGGCCACGTCATCGACAAGGAGACCTTCAAGAACGAAGTCCCCA
>JAFLDQ010000168.1 GCA_017302355.1 Dechloromonas sp.
CGAAGTTCGTCGAACATGCCCGCCGTCTGGTACTCGACTTTGGCCGCAACTTTGCCGATCACGTCAAGGTATTTGTGGCGTTGCAAGACCGATTGTTGCGGGCAGCGTCGCCATGACGGCAACCCGGATGCGATCAACCCGACTGGCAGATTCTTCGTACGAGGAAGGTGGTGGCTCGCCTTGGAGCGTGACAATGACGTAACGCCTCCCCCCGGCGCCGACTTTTTGCGGCCGAAACGGATAAAAATCGACTGACGACCGTAGGTTCGGTACACAGAATTGGGCTGGCCAGCAAGAAAATCATCCGCTTGCTTGCAGCCGCAGGAGAGGTTTGATCTTTTACGAACACGGATTCAGGATGGTGATTTGTTGATGGGCTCTGCCACAATGGAGATAATGCATAAGATGTAGTCGACTTTGTATCCCCTCGCCGACCTAATTCAAGGGGTAGCGATAGAAAAACCGGATAAGTTACCGGATAATATTTCCAGCAAGTGGCAACAGGGGCTAATATAATCAAGGAGATGGCCCTGAAATGCTTTTGATGATCGACAATTACGACAGCTTCACCTACAACCTCGTCCAGTACTTCGGCGAGCTGGGGCAGGAGGTGCGGGTCTTTCGCAACGATGCCATCAGCGTCGCCGGGATCGGCCGCCTCAAGCCCGGTTATCTGGTGATTTCCCCAGGTCCCTGCGCGCCGGCGCAGGCCGGCATCTCGCTGGCGGCGATCCGCGAGTCTTCCGGCAAGATTCCGCTGCTCGGCGTTTGCCTCGGCCACCAGGCCATCGGCGAGGCCTTTGGCGGCCGCATCGTCCATGCCAAGCAGCTGATGCACGGCAAGGTGTCCGCGGTCCACCACAAAAACGCGGGCGTTTTCAGGGGCCTGCCCAACCCGCTGACCTGCACCCGCTACCACTCGCTGGCCATCGAGCGCGAGACGCTGCCCGACTGCCTCGACATCACCGCGTGGACCGACGACGGGGAAATCATGGGCGTCCGCCACAAGACGCTGGCCGTCGAGGGCGTGCAGTTTCACCCCGAGTCGATCCTGACCGAATGCGGTCATGACCTGCTCAAGAATTTCCTGGACGAACACAAGCAATGACTCCGCAAGCCGCCCTCCAGCGCGTGATCGAACACCGCGAGATTTTCCATGACGAAATGGTTTCCCTGATGCGCCAGATCATGAGCGGCGAAGTCTCGCCGGTCATGATCGCCGCCATCATCACCGGGCTGCGCGTCAAGAAGGAGACCATCGGCGAGATCGCCGCCGCGGCCAGCGTCATGCGCGAGCTGTCCACCAAGGTGGATGTGCCTTACGACAACCGCTTCGTCGACATCGTCGGCACCGGCGGCGATTCGGCGCACAGCTTCAATATCTCGACCACGTCGATCTTCGTCGCCGCGGCGGCCGGCGCCAAGGTGGCCAAGCACGGCGGGCGCAGCGTGTCGTCCAGTTCGGGCAGCGCCGACGTGCTGGAAGCGCTCGGCGCCAACATCATGCTGTCGCCGGAACAGGTCGCCGCCTGCATCGCCGAGACCGGCATCGGCTTCATGTTCGCGCCCAGCCATCACAGCGCGATGAAGCACGTCGCGCCGGTGCGCCGCGAAATGGGTGTGCGCACCCTGTTCAACATCCTCGGGCCGCTGACCAACCCGGCGAGTGCGCCGAACACGCTGATGGGCGTCTTCCATCCCGACCTCGTCGGCATCCAGGTGCGCGTCATGCAGCGTCTGGGCGCCGAGCGCGTGCTGGTCGTGCACGGCAAGGACAACCTCGACGAAATCTCGCTCGGCGCGGCGACGCTGGTCGGCGAGCTGAGGGATGGCGAGGTCCGTGAATACGAGGTGCATCCGGAGGATTTCGGCCTGCAGATGATGTCGCTCAGGAATCTGCGCGTCGCCAGCGCCGAGGAGTCGAAGGCGACGATGCTCGGCGCCCTCGACAACCAGCCGGGCGCGGCGCGCGAGATTGTCTGCCTGAACGCCGGCGCGGCGCTCTACGTCGCCAATGTCGCCGACAGCATCGGCGACGGTATCGCCAAGGCGTGCGAGGCGATCGCCAGCGGCGCGGCGCGCGCCAAACTGGCGCAATTCGTCGAATGCACGCAGCGGCTGGCGAAATAATGGCCGATATTCTCGAACGGATCGTCGCCACCAAGCGCGAGGAGATCGCTGCCGCGCTGGCGGTCAGGCCGCTCGTTGCGGTCGAGGCGGAGGCTGCGGCGCAACCGGCGCCGCGCGATTTCGTCGGCGCCATCCGCAGCAGGATCGCTTGCGGTCAACCCGCCGTGATCGCCGAAATCAAGAAGGCCAGCCCGTCGAAGGGCGTCATCCGCCCCGATTTCCGGCCGGCCGACATCGCCCGCAGCTATGCCGCGCACGGCGCCGCCTGCCTGTCGGTGCTGACCGACCGCCAGTATTTCCAGGGCTGCCCGGAGTACCTGCAGGCGGCCCGCGCCGCCTGCGAACTGCCGGTGCTGCGCAAGGACTTCATGGTCGACGCCTACCAGGTCGCCGAAGCGCGGGCGATGGGCGCCGACTGCATCCTGCTCATCGCCGCCAGCCTGTCGCTCGCCGAAATGCAGGCGCTGGAAGCGCAGGCCCACGCCTACGGCATGGCGGTGCTGGTCGAGGTGCACAACGGCGAGGAACTCGATGCGGCGCTGCAGCTGAAGACGCCGCTGCTCGGCATCAACAACCGTAACCTGCGCACTTTCGAGGTCACGCTGCGGACGACGCTCGACCTGCTGCCGCGCATTCCGGCCGACCGCATCGTGGTCGCCGAAAGCGGCATCCTGACACCGGAAGATGTCGCGCTGATGCGCGCCGGCGGGGTTCACGCCTTCCTGGTCGGCGAGGCTTTCATGCGGGCGTCGTCGCCCGGGAAGGAACTGGCGCGTCTGTTTGCCTGAGGATCGCGCGGCGAATATGTTGCCGGCTTATTGACGGCATCGGGTTCGCCTGCCAAACTCAACAACGGCCGTCGCCTCGACGGCAGGGATCCCATGAGCCAGTCCAAATCCAGCCTGTTCAAACTGAGTACCGCCGGATTCAATCCGGAGGACGATGCCGAGACGCGCCTGAAGAAGTCGCTGCTGATCTTTGCCACCGGCCTCGTCTCGCTGGGATCGATGCTGTGGCTCCTGCTCTACTGGCAGATGGGTCCGAAGTTCTCGTCGACGGCGCCATTCGTCTTCCAGTTGCTGCTGGTTTCCAACCTGGTCTTCTTCCTCAGGACCGGCAATTTCAATTTCTTCCGCTACTCGCAACTGGCGCTATTCCTGTTCATGCCCTTCGTCGTGCAGTGGAGCATCGGCAACTTCATCACGGCCAGCGGCATCAGCCTGTGGGGCTTGCTCGCCCCGATCGGCGCCGTCCTGTTCTTCGGCGTGCGCGAGTCGGCGGCATGGTTCTTCGCCTACATCTTCCTGACGGCGCTCTCCGGGTTCTTCGACTACTTCCTTGCCGACAGCGTGGTTACGAGCGGGCCGAAGGTGCCGATTCGGGTCAGCGTGTTCTTCTTTGCGCTGAACTTCGCCGCGGTGTCGACCATCGTCTATCTGCTGCTGCGTTACTCGACGCAGGAAAAGGCCAAGGCGCAGGCCAGCCTCGAGGAAACCCACCGCCTTCTGCAGGATGAACAGGACCGCTCCGAGCGCCTGCTGCTCAACATCCTGCCCGGACCCATCGCCGAGCGGCTGAAATACGACAAGCAGACCATCGCCGACGGTTTTGCCGATGTCAGCGTGATGTTCGTCGACATCGTCAACTTCACCAGAATCGCCGAAGGCATGTCGCCGCAGGAAGTCTTCGCCATGCTGAACCGCATCTTCTTCTCGTTCGACGAACTGGCCGAGAAGTTCGGCATCGAGAAGATCAAGACCATCGGCGACGCCTACATGGTCGCCGGCGGCCTGAACAACGAGGAAGCCAACTACACGCGGGCGATCGCCGAACTGGCGCTGGCCATGCGTGACCTGTTGCGTACCGACTTCGAGGTCAATAGCCTGCATCTGGAAGTGCGGATCGGCATCGGGACCGGGCCGGTGGTCGCCGGGGTGGTCGGCAAGAAGAAGTTCATCTACGACGTCTGGGGCGATACCGTCAATCTGGCCAGCCGCATCACCAGCGAAGGCGTGCCGGGCATGGTGCATGTCGACGAAACGACCTGGCGGCGCCTGGCCGATCGCTTCGAGTTCGGCGAACCGCAGATCATCCACCTCAAGGGCAAGGGCAACACGCCCGTATACCGGCTGGCCGGTCCCTTGTCGGGCCAGCCCCGGGCGACTGCGGCGGTCAGGTCCGTGGCGCCAGCGTGAAGACGACCGATCCCGGACGGTTCTCGGCAAGATTCAGCCGGTAGCCGGTCTCGTCGGCCTGTCTCGCCGCATGGTAGAGACCGATCCCCAGTCCGTGCGCGGACTGGACCGGCGTCCGGAACAACGAGTCGGCCACCGACGCGGCGATCGCCTGCCCGGTGTCGCGCACGGTGAGCATGGGGCTGTTGCGGTCGACGGTCAATTTTGCCGAGATTTCGATTCCGCCTTCGTGCTGGCGCTTGGTCAATGCGTTCTGCAGCAGGTTCTCGGCGATGCTGTCGAACAGCGCGCTCGGCACCTCCGCCTCTCCGGCCGGGGCATTCCACTCGATGGCGTCGCCGCTGTGGCGATCCCGCAGCCGCGCCCACCACTCCGCGGCGGAGGTGTTGCGGTTGTCATCGGCCCGCGGGCGCTGCAGCTTGTCGAGCGTCGACTTCAGGCGCTCGGCAATCTGCGGCAACTGGCGGGCCAGCAGTCGTGCCACGGCTTCCGGGTCGCCTGGCTGCGCCGCCGCATAGCACAGGGTTTGCAGTGACTGCAGCAGATTCTTGACGTCATGGGTCACGCGCGCGCCGGTTTCATAGACCGCCTGCAGATAGCTCATGCGCTGCAATTCGTGAGTCTGGAACTTCACCAGGTAGAACTCGGTGGCCAGGCGCAGCAGCCATTCCACATGCCAGCGCATGGCCGGCGAAGGAACATGGCGGAAACACACGGCGAGCAGGACGCCGTCGCGGCGATATTCCTGCGTGTGCGGCGATGTCCCGCCGAATCTGCCGGACTCGGAGCCCGCTTGCCAGCGACAGCCGACCACCCAGGGGATGCGCTGCAGTTGTTCGGTGATGGCCGCCAGGAAACGCACCGGGTGGCTTTCGCGCTCGCTGGTTTCGGCAAGCTGGATCAGCCATTGTTCCAGCGGCAGGCCGACCGAGAGCAGGTAGCGCGAGAGGGCCGAGCCAATCCCGGAAAACCCGCCGCGCGGATTCCACGCCCAGGCCAGCACGAGCAGGGCGGCGGCGATCGCCAGCGAGGTCTGCGCCAGCGCTTCGACATAGCTGACGCCGGAGACGAAGGTGACCGCCAGTGCGCCGAGCACGAAGACGGCGAGCGCGAGAAACACCAGCATCCCGTAGAAAAGGTCGAACGCGTCGCCGGCGCGGCGGCGCTGCGGGTGCGCGGGAAAGGCAATGAGGGCGGCGAGCAGGAACGGCATGTAGCGAGCGATCGCATCCCTGGGCAAGGGATCGAGGACGGCGGACGGCGAAATTTCGGGAACGACGCCGAAAATGGTCAGGCAGACGAGATAGCCGAAGGCGAAGAGATAGCCGGCGCGCTCGAGGCGGTCACCGGTCCATAGCACGCGCCCGCCGATCACCGCCGCCAGCGCGCCGCACCAGATCAGCATCAGCCAGGGGCTGAGCAGCCAGGTCGAGGCCAGCGCGGCGGCCAGCACAACGGCGCCCTGACGCCGGCTCATCCGCCGCTCGCCGGCGACGAACGGCTGCCAGAGCAGGAACAGGCCGAAGGCGACGAACCACAGGATACGGACTGCCGGGAGTCGCCACCCGCCAAAGGCCAGCGCATGGAGCAGCAGGAGATGCCCCGCCAGCAGGAAGTGCGGCCGGCGCGACCACCAGGGAACGGCGCTCGAGATTTCGGTGTTCATGTTTTCAACAACTGTCCAGTTTTCGACAGGGTAAACGGAAATATCAGGCGCTGGAATCGCAATCCGAGGGCGAATTCATGCTGGCACATAGCTTGCTTTACGAATTACATAGAGACTCATGTGGAGAAAAAAATGAAAAACGGTCAAGGCGGTTTCACCCTCGTCGAAATCGCCATCGTACTGGTCATCATCGGCCTGTTGCTCGGCGGCGTGCTGAAGGGTCAGGAATTGATCAACAGCGCCAAGGTCAAGAACTTTATCAACGACTTCAAAACCATGCCTTTGTTCATTTATGGTTATCAGGACAAGTTCAAGGCATTGCCCGGTGACGATGCGAATGTAACGACGCATCTTGGAAGCGCGGCTACTGCTGCTGGTGTTACCTTGCTGGCGGTAACCAACACGACGCAGGGGAATGGTCGGATCGAAGGCAACTACAATTCCTCAACTGGAACAGACGAAACCGTTGCATTTTGGCAGCAGGTGAGGTTGGCCAATCTGGCATCGGGAGCTACGGGCTTTACAACTCCCGCCAGCGATATGCCGACCAATGCCGATGGTGGACGGATCGGTGTCCAAAGTACGGCGCCCATTACAGGAATGAGCGGGTCTTATTTTGTCTGCTCCGAGGGGGTTCAAGGCAGATTTGCCAAACAAATAGATGTCACGATGGATGATGGCAATACCGCAACAGGTTCCGTTCGCGTTGCCGCCGGGCCTTACACGGGAACTGCACTGACTGGAGCGGCGACAACGTCGATCGTCGACGGCAACACCTATATTGTGTGTTCGTCTTTTTGATCATAAGGGTTTGCTAATTCAAAGCCCGCCTCGGCGGGCTTTTTCATTTATGGAGCAGCCGTTCCTCGGCGGCGGTGACCGCTTCCGGGTCGCCGAGAACGACGACGACGTCGCCTTCCTCCAGTCGGGTCTGCGGATCCGGCTCGACGGCGCGGATGCCGCGGCGGCGGATGGCGCTGACTTCGCAGCCGAATCGCTCGAGGTCGACCTGATCCAGCGTCATGCCGATCGCTGCCGCGCCCGGGGTCATCCATACCGAGTGCAGGCGGGGCTGGGTTTCCTCGTCGTCGTCACGGTCGGAACTGCCGCGGTAGAAGCCGCGCAACAGGCTGTAGCGTTGCGACCGTGTCTGGCGAATGCGCTTGAGCACGCGCTTGAGCGGGATGCCGAGCAGGACGAGCGCGTGCGATGCCAGCATCAGGCTGGCTTCGAGCGTCTCGGGAACGACTTCGGTGGCGCCGGCGCCTGACAGGCGCGCGATGT
>JAFLDQ010000169.1 GCA_017302355.1 Dechloromonas sp.
GGGCTTCCTGGGTGCTCGCCTTGATTGGGTCGGCGACCGCCAGCAAACCGAGCAGGCGGCCGTCGGCCGCCAGATGCATGACGCTGGCCCCGCTTTGGCGCAGGGTTTCCGCTTCCTTGCCAAGGGCGTCGATATCGATGCCGTCCTCGGCCATCAGCGCCCCATTGCCGAGGGCCAGGCGCTGGCCGCCGACCGTTCCGCGTACGCCGATGCCGCTGGCCGATTCGAACTGCTCGGCCTTGTCGAGGGCCAGCCCGCGTTCCCGGGCGGCGCGGACGATGGCGTCGGCCAGCGGATGCTCGCTGCCCTGGTCAAGGCTGGCCGCCAGGCGCAACACTTCGTCCTCGGCGATGCCGGGTGCAGCTAGCACGCGTTCGAAGGCCGGCCGCCCTTCGGTCAGCGTGCCGGTCTTGTCGACAATCAGCGTGTCCACCTCGCGCAGCCGCTCGATGGCCGCCGCGTCGCGGAACAGGATGCCCTGGGTCGCTGCCTTGCCGGTGGCGACCATGATCGACATCGGCGTCGCCAGCCCGAGGGCGCAGGGGCAGGCGATGATCAGCACCGAGACGCCGTTGATCAGGCCGAAGACCCAGCCCTGCTCGCCGCCGAAAAAGCCCCAGGCGAAGAAACTGACGAGCGCGATGGCGACCACCGCGATCACGAAATAGCCGGCGACGACGTCGGCCAGCCGCTGCAACGGCGCCTTCGAGCGCTGGGCCTGGGCGACCATCTGGACGATCTGGGCGAGCATGGTCTGGGCGCCGACCTTCTCGGCACGGATGACCAGGCTGCCGGCGGTGTTCATGGTGGCACCGATCACCTGGTCGCCGGGGCGTTTCGTTACAGGCAGCGGCTCGCCGGTGAGCATCGCCTCATCGACAGCGCTCGAACCTTCGATCACTGCGCCGTCTACCGGCACCTTCTCGCCAGGACGAACGCGCAGCATGTGGCCGACATGGACATGAGTCAGCGGCACATCCTCCTCTATGCCGTCCGGGTTGATGCGGCGGGCCGTCTTCGGGGAAAGACCGAGCAGCGACTTGATGGCGGCCGTGGTTTGCGAACGGGCGCGCAGTTCAAGCATTTGGCCGAGCAGGGTCAGCGAGATGATGACCGCTGCCGCCTCAAAATAAACGCCGATCCGGCCGTGGGCAATGAAGGAAGGTGGAAACAGGCCAGGCGCTAGCGCCGCCACGACGCTGTAAGCGAATGCCGCACCGGTGCCGAGGCTGATCAGCGTCCACATGTTAGGACTGCGCTGGACAAGCGACTGCCAGCCCCGCACGAAGAACGGCGCGCCGGCCCAGAGCACGATGGGCAGGCTGAACAGCAGTTCGCCCCAAGTGCGGGCCGCTGGCGATAGACCTTCCAGCCGGTGCCCGACCATCGCCAGCACGACCACGACCACGGTCAGCGGCAGGCTGCCCCAGAAGCGGCGGCGGAAGTCCAGGTACTCGGTGTTGTCCTCGTCCTTGTCTAAATCGGGTAGCAGCGGTTCGAGCGCCATGCCGCACTTGGGGCAGGTGCCGGGGCCGATCTGCCGGATTTCCGGATGCATCGGGCAGGTGTACTCGGCGCCCGGAACGGCGGCCTCTTCAGGCTCGGGCGCCAGGTAGCGCGCCGGTTCGGCATCGAATTTTGACTTGCATTTGGCACTGCAGAAACGGTAATGGATGCCATCCAGATCCGTCGCATGGTCCGAATCCGGCTTGACGGTCATGCCGCAGACGGGATCGATAACGTTGCTCGACATGGATTTCAAAACCGACGACGAATGGCTGTGATGATGAGCATGGTCGTGATGTTGCCCTGAGTGTTCGCTGGTCATGGCTACTTCCCTTTAATCAAAAAATCACAACTATGCAATTCGCTCAAAGTTGATCCAGCATGCCCCGTGGGCCAATTTAGAAAAAATTGGCCCTGCTTTGCAGCAAGGCCATCAGCAACAGTCGCGCAGGAGAGAAAGCCGACCGCAAAAGGGATCTTGCTAAAGTTGCACAGGCTCCAGCCAGATTTTGCCTCATGACTACTTTCTATTTAGTCGATACCAACCTTGCGCTGTTCGCTGCGCACATAGGCCGTGATGTGTGCCACGTCGTCGGGTGTTACCTGCGGCACCGGCGCCATATCGCCGAATTTCCAGTGATGGGCGCGCACGCCGTTCTTGGCGGCGAGTTGGAAAGCGGCATCGGCATGGTGCGAGGGCTCGTAGATGCGGTGCAGGAGAGGCGGTCCCTTGTCCGAACCTTTCAATTCCGTACCGTGACAGGCCGCGCAATGTTTCGCGAATAGTGTCTTGCCGGCTGCCGGATTGGGCATCAGGCCTGGACTGGGTTTGGGCACCTGCCAGCTTTGGGCTTGCACCGACAGACTGAACAACGCGATCAACCCCACGGCGAACTGTCGTCTACGAATTTTGTTCATCGCTGCCTTTTTCCTTGCCGTGACCGCCATGTCCGCCGTGACCAAAGAAGTGCATCAACGGACAGAGCAGTAGGAGCAAATAAATCCACCGTCCGGCTAGATGTTCCCAATGCTCGCGAACGATGAAGAACCCCAGGATGACCGCGATCATGGCAGCGACGACCGCGCCACGAGATCGATACCACGGCTCGGGGTGATGATGTTCAGATTCTGCTTTCATGAGCTGACTCCATGTTCTTGATTGACACCGGGTGGAACGGTAGAACAGAAAATGAGCGGCTGGCTGGTGGTGCCTTGCTTGGCAGCTCTGGTACCAAGCATGGGAACCGATTAGTGGGAATGACCGGCGTGCGAGTCGTTTCCGGAGCCGCCCGCATATTCACTACTGGCACACCCGCCCAGCAACAGTCCGACTACCGTCACAGCAACCACCAAGAGCTTCTTCGACATCACGTTCTCCTTGCGTTGATAAGATTCATTACTCGACACCCCGATTCAGGCGCCATTGTTTAACCAGCGCGTAGATTGCCGGAATCACCGCGAGGGTCAGGACCGTCGAAGAAATCATGCCGCCGACCATCGGCGCCGCGATGCGGCTCATTACTTCCGAGCCTGTGCCGGTACCCCACATGATGGGCAGCAGGCCGGCCATGATCGCCACCACCGTCATCATTTTCGGCCGCACCCGTTCGACGGCGCCTTCCATGATCGCCTCGTAGAGATCGGCCAGGCCAGGTACCTGGCCCTCGGCGCGCCGCTTGGCCTTGAGTTCCTCCCAAGCATGATCGAGATAGATCAGCATGATGACGCCGGTCTCGGCCGCAACGCCGGCCAGCGCGATGAAACCGACCGCCACGGCGACCGACAGGTTGTAGCCGAGCCACCACATCAGCCAAATGCCGCCGACCAGCGCGAAGGGCACCGAGAGCATGACGATCAGCGTTTCGGTAATGCGCTTGAAATTGAGGTAGAGCAGCAGGAAGATCGAAAGCAGTGTCACCGGGATGACGATCTTCATTTTCTCGATGGCCCGTTCCATGTATTCGAACTGGCCGCTCCAGGTCACGTAGTAGCCGGCCGGGAACTTGACCTGTTCGGCGACCGCCTTCTTGGCGTCGGCCACGTAGCTGCCAATGTCGCGGTCCCTGATGTCGACATAAATATAGGCAGAGAGCAAGGCGTTTTCGGTGCGGATGCTGGGCGCTCCCTTGGCGACGACAACCTTGGCCAATTGCCCGAGCGGAATCATCGCCCCGTCCATGGTCGGGATCAGCACCTCGCGGGCAATCTGCTGCGGATCGGAGCGTAGTTCGCGCGGATAGCGGATGGTGACGCCGAAACGTTCCCGTCCCTCGACCGTGGTTGTCACCATCTCGCCGCCCAGCGCCGTGCCGATCACATCCTGCAAATCGCCGATGGCCAGGCCGTAGCGCGCCAGTTGCTCGCGGTCCGGTTCGATATTGAGATAGAAGCCGCCGGTGATGCGCTCGGCGAAGGCACTGGTCGTGCCGGGCACGGCTTTGACCACGGCCTCGATTTCCTTGGCCACTTTTTCCATCTCACCGAGATCCTTGCCGAAGACCTTGATGCCGATCGGCGTGCGAATGCCGGTGGACAGCATGTCGATGCGCGCCTTGATCGGCATCGTCCAGGCGTTGGCGACGCCTGGGAATTGCAGGGCCTTGTCGAGTTCGGCAATCAACTTGTCGGTGGTCAGGCCCGGGCGCCATTCGGATTCTGGCTTCAGGTTGATCACCGTCTCGAACATCTCGGTCGGCGCCGGATCGGTCGCCGTATTGGCGCGACCGGCCTTGCCATAGACCGAAGCGACCTCGGGGAAACTCTTGATGATCTTGTTCTGCGTCTGCATCAACTCGGCGGCTTTGGTGATTGACATGCCGGGCAGCGACGCAGGCATGTAGAGCAGCGTACCCTCGTTGAGCGTCGGCATGAACTCCGAGCCGAGTTGAGAGGCCGGGTAGATCGAGGCCACCAAGGCGACGACGGCAGCAACGATGGTCATTTTCTTCCAGCGCATGACGCCGGCGATGATCGGCCGATAGACCCAGATCAGGAAGCGATTCACCGGATTCTTCGCTTCCGGCATGACCTTGCCTTGGATGAACAGCATCATCAGGACCGGCACCAGCGTCACCGAAAGCAGCGCGGCACCGGCCATCGAGAACGTCTTGGTGAAGGCCAGCGGCGAGAACAGCCGCCCCTCCTGGCCTTCCAGCGCGAACACCGGGAGGAAGGAAACCGTGATGATGAGCAACGAGAAGAACAGCGCCGGGCCAACTTCCTTGCAGGCGGCGAGCATGGCGTCGGCACGCTCGGCCTTGGTGTGCTCCTCGGGCAGGCGTTCCAGGTGCTTGTGGGCGTTCTCGATCATCACGATGGCGGCGTCGATCATGGCGCCGATGGCGATGGCGATACCGCCCAGGCTCATCAGATTGGAATTCATGCCCAGCGAGCGCATGGCGATGAAAGCGATCAGCACGCCGACCGGCAACATCAGGATGGCGACCAGGGCGCTGCGCACGTGCATCAGGAAGACGATGCAGACCAGCGCGACGATGATTGCCTCCTCAATCAGCGTCCGTTTCAGCGTGTCGATGGCGCGGTGTATCAGTTCAGAACGGTCGTACACCGTCTGCACCGTGACTCCCTCAGGCAAGCCGGGACCAATTTCGGCTATCCGGATTTTTAGATTGTGGATGACTTCTAGCGCGTTAGCGCCGTAGCGCGCCATGGCAATACCCGACACGACTTCGCCTTCACCGTTGAGTTCGGTCAGGCCACGCCGTTCGTCGGGCGTCAGTTCGACGCGTGCGATGTCGCGGATCAGCACTGGCGTGCCCTTGTCGCTTTTGAGGACCAGCGTTTCGAGGTCGCTCTTGCCGCGCAAGTAGCCCTTGCCGCGCACCATGTACTCGGTTTCTGCCATCTCGACGACGCGTCCGCCGACATCGCGGTTCGAGTCGCGGATCACCTGCGCCACCTTCATCAGCGGGATGCCGTAGGAACGCAGCTTGACCGGGTCGACCGTGACCTGATAGGTCTGCACGAAGCCGCCGATCGAAGCCACTTCGGCGACGCCATGGGCCTTGGTCAGTTGATAGCGGACGTACCAGTCCTGGATGGTGCGCAGTTCGGCCAGCGTCTTGTCTTTGGCGAGCAACGCATACTGGTAAACCCAGCCGACGCCGGTGGCGTCCGGTCCAAGCGACGGCGTGACGCCCTTCGGCATGCGGCTGGAGGCGAAATTCAGATATTCAAGGACGCGCGAGCGCGCCCAGTAGATGTCGGTGCCATCCTCGAAAATGATGTACACGAAGGAGGCGCCGAAGAACGAAAAGCCGCGCACCACCTTTGATTTCGGCACCGACAACATGGCCGTGGTGAGCGGATAGGTGACCTGATCCTCGACGACCTGCGGCGCCTGGCCGGGATATTCGGTATAGACGATGACCTGCACGTCCGAGAGGTCAGGCAAGGCATCGATCGGCGTGCGCAATACGGCATAAATGCCCGCGATGGTGATGAACAGGGTGGCGAGCAGGACCAGGAAGCGGTTCCGGCCCGACCATTCGATAATATTGGCCAACATGGGGTGACTCTCCGTGGCTCTCGGTCAGTGACCGGCGTGCGGGTTGGCCCCGGCGGCCGGCGTGCCGGCTCCCTGGTTTGCTGGCAGCGGCTTGACGGCCGTAATCACCCATTCGCCGGGCTGCCGCTCGACGAACTCGACGGCGACTTTGGCTCCCGGTTTCAGCCCTCGCAGCAGCGATTGGTTGGCGACCGTGAACTCCATGGTCATGGCCGGCCATTTGAGGCTGGCAACCGGGCCGTGATTGAGGCTGATCGTGCCGGCTGCCGCGTCGACGCCATCCACCGTGCCTTCGGCCTGGTGGCTGGCTCCTTTGGCGGCTGGCTTTCCGGGTGCTGCCTCTTGCCCGTCTTTTGGAGCGGCACCATGGGCGGCGTGGCCGAAACCGCCGACCGCTGCCTTGAGGTTGCTCTCGGCATCGATCAGGAAGTTGGCGGCGACCACCACCTGCTCGCCATCTTTAACTCCCTCCAGCACTTCGACATGATTGTCGCTGCGGCCACCGAGCTTGATTTCGCGTGGCTCGAAGCGTCCTTCGCCCTGCTGGATCAGCACAATCTGGCGGGCACCACTGTCGATGACGGCGGAAGTCGGTACCGTGACCACCTGGCCTTTGGTGCCCACCGGCAGTTCGACCTGGGCGAACATCGACGGCTTGAGCAGCAGCCCCGGATTGGCCAGTTCGACGCGCACCGGCACGGTACGGGTCTGCGCATTCAGTGTCGGATAGACATAGCTGATCGTGCCTTCGAAGGTCTTGTCCGGGTAGGCGTTGATCCTGACCTTGGCCTTGGCCCCCGTCCTGACCTGGCCGATGTCCTGCTCAAATACGTCGGCGACCACCCAGACGGCCGACAGGTCAGCCACTTGGTAAAGCGCCTCGCCTGGCATGAAACGCATGCCTTGTAGCGCCTTCTTCTCGGTGACGATGCCGGAAACCGGCGAGCGGAAAGTCAGCGTGCGCCGCGCTTCGCCGGACTTGGCCAAGGCCTTGACCTGCTCGTCCGAAATATCCCAGTTCTTCAGGCGCAACAGGCTGGAATCGGCCAGTTGCTTCATGCCATCCCGCGCCTGGCCGCCGGCTTCCTTCAGCGATTCGACGCCTTGGGCGGCAATCGCGTATTCGCGCTGGGCGGAAACCAGTTCCGGACTATAGACCTCGAACAGCGGCTGCCCCTTGCCGACCGACTGACCGGTGA
>JAFLDQ010000017.1 GCA_017302355.1 Dechloromonas sp.
GGCGAGGCCGCTGGCGCCGAGCGGACGGCCGTCGACCAGCGACAGGCCGGCAGCCGCCCAGTCCCCCAGCGCGCGCTTGTGCGTGCGGCCGGCGAGGCCGCTGTCGAAGCCGCTGGGCAGCCGGACTTCGACGCCCCACGGCAGGCCGCTCTGCCAGCCGCCCTTGCGCAGGAAATTGGCGGTCGACGCGAGCGCATCGTCGCTGTTGTCGACGAGATCGCGGCGTCCGTCGCCATCGAAATCGACGGCCAGCCGCTCGTAGGTGGCCGGCATGAACTGGGTATGGCCGAAGGCGCCGGCCCACGATCCGCTGAGGCGGTCGGGCGCGATGTCGCCACGCTGCAGAATGCGCAGGGCGGCATAGAACTCGCCCTGGAAATAGCCCTGGCGCCGGCCGAAACAGGAAAGCGTGCCCAGCGCCTGGACCAGCGGGTATTTGCCGGTGATCCGCCCGTAGTTGCTCTCGACGCCCCATACCGCGACCACGGTCGCCGGATCGACGCCGTAGGTCGCCTGGACGCGCTGCAGCACGTCGGCGTGGCGGACGAGAGCGGCCTTGCCGTCGGCGATGCGCTCATCGTCCACCAGGCCGGAGAGGTAGTCCCAGATCGGCAGCCGGAATTCGGGCTGGTAGTTCAGCTTGTCGAGAATGCCGAAGTCGGCCTGCACGCCATCGGTGTGGCGGCGGAAGCTGTCGGGGCGGACGCCGCTGCGCTGCGCCGCCGGCTGCAGGCGGGTGAGACAACTGGCGAATTCGGATTGCGACTGGGCTTGTGCAGGACAAGGGCCGCCGGCGAGCGCCAGCAGCGCGGCAACGGCGGCGATGCCTGGCGAGCGGGTCGGGGCGCTCGCCAGTTGCAGTGGGGCGTGCCGGTCAGGCGAGGGCATCGAGCGCCCGGGCCAGGTTGTCGACGGTGCGCTGCGGGTTGTGCAGTTTCTCCAGCCCGAAGAGGCCGATGCGGAAGGTCCGGAATTCGGGCGGCTCGTCGCATTGCAGCGGCACGCCGGCCGCCGTTTGCAGGCCCGCGGCGAGGAATTTCCGGCCGCTCTGGATGTCCGGGTCGCTGGTATAGCTGACCACGACACCGGGCGCCTTGAAGCCTTCGGCGGCCACGCTCGGGCAGCCCCGGCTTTCCAGCAGCTCGCGCACGCGGCGGCCGAGTTCCTGCTGCTCGCGGCAGACCCGGGCGAAACCGTAGGCTTCGGTTTCCAGCATGACATCGCGCATTGCCGCCAGCGCGTCGGTCGGCATCGTCGCATGGTAGGCGTGGCCGCCGTTCTCGAATGCCTCCATGATCTGCAGCCACTTCTTCAGGTCGCAGGCGAAGCTGCTGCTGGTCGTCGCGTCGATACGGGCGCGGGCGCGCTCGCCGAGGGCGATCAGGGCGCAACACGGCGAAGCGCTCCAGCCCTTCTGCGGGGCGCTGATCAGGACATCGACCTTGTTCGCGGCCATGTCGACCCAGACCGTGCCGGAAGCGATGCAATCGAGGACGAACAGGCCGTCGACCGCACGCACCGCGTCACCGACCGCTTTCAGGTAATCGTCGGGGAGGATCATCCCCGAGGCGGTCTCGACGTGCGGCGCGAAGACGACCTCGGGCCGCTGCTCGCGAATGGCGGCGACCACTTCGGCGACCGGCGGCGGCGCGAACGGCGCCTGGGCGCCGTCGCCGGCCTGGCGCGCCTTGCACACGATGCTTTCCGAGGGGATCCTGCCCATGTCGAAAATCTGCGTCCAGCGGAAGCTGAACCAGCCGTTGCGGATCACCAGCACTTTCTTCCCGCTGGCGAACTGGCGCGCCACCGCCTCCATGCCGAAAGTGCCGCTTCCCGGCACGACGGCGGCCGCCTCGGCGTTATAGACGTGTTTCAGGATGCGCGAGATGTCCTTCATGACCCCCTGAAAACGCTGCGACATGTGATTGAGCGCGCGGTCGGTGTAGACCACCGAATATTCGAGAAGGCCTTGGGGATCAACGTTGGGTAACAGGGCGGACACGGGTTTCTCCGGAAATGTCGTCGGGTTCGGGAACGGGGGGCGTTGGTTCCCGCAATCAGTGGTTGAGTCCGGCATTCTATAGGGCCGCGGACAATTTGCGGGCTTCCGCGAGCGGCCGGGAGAAGCGCCCCGGCGCTTCCCCCAGAGCCGGTCCGGACACCGGTGTCGCCTGTTGGCGATTGCTGAAATCCCGTTAAATCAAGCGGTTGACCGCAGCAATGCCGATCCTGTCGCCAGCGGGCGACAGATCTCGCCGCGGATCATGGCAGGGAGGCGTCCCTGACGCCGCGGATCGCGATGGAATCGAGGGTGGTACGGTCCTTGCGTCCTCCGGCTGGCATCCTCGATTCGCCACTTTTCCTCGGGAGGCGGCGCGGCAAGGGATTCCGCCCGCGGCGCAGGTTTCCGCAACGTCCCGGACAGCCTCATCTCGCTACAGGAGCCTGCCAAATGAAACGAATGACCATTGCCCGTCCCGGACCGTGGGGGATGGGAAGCGACTTGCCGGATGCCCGCGCTGGCGCGTGCATCACCGATGTCGTCATCAAGCGCCTCCACGACGCCATCCGGATTCTCCGCCTGAAGAGGACGTTGAAACCCTCATCCGGGAGATCCGCGCCGGGATGGCGGGGAGCGGAACTGCACCGGAGCAGTCGCGCCGCCGGCAAGGGTGGATTTCCTTGTTGCATGAAGAAGTGAACGGACAAGACCAAACAACGCACAGGAGTGAACAATCGTGATCAAGCCCAACGAAAAACCAATCGAACTGCCGGTGACCTTCGTCGGCCTCGGCGCCGGTGAGCCGCCGCCGCGCTTCGCGGCCTACCAGCTCGGTTCGTCCGGCCGCCCGCTCAGGAAGCTGGGCGGCTATGACGGCAAGATCTTGAAGATCGATCATGGTCAAGTCGGGTCGGTGGCATTCGGTCCCGATGTCGAGGACTTCAAGGATCTGCCCAAGGAAAGCCTGGTCAGTTATAGGCTGGCGCAGAAGATCGATCTCTGGCGCAAGCAAGGCGTCGTGTTGCCGCGCGATGTCTGGGATCGATTCCGTTTTCAGTTCGCCTGCGTCAGCGGAACCGTGCGCAAGTGCCGGCCGTGGTTCTGGGATCTGCTCGACGACCTTCGGCTGCGACCGATGTTCGAACTTGCGCAAGTGGCGCGCATCCGGCCGATCACCGCCGATCTGCTGCCGCATCTGTCGTTTCCCGCCAGTTGCCAGCCGCTCTGTGATGGCATCGTCGAAATCTACGAGCGGGAATGCTGCTGCCTCCACATTCACGTTCCGGACCTCCTCGACCGGCTGCGCGACATTCTCGACATCCTGCCGATACCGATTCCGGACCCCGTTCCCGATCCGCTCCCGGGACCCGATCCCGAACCGTTCGCGCCGCGCTTGCTGCGCGCCAAGGCGCGGACGATCCAGCAGTCCGGATCCCCGCTCGACCTGGCCGCGGTTCCCCCCGAAAACCTGCACCAGGACTATCTCGCGTTGCGGACGATGCCGGTCGACGCGGCGCGGCTCTATGTCCTCAAGCGCCCCTATCTGTTCCCGCTGCTCTGTCATTGTTCGGTGCGCAAGGTCGGCCAGACGTCGCTGCAGCCCGGCGGCCATTTCGATTTCTGCTACCTGCGGGTGCGCCATCATCCAGCGATCGGCCATTGCGTCACCACCTACGCGTACAAGATCAAGCAACTGATCAACGGCGTCCTGACCGTCGTTTACGATGGCCTGGCCGCGCACCAGTACTTCGGGGCCAGCGGCCCGGCGGAAATCAGCACCTTCAACCCGCAGGCGCGCGTGTGCGCGGATGGCTCGGGCGACCCGCCGCCCAATGACGGACTTCCCTTCGTGATGCTGGAGCATGTCGGTTCCCACGGCAGCTACCATTTCAACTTCCCGGCGCAGACGGGGGTTTCGCACGTCGGGGCGCTCGCTGCGGACGATGGCGCCTACACCACCGGATACGCGCTGGATTGCCCTTGGGGCGGTGCATTGGGCCTGCGCCTCTGGTTCTCGCCCGAGCTGGAACCCGTGGTCAAGTATTACCGGCTGAAGGTCGTCGCGGTCGACGGCGCGGGGGCGCCCGTCGGCTCGCCGATCGTGCTCAACCACACCGTCACCTGGGACAGGCTGGTCGACATCCCCGGCGACGTGATCCGTGTCCCGGAAACACTGGGGCCAAACCCTGTCGGTACGGAAAACGACCTGTTCAAGGTGCCGTACTGGAGTTCGCCCGGCCACCGCTACCTCAGCGGGCAGGTTCACCAGGTCTGGAATACGGCGCAGACCCCGTTCGCCGACGGCAGGTACCTGTTGATCATCGAGGTCTTCGACGCGGCGGGAAATCGCGTGAAGCCGGCTGGCGCGACCGGCCCCGGCACGGAGCAGGGGTTCCAGTTCCGGCGCTGGGTCTCGGCGGTGGACACCGACCCGGTGCCGTTTGCCGACGCCGCGCATGTCTTCTGGGTCGACAACACGCCGGTCGGGGGTGACATCGTCGATCTGCGCCAGAACGGCTTCCCCAACACGGCGGAATGCCAGTTCATGGCGGGAGCCGCGGACAATACCTTCGCCATCGGCCTGCGCGCCTACCATGTGCATGGGGTCGAACATGCCGGCAACGGCGATGCCAACTCCTTCATGCAGCGTTACGACATCTCCTGGCAGCGCGGTCTGAACGGCCCTTCCGGCGCGCTCGGGCCGGCCCCGTCGGGCGGCAACAACCGCACCGATGTCGGCGAAACCGGGGGGGCGGTTGCGTCCGGCAGCG
This sequence comes from Dechloromonas sp., assembly GCA_017302355.1. Next base: position 4,774 of record JAFLDQ010000017.1, read on the forward strand.
CAACCTTCGCCCACCTGCTGGGCGGACACACGAAATGCACCTTCAGCGTCACCCTGCACGTGCGGGCCAAGCACTTCACCGGCAGCAGCCGCATCCAGGACTATGACTATTGGGAAACCGCGTCGTTTGCGCTGGAGGCCATAGGCTAGGCTGGCGGAAGCCGGTCGCGCGGGTCGGGTTGCCGGTTTCCGGGCAGCCTGAGCCATGCGCCAACTTCCTCAGGGCAGCGGCCCGGTGAGGCGTGACCGGGTGCTGCGTCGGGGATGCTGAAAGACACGGCCCCGACCGAAATCGGCTCGCCCGAACGGCGCCGCCGCCAGCCGCGCCGCCTCCCGTTTTTGCGGCATTCCCACGGTCGACCGTGGAACGAAGCGATTTCCGCCGGCCCGGGCCGGGTCGCTCCCGGGCAGATCAGGGTCAGGCCTGCCTTCTCTTGCCGCGCCGCCCTCCTTGCGCAGGTGGCTCATGCCACTTTCAGACCAGGCCCGGAGCGTGGCCAGATCTGGCGAGACACGCCCGGTCTGACGATCTCTGGCGGGGGTCCCGCCAGGCGACCGGCGAGAACCGAAAAAGTTCAGAAAAACAGCGGCCGGATGCCTTCGACCGATTGAAGTGGATGGCATGTCGGGTCTATGATGCATGTTGACGTCAGGCAGCGCTCTGACCCCGAATTTTTGCCGCGAGAAACACATCAGACTGGAGGAATTTGGATGGACAAGAAGACTTCGACTCCCGCACCGGGAGGAGCAGACCAGGCGGCGGCCGCCGCCAAACCCGCCGCGAGCACCGCTTCGCCGGGTGTCAAGCCATTGCTCAAGCCACGCGTCGCCGCGCCGCGGCGGGCGTCGGCCGGCGACATCGCCCCGGCACACACCCCCAAGGCGATGGAAGCCTATGACGTGGCCGAGGCTGCCAGCGCTGCGGTCGAGCAGAAGACCGTCGCCCTGAAGGACATCATCGCCCATTCTCCTCCCGGTGACACCGTCGCCCTGGCCAAGTCGCTGGAAGCGATCATGACGGGCGCCTCGCCGGATGACGCGGCGAAGCTGCGCAAGGCGCTGCTCGGCAAGGACGAAGCGCCGGCATGGAAGATGCCGACCAGTCCCGACGACGAACTGGCAACCGGCTGGCGGGACAACAACTCTTACCCCTATCGCAACCTGATGTCGCGCAGGGCCTACGAGAAGCAGAAATACCGTCTGCAGGTCGAACTGGTCAAGCTGCAGAACTGGGTCAAGGAAACCGGCCAGCGGATGGTCATCATCTTCGAGGGGCGCGACGCGGCGGGCAAGGGCGGCTCGATCAAGCGCTTCACCGAAAACCTCAACCCGCGGGGCGGGCGCGTCGTCGCGCTGGAAAAGCCGACGATGGAGGAGCGCGGCCAGTGGTACTTCCAGCGCTACGTCAGGCATCTGCCCACGGCCGGCGAGATCATCTTCATGGACCGGTCATGGTACAACCGCGCCGGTGTCGAGCGCGTGATGGGCTTCTGCAATGAGGCGGAGTACCAGGAGTTCATGCGCCAGACGCCGGAAGTCGAACGCACCCTGGTGCGCAGCGGCATTCACCTGATCAAGTTCTGGTTCTCGGTCAGCCGCAAGGAACAGCGTCGCCGCTTCAAGGAGCGCGAGGTTCATCCGCTCAAGCAGTGGAAGCTGTCGCCGATCGATCTGGCGTCGCTCGACAAGTGGGACGACTACACCAAGGCCAAGGAGGCGATGTTCTTTCATACCGACAACGCCGAAGCGCCGTGGACGGTGGTCAAGTCCGATTGCAAGAAGCGCGCGCGCCTCAACGCGATGCGCTTCGTCCTGCACAAGATCGACTATGCCGGCAAGGACGCTGAAGCCATCGGCCCGGTCGACCCGTTGCTGGTCGGCCGTCCGCACGTGGTGTATGAACCGGCTGGAAAACAGCAGGCGGAACACACCGCGATCCTGTGATCGGGACGGAAGCCGGCTTCACCCAGGGGGCGCGCCAGGCGCCCCTTTTTTGTTGCGATGCCGGTCATGTCATGGCGGAACGGCGTCGGCCGCACGTGCGGCAGGTCTCGCGATGGCCGTGGAGGCGACGGGCGCCGCCACACCGTTACCGCTGCCAGGACCGGCGGTGTCAACCCGCGGGCAGGGATGGGATCTTCAGCGCAGGAACTCGCGGCTGATCTGCCTGAACAGGTCGGTCCCCGCCTTGCCCAGCCACTCGAAGGCGACCATCTCGCGCGAAACGATGCGGCATCCTTCCTGGCGCAGTCGCGCCAGCCCCAGTTCCTTGTCGGTCAGACGCCGCGAGCCGACCGCCTCGGCAACGACGAAGACCTCCTTGCCCAGCGCGAGCAGATCGAGCGCCGTCTGCAGAACGCAGACATGCGTTTCCGTCCCGGTCAGCACGATCTGGCGGCGGGAAAAGTCGGGCAGCGCCTCCAGACAGCCTCCGGTGACGGCGGAGAAATGGATCTTCTCGACGATTTCATCGGGCTCGATGCGGGCGCCGATCTCCGGGACCATCGGCCCCAGGCCGGCGGGGTACTGAACGGTCGCTCCCACCGGCACCGACAGGCGGCGCGCGACGTCGACCAGCCACAGGTTGTGGCGCAGGACCGCATCGATGTCCTCGATCGCGGGAGCCAGTTTCTCTTGCAAATCGATCAGCAGCAGCAGCGACTGGTCGCTCTTGATCAGCATCGGGGTACCTCGCGCATCGGTTCAAGCGTTTCAGGAAAGGCGATTGCAGTGCCCACGGGCAAGTATCCCGGCGTCACCGCGCATAGTCAATGGGGATCCGCAGGAACGGCCGAAGCTGACTGGATCAAGGGCAGGCGGAGCGCGGATGTTCCGCGCGCGGGTCACAGCCGCCGCGCCGTGCTAGAATCCGCCCACTGTCTTGATCAGCTTGAGGAATGCAGCCAATGGGTGACGTGAATATGAGCTACGTGTCCGACCACACGAAATGGATCGACGAGCAGTTGAAAAAACATCCGGAGTGGGTCGAAGACCAGAAGGTCGGTCGCGCCCTGTGGTGGGACAAGAAACAGGATCCGCAGACGGCGGAACGCAATGCGGCCTCGAAGGTGGCGCAGAAACCCTATCCTTACGACGTGAATTTCTACGGCGAATAGGATCTTCGTTCGCGCCTGGGCGGCCGGTCACCGACCGGCCGCTTGCTTTTCAGGCACCGGTCCGTGCGCCGGCCGCCAGCCAAAATAGCTGACAAATTCAGTCGAGTATTCTAGAATTCGCCCTGTTATCGACAGGGGAAATCCGCTTCCATGTTCCAGCATCTGCGTGAGGATATCCGTGCGGTCTTCGACCGCGATCCGGCGGCGCGCTCGGCGTGGGAGGTGCTGACCTGTTACCCGGGCATCCATGCCCTGGTCCTGCATCGCTTCGCCCACTGGCTGTGGGGGCATCGCCTGCGCTGGCTGGCGCGTTTTGTCGCGCATCTTTCGCGTTTTTTCACCGGCATCGAGATTCATCCGGGCGCGACGATCGGCCGCCGCTTCTTCATCGACCACGGCATGGGCGTGGTGATCGGCGAGACCGCCGAGATCGGCGATGACGTCACCCTTTATCACGGCGTCACGCTCGGCGGCACGTCGTGGAACAAGGGCAAACGCCATCCGACCCTGGAGGATGGCGTGGTGATCGGGGCCGGAGCCAAGATTCTGGGGCCGATCACCGTCGCCGCCGGCGCCAAGGTCGGCTCGAACGCGGTGGTGACGAAGGCGGTACCGGCAGGCGCGACGGCGGTCGGCAACCCGGCACGGGTGCTCGACCACTCGGCGGAGGGCCGGCAACGCGAGGCGCAGGCGGAGAAGCTGGGGTTTTCCGCCTATGCCGTCGGGCGCGATCAGGATGATCCGCTGGCCAGGGCGATTCACGGTCTTCTCGACCATGCCGCCGAGACCGACCGCCGGTTCGCCTCGCTGCTGCGTGAACTGGAGGCGGCGGGGGTCAAGTGCGACGAGGACGTGCAACCGGCCGACTCTTTCGATCCGAAATACCTTGGAAAAATTGTTGACTAATTCTGTCAAGTATATATAGTTGACCGCAACAGTAGGTTAATTGCGAAAGGTGCAGAATGCGACTCACGACCAAAGGACGATTTGCGGTTACCGCGATGATGGATCTCGCCTTGCGCGGCCAGGGCGGGCCGGTGGCGCTGGCCGGCGTCAGCGAACGCCAGAAGATTTCGCTCTCCTACCTCGAGCAACTGTTCGGCAAGCTGCGCCGGGACAAACTGGTCGATAGCGTGCGCGGTCCCGGCGGCGGTTACTGCATTGCCAGGCCGCTCGAAGGGGTGACGGTCGCCGACATCATCCGCGCCGTCGACGAGCCGCTCGACGCGACCCAGTGCGGAGGCCGCGAGAACTGCCTCGACGATCAGCGCTGCATGACGCACGATCTGTGGTCGTCGCTGAATGACCGCATGTACGACTATCTGACATCGGTGACGCTGGCCGACCTGGTGGCCCGCCAGCGGGAAAAGGAGGCGAGGTCGGGAATCCCGGCGATTCTCGAGGACCGCCGGAGCATTCCGGGTTCGCGGTCGCGCAACGGGCGCGACAAGGTGGCCGCGGTCATCTGAGCAAGCCGATGTTCAATCCCGCCTACTTCGACCACAACGCCACGACGCCGCTCGATCCGGCGGTGCTGGCGGCGATGCTGCCATGGCTGGAAAGCCGCTTCGGCAATGCCTCCAGTCGCCACGAATACGGGCGGGCGGCGCGGCGGGCGATCGACGAGGCGCGACAGCAGGTCGCGGCGGCGGTCAACGCCCATCCGACCGAAGTGGTGTTCACCAGCGGTGGCAGCGAGGCCAACAACCTGTTTCTCAAGGGTTCCGCGGGGTGCTGCCGGCCCGGCGTGATCGCCGTCGGGGCGACCGAGCATCCTTGCGTGCTCAAGCCGGCGGCCCAGCTGGCGCGTGGTGGCTGGCAGGTCGAGGCGGTTGCGGTCGACGCGGCGGGGGCGGTGGATTTCGACTCGTTTTCCCGGATCCTGGCGGCGCGTCCGCGACTGTGGTCGATCATGACGGCCAACAACGAAACCGGGGTCATCCAGGACATTCCGCTTCTGGCGATGGCGGCCAAGCCCTCGGGCGGATGGTTCCACAGCGACGCGGTGCAGGCCCTGGGCAAGTTGCCGCTCGATTTCCGGGCGCTCAACGCGGCCGGTGTTCACGCCATGACCCTTTCGGCGCACAAGGCCGGCGGGCCGAAGGGCGCGGCGGCGCTGGTTCTCGACAAGCGGGTCGAACTGCAGCCGCTGATCGCCGGCGGCGGACACGAGCGCGGACTGCGCTCGGGCACCGAGAACGTCCCGGCCATCGTCGGCTTTGGCGTGGCGGCGGAACTTGCGGCGCAACGCGTTGCCGAAGTGCCGCGTCGCCTGCGGGTTCTGCGCGAGCGGCTCGAGAGCGGTCTGGCCGAACTTGGCGTGCGGATCTTCGGTGGCGAAGCCGGGCGTTTGCCCAATACGACCTGTTTCGCGGCGCCCGGCATCGATGGCGAAACGCTGGTCGGCAAGCTGGATCGTGCGGGCTTCGCGGTGGCCAGCGGCGCGGCATGCTCGAGCGCCAATCCGGAACCGTCGCATGTGCTGCTGGCGATGGGCGTGGCGCCCGACCTGGCGCGGGGCGCGGTCCGGGTCAGTCTGGGCGCCGGCAACGGCGAGGCGGAAATCGACGCTTTCATCCATGCCTTGCAGGTTACGGTCGGACGCCTGCACGGACTGACGGCGGTGGCTGTCTGAATCAACACGACTGAATCAACACTCAAGCGAGAAGGACGATGAAACTCCCCATCTACCTGGATTATTCGGCAACCACCCCGGTCGACCCGCGCGTGGCGGAAAAGATGATTCCCTACCTGTGCGAGCTTTTCGGCAACCCGGCCTCGCGCTCGCACAGCTTCGGCTGGGTGGCGGACGCCGCCGTCGAGGAGGCGCGCGAGCAGGTCGCCGCGCTGGTCAATGCCGACCCCAAGGAAATCGTCTGGACTTCGGGCGCGACCGAATCCAACAATCTCGCGATCAAGGGCGCCGCCAATTTTTACGCCGGCACCAAGGGCAAGCACATCATCACGGTCAAGACCGAGCACAAGGCCGTGCTCGACACCGTGCGCGAAATGGAGCGCCAGGGCTTCGCGGCGACCTATCTCGACGTCAAGGAAAACGGCCTGCTCGATCTCGAAGCGTTCAAGGCCGCCATCCGGCCGGATACCGTGCTGGCATCGGTGATGTTCGTCAATAACGAGATCGGCGTCATCCAGCCGATCGCCGAACTTGGGGAAATCTGCCGCGAGAAGGGCGTCATCTTCCACGTCGATGCGGCGCAGGCGACCGGCAAGGTCGACATCGACCTGGGGAAGCTCAGGGTCGACCTGATGAGCTTCTCGGCGCACAAGACCTACGGCCCGAAGGGCATCGGCGCGCTCTACGTGCGGCGCAAGCCGCGCATCCGCCTCGAGGCGCAGATGCACGGCGGCGGCCACGAACGCGGTTTCCGCTCCGGCACGCTGGCCACCCACCAGATCGTCGGCATGGGCGAGGCCTTCCGCATTGCCAGGGAAGAGATGGTTGATGAAAACAAGAGAATCAAATACTTGCGCGATAAACTTCTCAATGGACTTCAGGATATCGAGGCGACCTACGTCAATGGTGACCTGACCCACCGGGTCGCGCACAACCTCAATATCAGCTTCGCCTACGTCGAAGGCGAGTCGATGATCATGGCGATCAAGGATCTCGCGGTGTCTTCCGGCTCGGCCTGCACCTCGGCCAGCCTCGAGCCGTCGTATGTCCTGCGCGCCCTCGGTCGCGACGACGAACTGGCGCACAGCTCGATCCGCTTCACCATCGGCCGGTTTACGACGGAGGAGGAAATTGACTATGCAATCAAATTGTTGCACGCGAAAGTTGGTAAATTGCGCGAACTTTCGCCGCTGTGGGAAATGGTCCAGGATGGCATCGACCTCAGTACCGTCCAGTGGGCCGCCCACTAAGGACATGAAAGGATAAACAACATGAGCTATAGCGTCAAAGTCATTGATCATTATGAGAATCCACGCAACGTCGGTTCCTTTGCCAAGGAAGACGACGGGGTCGGAACCGGGATGGTCGGCGCGCCGGCCTGCGGCGACGTGATGAAGTTGCAGATCAAGGTCAACAAGGCCGGCGTCATCGAGGATGCCAAGTTCAAGACCTACGGCTGCGGTTCCGCCATCGCGTCGTCTTCGCTGGTGACCGAATGGGTCAAGGGCAAGACGGTCGATCAGGCGCTGACCATCAGGAATACGGAAATCGCCGAGGAACTGGCGTTGCCGCCGGTCAAGATCCACTGTTCGATCCTGGCGGAAGACGCCATCAAGGCGGCGGTGGCCGATTACAAGAAGAAGCACGGAGAATGAGCATGACAGTCAGCCTGAGCGACAAGGCGGCGAAGCACGTCGCCAATTATCTGGTCAAGCGCGGCAAGGGTCTCGGCCTGCGCCTAGGCGTACGCACCAGCGGCTGTTCCGGCATGGCCTACAAGCTGGAATTCGTCGATGAGGTCAGCCCCGGGGATCTGGTCTTCGAGAGCAATGGCGTCAAGGTCTTCGTCGACGCCAGGAGCCTGCCTTACCTTGACGGGATGGAACTCGACTATGCCCGCGAGGGCCTGAGCGAGGGCTTCAAGTTCAACAATCCGAACGTCAAGGATCAGTGCGGCTGCGGCGAATCGTTCAACGTCTGATGGATCCGCGCGCCGACCACTTCGCCCTGTTCGGACTCGATCGCGCTTTCCGGCTCGATCTGTCGGACCTCGATTCGCGCTTCCGCGACGTGCAGGCGCAGGTGCATCCGGATCGCTTCGCCCATGCCGGCGATGCCGAGCGCCGGCTGTCGATGCAGTGGTCGACGCACGCCAACGAGGCCTACCAGACCCTGAAGAAACCGCTGGCGCGCGCCCGCTACCTGCTGCATCTGGCCGGCCACGATGTCGAGGCCGAGAACAACACCGCGATGCCGGCCGATTTCCTGATGGAGCAGATGGAGTGGCGGGAAGCGGTGATGGAAGCGCGCAACGGCGGCGACCATCACGAACTCGAGCATCTGCACAATCGCCTGCGTATCGACATCCAGGGCCGCTACGACGAACTGGAAGTGCTGCTGGACGAGGCCGGCGACCTCGATGGCGCCACCGATCGTGTGCGTCGCCTGATGTTTCTCGAAAAACTCCTGCACGAAATCGACGACGCGCTGGCGTCGCTGGAAGATTGAAGATGGCCCTGTTTCAGATTGCCGAGCCCGGTGAGGCGGCGGCGCCCCACGAGTACAAACTGGCGATCGGCATCGATCTCGGTACGACCAATTCCCTGGTGGCGACGGTGCGCAGCGGCATCGCGGTGGTCATCAACGACGAGCAGGGCCGGCCGCTGTTGCCGTCGATCGTCCGCTACCGCGCGGACGGCGCGACCGACGTCGGCTACGACGCGCAGACGAGGCTGGCGGTCGACCCGCGAAACACCATCGTTTCCGTCAAGCGCTTCATGGGACGCGGGCTGAAGGACGTTTCGCATGTCGAAGCGATGCCCTACGACTTCGTCGAGGCGCCGGGCATGGTCAAGGTCAGGACCGTGGCCGGGATCCGCAGCCCGGTCGAAGTTTCCGCCGAAATCCTCAAGACCCTCAAGGCGCGCGCCGAGACGGCGCTGGGCGGCGAGCTGGTCGGCGCGGTCATTACCGTGCCGGCCTATTTCGACGACGCCCAGCGGCAGGCGACCAAGGACGCCGCCCGCCTGGCCGGCCTCAATGTCCTGCGCCTGCTCAACGAACCGACCGCCGCCGCCATCGCCTACGGGCTGGACAACGCGTCGGAGGGCATTTACGCGGTCTATGACCTGGGCGGCGGCACCTTCGACATTTCCATCCTCAAGCTGACCCGGGGCGTCTTCGAGGTGATGTCGACCGGCGGCGATTCCGCGCTCGGCGGCGACGATTTCGACCATCGCATCTTCTGCTGGGCGATCGAGCAGGCGAAACTGCAGCCACTGTCGGCCGAGGATGGGCGTCTGTTGATGATGCGTTGCCGCGAAGCCAAGGAATTCCTGACCATCAACCCGGAAGCACCGATCACCGCGCGTCTGTCGACCGGCGAAATGGTCGAGCTGAAGCTCGATGTCGCGACCTTTGCCGAAATCGCCCGGACCCTGATTTCCAAGACCATGCAGCCGGTCAAGAAGGCGCTGCGCGACGCCGGCTTGCGCGCCGAGGACGTCAAGGGAGTGGTCATGGTCGGCGGCGCGACGCGCATGCCGCAAGTGCAGAAGGCGGTCGGCGACTTCTTCCGCCAGGAACCGCTGACCAATCTCGACCCGGACAAGGTGGTCGCCCTCGGCGCCGCCACCCAGGCCAACCTGCTGGTCGGCAACAAGACCGGCAAGGACGACTGGCTGCTGCTCGACGTGATTCCGCTGTCGCTCGGGCTGGAAATGATGGGCGGGCTGACCGAAAAGGTGATCCCGCGCAATTCGACCATACCGACGGCGCGCGCCCAGGAGTTCACGACCTTCAAGGATGGCCAGACGGCAATGGCGATCCACGTCGTCCAGGGCGAGCGTGAACTGGTCAGCGACTGCCGTTCGCTGGCGCGCTTCGAGTTGCGCGGAATTCCGCCGATGGTGGCTGGCGCGGCGCGCATCCGCGTCACCTTCCAGGTGGACGCGGACGGCCTGTTGTCGGTTTCGGCGCGCGAACAGACGACCGGCATCGAGGCCAGCGTCACCGTCAAGCCGTCGTATGGCCTGACCGACGACGAAATCGCCGGCATGCTCAAGGATTCGCTGGAGCACGCCAGGGACGACGCGATGGCGCGGGCGCTCAAGGAAGCGCAGGTCGAGGCGCAACGCATGATCGAGGCCACCGAGGCGGCGCTGCGGGAAGACCGCCACTTGCTGGATGAAGCCGAAGCGGCGAGGATCGTGGCGAGCATCGGGAAACTTCGCCAGACCGCGGCCGGCGACAACCGCCGCCAGATCAATCTGGCGATGGACGATCTCGGCTTCGAGACGCAGGAATTCGCCCACCGCCGCATGAATCAGAGCATCAACCGCGCGCTGGCCGGCCGCAAGGTCGATGACATCAAGCTGGGAGACCCCGCATGACGCAAGTCGTCGTCCTGCCGCACGTCGAAAGCTGCCCGGACGGCGCCGTCATCGAGGCGGAAGAGGGCAAGTCGATCTGCGAGAACCTGCTGGAAAACGGCATCGAACTCGAGCACGCCTGCGAGATGTCGTGCGCCTGCACGACCTGTCACGTCATCGTGCGCGAGGGCTTCAGCTCGCTCGATCCGGCCGAGGAAGAGGAAGAGGACCTGCTCGACAAGGCGTGGGGGCTGGAACCCAACTCGCGCCTCGGCTGCCAGGCAGTGGTACGGTCGACGCCGCTGGTCGTCGAAATTCCCAGGTACAGCATCAATATGGCGAAGGAGGGCCACCGCAAATGAAATGGACCGACATCAGCGATATCGCGATCGAACTGAGCGAGGCACACCCGGACCAGGATCCATTGAAGGTCAATTTCGTCGATCTGCGTGACTGGGTGATGGCGCTGGAGGACTTCGACGACGATCCGAAGCACTGCGGCGAGAAGATCCTCGAAGCAATCCAGCAGGCGTGGATCGACGAGGTCGCATGAAACCCCGCGAGTTTCCTGGACGCGGCAGCCAGTTGAACGTGTTTGGCGGGCCGCTGCTGACCTGCAGCGACCGGCCGCTGACCGGATTCTTTCGCGACGGCTGCTGCAACACGTCGGAGGAGGATTCCGGCAGCCACACCGTCTGTGTCGTGCTCACCGCCGAATTCCTCGAATTCTCGAAGGCGCGCGGCAACGACCTGTCGACCCCGCGTCCCGAGTTCGCCTTCCCCGGCCTCGGGCCGGGCCAGCGCTGGTGCCTGTGCGCCGCGCGTTGGGTTGAAGCGTTCAAGGCCGGCAAGGCGCCGCGCGTCGTGCTCAATTCGACCAACCAGGCGGTGCTGGAAGTGGCGCCGCTGCAAGTGCTCAAGCAGTTCGCCGTCGACATGCACTGAGGGTGCCGCGCCGGCCGCACCGCAGCGACCGGGCGGGGCTGGCGCGGCAGGGCTGGCCATGCGATCTTCGCGCCACGGATGGCGCTGGCAGTCATGCCGTGGCTGCCAGCTTGCCAGGGAAACCGGGCTCTGCCCGATTCCGGATCGCCCGCCAGCCCGGTCCGGATGTCGCGGGCGGGCACGGCTCGGTGCATGATTGGTCGCGTATCGGGTCAGGGCAAGGCCCTGGCCTTTCAGAATTCTTCACGCTGCGTTGCGCAGCATGCCGGGGGGAATGCGATGAAACCGATGAGCCTGCAGAACTCCATGTTCATGGTGCTCGAGGGGCGGCAGCAGCCCATGCACGTTGCCGCGTTGCATATCTACACGCCGCCGGCGGGCGCCGGGGAAGACCATGTGCAGCAGATCTTCCAGGGCTGGCGGAAGCATGTGAAGGCCGGGAAACCGTTCAACCAGCGCCCGGTGCTGAGCATGGGCCAATGGAACTGGGAGACGGACGCCGACTTCGATGTCGATTATCACCTGAGCCACCTCGCATTGCCGCGGCCCGGGCGCATCCGCGAGTTGCTGATGCTGGTGTCCCGCCTGCATGGCGCGTTGATGGACCGCTCGCGACCCCTGTGGGAAGCGTACCTGATCGAGGGGCTGGCCGATGGCCGCTTCGCGCTGTACGTCAAGCTCCATCATGCCCTGGTCGACGGCGTCACCGGCATGCGGCTGGTCACCTCTTCGCTGTCGGAGAACCCCGGGGAAAGCAAGGCCCCGCTGTGGGCTGCCAGGCATTCGCAGACCGCCCCGGCATGGCCGGCCAAGAGTCTGGCGGAGAAGGTGGTCGACGCCGTTCAGACCGGCCGCAACATCATTCCGGGGCTGGGCAGCGGCCTCCTCGATCTCCTGCGCCCGGCAGATCCGGACGATGCCCGCGCGCTGCCCTACCAGGCGCCACCCAGTCCGCTCAATGTCGCGATTTCCGGGTCGCGGCGCTTCGTCGCGCAGTCGTATTCGCTCAACCGCATGCGGCAGATCGGCAAGGCGACCGGCGCCACGATCAACGACGTCACGCTGGCCGTTTGCGCCGGCGCCCTGCGCAGATATCTGACGGCGCGGGACAGCTTGCCGGCAAAGCCACTGATCGCCATGGTGCCCGTCTCCCTGCACGGTGAAACGGGAAAGGGCGGCAATCAGGTGGCGATAATCCTTGCCAATCTGGCCACCCATGTCGCCGATCCGCTGGATCGCCTGCAGCGCATCGTCGCCTCGACCGCGGCTGGCAAGGAACGTCTGTCCAGCATGGCGCGCGTCGAAAAGATCGCCCACTCGGCGATGATGCTGAGTCCCATGCTGCCCGGCATGATGACCGGCCGGGCGGGCAAGCGGCCGGCCTTCAATCTGGTTATCTCGAACGTGCCGGGGCCGGCCGGCACGCTGTATCTCAACGGGGCGCGCCTCGACGAAGCCTACCCGGTGTCGATCCCGGTGGACTTTCTCGCCCTGAACATTACCGTCAGCGGTTGTGGCGACAGTCTCGGCTTCGGCTTCACCGCGTGCCGGCGCGCCGTGCCGGCGCTGCAGCGCATGGTCGATTATCTCGACGAATCTTTCGCCGAACTGGAATCGGCGCTGAGTGCCGCCCCGCCCGGTCCGGCCGCCAAGAGGTCGCGGCGGACTGCCGCTGCCTCGGCCTTGCCGGAAGCGGGCGCGGCAATGGCCGCCAACGCGGGCCGGACGCCGCGCTTCCGCGCCGTCAGGAAGACACCCCCGGCGTGAGCGGGATGCGGCATGGCTGCTTGCCCGATTGGCGCCCGCGGTTTCTCACTGCTGCGGCTGCAGCGGGTCGGACACCGCTTGAGCCTCCCGTTTCTTCATTTCTGCGACGATCGAAAGGAACTGTTCTTCGACTTCGTGGTTGAGGAACGACACGCCGAACAGGCCGGCGATGATCGAGTCAAAAGCGAATTCGGCGCGGTACTCGATCCGGACTCCGCGTGGGCCGGTCGGAATCAGTTGCACTTCACTCTGCATGCGCTTCAAGGTGCCCGACAGATTCTTCGCCAGGATTCTCCGCGGCGGCTCCATGCGGATTTCACGCTCGGCCGTGAACGGATAGGAAAAGATGCCAAATCTGGCGACGCCCTCCTGCTTGACGATCAGGATATTTCCATTGCGGCTGACCACGTTGCTGGTGGTCAGGTTGTTCAGGATGCCGGCCATGTGATCGAAGTCGACGAGCACGTCCCAGGCGGTCCGCAGTGAGACAGGCGGCTTGATTGTCGCCTGCACGATGAAACCATCAACCGACTCGCGGACGGCAACCGCGACCTCCCTCTCCACGCAACTCGCGTTGCCGAGCGAGAGACAGATCAGCAGTGAAACGACAAGAATGCGGATCGACACGGATGTTCTCTCCGACGCATCTTTCGAACTTGTGAAGCAGGCTCGGACGAAGACGCTGGCAGGATATGCTAGCGTGCTTTGACTCCTTTGCAAATGCGCTTGTCCGGCGGCGCGTGTAAAGTATCGGCTGTTCGGCGCTGGCGTCGATCCGGCGGGTTGGATGGCCATGCCGCGCCCGGGAACATTGCAGGGGCGTTGATCAACGTGGCAGAGCGGTATCTCGAGGATTTTTCCGTCGGACAGACTTTCGGATCCGGGCGCCTGACCGTCGATCCGGACAGGATCAAGTCCTTCGCCGCGGAATTCGATCCGCAGCCGTTTCATCTCGACGAGGATGCCGCCCGCGCTTCGATTTTCGGCGGCCTGGCCGCGAGCGGCTGGCACACCGCGGCGATGACGATGAAACTGCTGGTGGAGAGCGAACTGCGCATCGTCGGCGGTTTGATCGGGGCGGGATTCGACGAATTGCGCTGGCCGCGGCCGGTACGTCCCGGGGACGAATTGCGCGTTCACAGCGAAGTGCTCGAGGTCCGTCCGTCGAAGTCGCGTCCGACGCAGGGGATGGTCAGGGTCCGCATCACGACCCTGAACCAGAATGACGAAGCGGTACAGGTTTCCGTCAGCAACGTCGTCGTCGCGCGCCGGCCGTAGCCTGGCTCGCCGCGTGGTCCGCCAGGCACCGCGTTGGTGAGGCAGCAGGGACGACATGGCCGAGGGTCGTCGGTGGATGTCCCGGCGTCCACGCGAAATTCGATGTTTGCCGGTGTCGCCCGCGCTTGACCGGCGGCAACCGATGCATTGATACTTCGACCCATTCCGGGTGGATCCCGAGCGTCCGATGGGGTTGCGCCTGGTCGCTGGATCCTGGCGCCGGGCATGGTCGGAAACGGGCGCACCATCCAAACTCATGAAGCGGTTGAGGAAGACACTACGATGAAGCAGCTCTCGGGTGCGGACAACCTGTTCCTTACACAGGAATCCGGCAATCAACGGACGCATGTGGCGGGTTTGGGCATTTACGACCCGTCGACCGCACCCGGCGGCAAGGTGCGGTTCAAGGACGTCCTCGAATTCTTCACCAGCCGCCTCGACAAGTCGGCGGTATTCCGCCGCCGGCTGGTGCGGGCGCCGTTCGATCTCGATCGTCCGTACTGGATCGACGAGAAGGATATCGACATCGAGTATCACGTCCGCCATGCCGCATTGCCGCGCCCCGGCGACTGGCGACAGCTGATGATCCAGGTCGCGCGCATCCACGCCCGCCCGCTCGACCTGACCAAGCCGGCCTGGGAGGCCTACATCATCGAGGGCCTCGACAATGTCCCCGACCTGCCACCCGGCAGCTTTGCGCTATACATCAAGCTTCACCACTCGGCGATTGACGGCCAGGCCGGTGCGGCGCTGATCGGCAGCCTGCACTCGCGGACGCCGGAACCGGAGACAGCCTCCGGGAGAGTGGTCACCAAGGTCGATCGCGAACCGACCTCCCTCGAACTACTGGCGCGGATGGTTGGCAGTCGCGTCGATCAGGCGGTGAATGCGACCAAACTGGTTGGCGCCGTGGCGCCGCTCGCATTGCAGTTGGGACAGAAGCAGATCGAGGCGATGGTTCGCGGGGCGCTGGGTGTCGGCGGCGGTGACGCCGATCGTGAAACGGCCAGAATTTCCCAGAAGGCGCCGCCGACCCGGTTCAATGGCCCGTTGTCCCCGCATCGCGTCGTCGATGCCATGCCGCTGCCATTCGCCGATATCCAGAAGATCCGCGATGCGGCGCCCGGATCGACGATCAACGACATTTTCCTTTCGGTGTGCGGCGGAACCGTGCGCAAGTACCTCGAGGCGAAGGGGGAATTGCCGGATATCAGCCTCAACGCCCTGGTGCCGATGAGCATCCATGGCGAAGCCAGCAGCGCGGATGCCGGGAACCAGTTCGGGTTGGCCCTGGTGCCGGTTTTCAGCAATACCGCCGACGCCGGGGCACGCTTGCGCAAGGTGTGTCGCGGAGCGACCAAGGGCAAGGATGCGGTCACTGCAATGGGCGTCGATCTGCCGGCCAGGATCCTGCAGACGCTGCCGTCCAGGATTGCCGATCTCGCCTTCCGCCACGTCCTGCTGCCGCAGTTCAATTTAACCGTGTCGAACGTGCGCGGTCCCGCGACCTCGCTCTACCTGGCGGGCGCCAAGGTCTACGCCTTCATGCCGCTCAACGTGCTGTTCGACGGACTGGGCCTGAGCATTACCGGATTCAGCTACAACGGCATCTTGTGGGTATCGGCGGTGGCCGACCGCGCGGTGATGCCCGACCCGGAGTTCTTCATGGATTGCTTCGGCGAGAGCTTTGCCGAGCATCTTGCCCTGACGCTGCGAGCGCCGGAAGGGGAAGCCGGGCCGGCGCGGCGGACAGCGCGAAAGGCTGCCTCCGTTGCGCAAGCGGGTCAACCGGCGGACCCGCCGGCCGCCGCGACGAAAACCGCACGCAAGCCGCGCGCCGCGACGATGGCCCCTGAATGAATTCCCGGGCCCGCTCTTCCGCATTTCCTCCCGGTTAACCCCTGCCGAGGCGATCGAGGCCGAAGGTCCGGGACAGCTTGGCGTCGAACATCGCGGTCGGCAGCAGCCTCTTGAGAAGCGGCAGCCTGAAGCTGTTCTTGCCGCCGCGCACGATCATCGGCGGGGGGACGGCGAGGAGGGCGTCGACCACCGGACGCACGAACTTCTCGGCCGGCGTGGCGTCCTTCTGGCCGGCCTGGGCGCGGGCGCGCACGCCATCGGCGACCGGCAGATAGAGGGAGCCGGGCGGCAGGCGCAGCGCTTCCTCGGCGTGGTTGCCGAAGCTTGAGCGCACGCCGCCCGGCTGAATGGTGACGACGCGGATGGCGAACGGGGCGAGCTCCATGCGCAGCGCGTCGGACAGCGAATGGATTGCCGCCTTGCTCGAACAGTAGGCGCCGGCAAAGGGCGTGGCGAACAGGCCGACGATGCTCCCGACATTGGCGACGACGGCCCCGCCGGAGCGCGCCGCGGCGGCCCGCAGCAAGGGCAGGAAGGCGCGGGTGACGGCGACCGGCGCGATCACGTTGGTTTCGTATTGCCGGCGCAGGTCGTCGCGGCTCAGGTCGATCACCGCGCCGACCTGGCTGAAGCCGGCATTGTTGACCAGGATGTCGAGCTGCCCGGCGTCACGTTCCACCGCGCCAGCGGCGCTGGCGATGCTGGCGTCGTCATTGACGTCGACAGCCAGCGTGCGGATGCCCTTTGCGGCGAGCGGCGCGAGCGCCTCGGGCCGGCGCGCGGTGGCAAGGACGGTGTGCCCGCGGCGGTGGAATTCGAGCGCCAGCGCGGCGCCGATGCCGCTCGAGCAGCCGGTGATGAGCACGATCTTCTTCATGGGACAGGTTCTCCGGATTGCGCGTTGGTCAGCTCGCCCTCAGCGTGGCGGCAGCAACGCCTTGCGGCAAAGATAACATGCGCCGCGGGTGGTCCGCGCGCGCCGTGACGTGAGGGACGGCGTGCCCGTCGCTGCCGGCTGTCCGGAGGGCACGGTTGCGGTCGACCGCCCGGAAGGGCGAGAATGCGGCGCCGCCGATCGCTTGCTCCAGCAACCTGCCGAGACGAAGATGAACATTGGCTCCCGTCGCGTCGTCGCCATTCTCGCCGCCGCCATTCCCTGCCTGGCCGGCGCCGATGCGGCGCCGCCGACGCTCGACCCGGTCGTCGTCACCGGTAGCCGCGTCGAACACAGCAGCTTCGACCTGCCGGGCGCCGTCGATGTCGTCGATGCCGGGCGCATCGGCGCCGACAACGCGCGGATCAATGTTTCCGAGGCGCTGGCGGCGGCGCCGGGAATCACCGTCCAGAATCGTCAGAACTACGCCCAGGATCTGCAGATTTCCTCGCGCGGCTTCGGTGCGCGCGCCGCCTTCGGGGTGCGCGGCATACGTCTGATCAGCGACGGCATCCCGGCGTCGATGCCCGATGGCCAGGGGCAGGCGGCGACCTTCAACCTCGATCGCGCCGACCGCATGGAGGTCATGCGCGGCCCGATGTCGGCGATCTATGGCAACCATTCCGGCGGCGTGATCCAGCTGTTCACCGTGGACGGCGAGGATCCGCCGAGCGTCGAAGCGCGCATCTCGGCGGGCAGCTACGGCGCCTGGAAGACCGACCTGGCGGCGCAGGGCAGGGCGGGCGGCACGGGATACGTGCTCGACGTGTCGCGCTTCGCGACCGGCGGGTATCGTGAACACAGCGCCGCGGACCGGGACCAGAGCGTGGCCAAGCTGACCCATGCGCCCGATGCCGAGAGCCGGGTCATGCTGATAGCCAACGCATTCTCGCAACAGGCCCAGGATCCGCAGGGGGTGACCTGGAAGCGGTTCACGACCGATCCGCGCAGCGTCGAGGAGGCGGCCCTCCTGTACAACACGCGCAAGAGCATCGATCAACTGCAGGGCGGCGCCACCTACGAGCGCCGTTTCGGCGACGATGTCGTCCAGCTCATGGCGTATGCCGGCCAGCGTTCGGTGACCCAGTACCAGTCGATCCCGCGGGTGCTTCAGTTGATCACCCGTTCGACGCCGGCCAACGATCCGAAACGCAGGCAGTCCGGCGGCGTGATCGATTTCGACCGCGACTTCTCGGGTCTTGCCGCGCGCTGGATCGGGCGTCACGAACTTGGCGGCGGCCGCCTGACGACGACCATCGGCCTCGACTACGAAAGGGCCAGCGATGACCGCCGCGGCTACGAGAACTTCGTCGGGCAGACGCTCGGCGTCAAGGGGGCGCTGCGCCGCGACGAGGTCAATGACGCGACGAGTGTCGATCCGTACGTCCAGGCCGAATGGCTGATCGGCCGCTGGAGTCTGACCGGCGGCTTGCGCCACAGCAGGGCGACCTACAAGGTTACCGACCATTACGTCACCGACGGCAATCAGGACGACAGCGGCACCGTCAGCTACAGCAATACGACCCCGCTGCTGGCGGCGCTCTGCCGTCTGACGCCGACGCTCAACGTGTACGCCAGCGCCGCTCGCGGCTTCGAGACGCCGACCCTGAACGAACTGTTCTACTCCGGACCCGGCGGCGGCTTCAGCTACGACCTGAAGGCGGCGACCAGCAAGCATTTCGAAATCGGCCTCAAGGCTTTCGTCGGCAACGACAGCCGGGTCGATCTCGCGCTCTTCGATATCCGCACCGCCAACGAACTGGCGGTCAAGTCGAGCTTCGGCGGCCGCACCAGTTACCAGAATGTCGGGCAGACCACCCGCCAGGGCGTCGAAGTTGCGGTCGACAGCCGCTGGGCAGGCGATTTCACGACGCGGATCGCCTACAGCGGGCTTGTCGCGCGCTATGCCGAGCCGTTCACGACCGTCGTCCTCGGCGTGCCGACCGTGATCGAGTCAGGGAACGATCTGCCGGGCGTTCCCCGTCATACCCTGTTCGGCGAACTGGTCTGGCGCCAGCAGGCCAGCGGCTGGCATGCCGGCATCGAGGGAATCGCCCGCAGCAAGGTGTATGTCGAGGACAGCAACACCCAGCAGGCGGCGCCGGCCTACGCCATCGCCAACCTGCGCCTCGGTTTCGACGGGCAGCGCGGGGGGCTGCGTTACGGCGGATTCCTGCGCCTCGACAACTTCTTCGACCGCCAGTATGCCGGGTCGGTGGTCGTCAGCGACGCCAACGGCCGCTACTACGAAGCGGCGCCGGGGCGCAACTGGCTGGCCGGGATCAGCGCCCGCTACTCCTACTGAGCGCAGCCGGGGTCAGTCGCGGCCGGGTCCGCCGGAGTGGCGAACACCCGCGAATCGGGATAGAGCCGGTTCAACGTCGATTCGAGGGTGCTGCCGATGACCCGGGCCAGCGTCTCTTCCAGTTGGCCGGAACCCGGAAGCGCCTTGCGGCCGGCCCAGATTTCGCCGAGCGGGACCGGCTGCCGGGCGACGGCCGCCTCGATGGCCGAACTCCAGTGTGCCGGATGCTCGGCGCGGCTCCATTCGCCGCGACCCCTGCCGTAGTGCGCCACCGCCAGATAGAGGAGCAGCGATTCCTTGAAGATCCGGTTCAGCGCTCCCTCGTTCCAGCGGACGGTGGCGCCGTCCTTGCCCTTGTAGACGTTGTAGCCCCGGGCGACGCCGGCAGCGCCGAGACCGGCGACCACGGCCCCCGCCAGGGCGCCGGCGCCCAAGGTCAGGCCGCCGGCCATGAGGTCGGCGGCCAGTCCGGAAAGGGCGCCCCCGAGGATTGCCCCGGCGGTGCCGGCGGCGCCTTCGTTCACGGGTTCATCGACGCTCCAGTCCGCCGCCAGACGCTGCAGGACCTGTTCCGCGGCGCGTCCCTTGAGTTCGTGGATGTCGATCAGCCGATCGGTCAGATCACGCAGGGCTTTCGCGGCGCGCTCATCGAGAGCCTTCATGGCATGGGCTTCCGGCGTCGCTTCGCCGTCCACGCCGATGCCGATGGCCCGGCCGACTTTCCTGACGGTCGACGGAATGCCGCCATCGGCGACGCGCTGGCGATCCCTGGCCAAGGCGGCGAGATACCGGGCGATTGCCTCGGTCGACGCGCGATAGGCATCGAGCCGCCTCGCCTTCCAGGCTTCCTGAATGGACTGGAAGGCGGCCTGCCTGGCGCCGGGCAGGGCGCTCGCGACGGCATCGAGCAGGGAGAACTCCTGAACCCAGCAGCGCGCGAACGCATCGAGCGACAGGACGCCCCTGACGAAGCCGTAGCGGGAAACGTAGTCGCGCCACAGGTTCGTCTCGACCGCCTCGATGTCTCGCGGGCGCGGCTCTCCCATCTGGTTGAGCAAAACCAGGACGGGCTTGCCGATCCACGAGAGGATTTCCATTTCGGCCAGGACGTAGGCCGCGTCGGCCGGATTCTCCGAGGCATTGACCAGGTACAGCACGACATCCGACTGGTCGCGGACGGTCTTCAGCACCTGCTGGGCGGACCACGATGCCTTGTCGCGCCAGCGATCCCAGATTTCGGCGAGAAACCAGCCGATCGGATTGCTTCTCTGGCGCAGGCGCCTGGCCAGCCGGATGCTGTCGCCGAACCCGGGCGTGTCCCACAACGTCAGGACGTGTCCCTGCGGGCTCCGGATCATGGCATGGGGTTCGGAAACCGCCGTCACATGCGGCGCGTCGCGGACCTCCCCGATGTCCCGGCCGAGAAGGGTTCGCGCCAGCGTCGTCTTGCCGACGTTCGTATGGGAGACGAGGCTGAGTTCGATGCGGAATGTGGCGTCGCTCACCGGTGCTCCCTGGGTGAAGTGGCATTGGCCAACCCGAGTCCGGCAAAGGCCCGCGCGGCGTCCGGCTGGCTCAGGTCGCAGAAGGCATGGGCGATCCCCGCGCCGTCGAGGAAGCGGACCCACAGCGCGCGCCGCTCCTCCAGGCGTTCGCCCTGTTTCCCGAAGCGTTTGCGAAACGCGCTTTCGTCGATGATGGCGACGACCGGCTGCCCCTGGGGAACCCTGGCGCCCAGCGTCCCGAGCAGGAGGCCGTGGCTATCGTCCTCGGGTGTCGCGGTCAGGCTGAACAGGACGAAGCGGCCGGCAAGGTCGGGCGAGCAGATGGCGTCGGGCGGATCGTCCTCGTGGCCGATCGCGATCGGATCGAGGATCTCCAGGCGGGCATCGGGGTCGAACAGATCCTGGACGACCGCGCTCAACCCCAGCACGACTCCGGGGGGTAGCTGGTAGTTGTACGGGACGACGGCAACCCGGGCCGCGGTCCCGCGAAAGCGGCGCAGCAGGCGCTGAAAGTAGGCCTCCCGCAGATCGATGGGGAAGTTCCGCCGCAGTCGCTGCTGCGCGAGCCATGCCCAGCCGGCCAGCAACACCCGTGGCAGCACGACGAGGAAGCCGACCGTCAGCGCGATCCGGTGAATCCACGGAGCGGCCCCGACCCCTGCCGGATTATTCGCCAGATCGAGCGCGGCGATTTCGTCCGCAGCGGGCGGCGCCATTCCAACGAGGGAGGGGATCGCGCCGAGCACCGCCGTCACGTACCACTGCACGACGCGGGCTGCGGCAGGGACGAAAGTGCTCTTCCATCCGGCGACGTACTCGTTGAAGAACCCCCGGTAATAGAGGGAGACCAGGAGGCCGGCGGCGAACGCGGCCGCGGCGAGGTGGAGCAAGCGGCTGACGCAGGCTTTCGCCAGCGGATACGAAACCCGGCCCCAATCGCTCCAGTACGCTGTCCGGAACGATGCATTGGCTGTGTCGGAGGCGGCGCCGCGGAACCGGCCGACAAGCGCGGCAATCGCCTGGCGCAACGGGCCGGACGCTGTCGCCGGGCGGCCGAAAATCCGGCCTGCCGTGCGCCACAGCAGGAGTGCGTAGACCGTCAAGTTCCAGAGCAGCAGCCCGAACAGCGGGAGCGAAGTCAGGTTGATGAGGTTGTCGGGGCCGACCTGGTCGGCGAATACGCCGGAAACCAGCGCCGAGGCAACCAGCGCCCAGCCGAGCCACCGATGCCAGTTGGCATCATCGCCGAGGTGGGCGAGATCCGGTTGCCGCGCGGTGATTCTCTCCCAGGCCAACTCGGCGCGGCGCCGGATGAAAGTCTCGTCGCTGGCGTTGGCGCCGACTTCCTGCGCCGCCCGGTCACCAGCGAGCGCGGAATCCGCCCGGGACCAGGATAGCCCGGGCTGGGCGGCGGTTTCGAAGGCCTTGACCAGGCAAACGGTCCGCGCCGAGTCCTCGGTCATTCGCTCCTGCCTGGGTCGGAAAGCACGATCATGGTGGTTACGGTTGCGCGCACGGGACAAGGCAACAGCTTGTCATAGTTGCGCGCGGTTTCGCAAGCCTGTCTGGTGTCGGCATCGTCGCTGCGCTGCCGCCGCCGCTGTAGCCGCTGCCCGGCGCCGGTCTGAAGGGCAAGGCAGGGCAAGGGGTTGTGTGACCAGCCAAAGCAGAACACAATGCGCTGGTCGTATCGAGTCGAACTGAATGCGCACTGGTAGTGTCAAGTCCGGTCGCGCCCATGAAACCTCAGAGTTGCACGACCCGGCAGGCCGCCGGCCGAATGCCTCTCGACATATTTTCCCAACCCAGGAGACAACCATGGTACGTAAGAAACTGGTGCTCAGCCTGCTGGCAGTCATGATCGCCGCGCCCGGCATCCATGCACAGACCGCGCCGGCTGCGGCTGCCGCGCCGGCGGCGGCAAATCCCGTCGATCCGGGATCGATCCAGGCGCTCAAGAACATGGGCGCCCATCTGCAGACCCTCAAGCGCTTCAAGGTAACGACCGACCTGACCGGCGAGCGCGTTCTCGCCGACGGCCAGAAGCTGCAGCACTCGGCGACGGCGAACCTCGAGGTCGTGCGTCCCAACATGCTGCGCGCCCGCATGTTCAGCGCCCGCGCCGAACGCGAGATTTTCTACGACGGCAAGCTGGCGACGATATTCATCCCGGCGCAAAAGGCCTACTCGACCGTCGAATTCACCGGCAACCTTGGCGAATTGGTCAGCAAGCTGGAGGAAAGGTACGGCGTCGAGATGCCCATGGCCGACATGTTCCTCTGGGGCACGCCGGCCGCGCCACTCGACAAGATCGAATCGGCGATGAATGCCGGCCAGGATTTCATCGACAACGACCTTTGCGACCATTACGCATTCCGCCAGGGCAATGCCGACTGGCAGATCTGGATCACCACCGGCGACAAGCCGCTGCCGCGCAAGCTCGTGATCACCAATCGCAGTGACGAAGCGCGTCCGCAGTCGGTCCAGTATTTCGACTGGAACCTCAAGCCGACCTTCAAGGACAGCATTTTCAAATTCACGCCGCCCAAGGGCGCGACCGCAGTCGAACTTCGTTCGCTGGAAAAAAAGTAAAGGAGCGCCGAAATGAAGAAATCATTCAGCAAGTTGTTCCTGGCACCCCTGACGGTTCTCGTTCTGGCCAGCTTCGCCATGACGCCGGTCGCTGAGGCGCGCGGTGGCGGTGGTGGTGGTGGCCATGCCGGTGCGCGTGCCGGGGGAGGTGGCGGGGGTGGTGGCAACCGTCAGGTCAACAATGCCAGTCGCGACGTGCGGGCCAACAATGTGCGCAGCACCAGCGTAAACAATGTCAGCAACCGGAATGTCAACGCCAACAAGAACGTCAACGTCAATGTCAACAGCAACCGCGGTTGCTGCGGCGGCGGCTGGGACAACGACTACCATCCGGTCGCCACGGCGGCTGCGGTAACTGCCACGGTGGCCGTGACTGCGGCTGTTGTCGGTTCGATGGTGCGTACCGTTCCCGCCAACTGCGTGCCGGTCAACTACGGCGGCATGATCTATCAGCAGTGTGGCAGCACCTGGTACCAGCCGCAGGGAGGCCAGTACGTCGTGATCAATCCGCCCTATTGACGGTGGCAACGCAGGGATCGCGAAGCCTGCGGTCCTTGCTTTCCGCGGCCGGTCCGCCGGAAACGATGGGTGAATCCGCCGCCCCGGCCGACGGGCCTGGCCGGGTGCGGAGCGGGGCGTCTCCGATCAGCCCCTGACTTGCACCGTCAGGTTGGCGACGCGCTGACCGAACTGCCTGGCGGTCTCGAGGTCGCCCGGCAGCATTTCGTCCGGGCTGCTGTCGGAAGGCGACTGAGCCATGGCCCTGCTGGACGAGCCGACGTAGTTCACGTCGTTGCGCCGGGCAGCCCTGGTATTGGCGGGCATCATGCCGGCGCCGACCCAGAGGCCGCCATGCCGCATCGCCAGCGTGAACAGGTAGTGCAGCGTCGAGTCCTTGCCATGATGAAGCTCCTGTTGTGGTTGGGGTGAGCAGGGGGGATCAGGGGGCCAGGTCGAAGACCAGCACTTCGGCATCGTGTCCGCCGGCCAGCGTCAGGGCGCTTTCATTGGCCAGCAGCGCGGCATCGCCGGTGTTCAGGGTCTGGCCATTGACGTCGAGGCTGCCGCGCACGAGATGCACATAGGCCTTGCGCTTGGGGTCGAGCGGCAGGGTGGCAGATTCGCCGGCGTCGAACAGTCCCGCGTAGAGCGAAGCGTCGGCGTGGATGGTCAGCGAGCCGTCGGCGCCGTCTTCCGAGGCGATCAGGAGCAGGCGGCCGCGCTTTCCGGCAGCGGCAAAGCTTTTCTGTTCGTAACCGGGATCGATGCCCGTCGCGCGCGGCTCGATCCAGATCTGCAGGAGGTGCGTCGTCCGATCCGGCGCATGGTTGAACTCGCTGTGGCGGACGCCGCGCCCGGCGCTCATGCGCTGTACGTCGCCGGGCGGAATGTCGGCGCCGTTGCCCATGCTGTCCTTGTGGGCGAGCAGGCCGGCGGTGACATAGGTGACGATTTCCATGTCGCGATGGCCGTGGGCGCCGAAACCGGCGCCGGGGGCGATGCAGTCTTCGTTGATCACCCGCAGGTTGCCCCAGCCCATGTGCGCCGGATCGTGGTAGTCCGCGAAAGAGAACGAATGATGGCTTTGCAGCCAGCCGTGGTCGGCGTAGCCGCGGTCGCCGGATTTGCGAACGGTCAGCATGGGCGGGGCTCCTTTTCCGGGGGGCGTGATTACTGCCGGATGGCTTCGATGGCGATGTCGATGCGCACGTCGTCACCGACATTCGGCGCGTACTTGCCGGCGTTGAATTCGGAACGCTTGACCGTCGTCCAGCCGTTGGCGCCGATGGCATCCTTCTTCAGCATCGGGTGCGGGGCGGCCTTGAAATCGCTCACGGTCAGCGTCACCGGCCTGGTCACGCCCTTCAGGGTCAGGTTGCCTTCGACCTTGGCCGGCTTGTCGCCGTCGAAGACGACCTTGGTCGACTTGAAGGTGGCGGTCGGGTACCTGGCGGTATCGAGGAAATCCTCGCCCTGGATGTGTTCGTCGAAGGTGGCGTAGCCGGTATCGACGGATTTGGTGTCGATCACGATGTCGACCGCGCCGGTCCTGGCGGCCTTGTCGAGGACGACCGTGCCGGTGGTCTTGTTGAAGCGGGAGAGTTGGGTCGAGTAGCCGAAGTGGCTGTACGAGAACCGCGGGAAGGTGTGGGTGCCGTCGACGGCGTAGGTTTCCGGGGCGGACAGCGCCGGGGCGGCGACGGCGGCGAGGATGAGGGCGGCGGAAAGTTTGCCGAGCTGGGTCATGGTGATTCTCCTGTGGTGGGTTGATGGAATTACTTGCCGGTTGCGGTGACGCGGAACTTGATCTGGACTTCGTTGGCGACGATGTCGAACTTGGCCCACGAGCCTTCACCGATCGAAAAATCGCCGCGGCGGATCGTGAAGCCGCCATCGAAGACGCCGCTGTCGCCCTGCGCCGTGAAGGTCGCGGGGACGACGACTTCCTGCGTCTTGCCCTTGATCGTCAACTGGCCGGCGACTTCGTACTTGTTGCCGCCGAGCGCCTTGACGCCGCTGGAGACGAAGCGGGCGGTGGGAAACGCCTTGGTATTGAACCACGGCTTGCCGGCGACTTCATCGTCGCCTTCCGGGGCGCCGGTATCGACGCTCGCCAGTTCGACATCGAACGCGGCTCTGCCCGCCGTCGGCTTGGCCGGGTCGAAGCTGAGCTGGCTGGAAAAGCGCTTGAATTTGCCGTCGACCGCGACACCCATCTGCTTGTAGGTGAAGTGGATAGCGCTCTTGTCGGCTTGCACCTGGTTGAATTCGACGGCTTGGGCGGCGACGGGCAGGGCGAAGGCGAGGGCGATGGCGAGGCGTTTCATGGTCATTTCTCCGTGGCGTGAGCAGGCAACATGCGGATCAGGATGTCGTCCTTGTCGATGAAGTGGTGTTTCAGTGCGGCGCCGGCGTGGCCGGCGATGACGGCGACGAACAGCAGGTTGAGGCTCATGTGGACGGCCTGCAGCAGGTCGCCGAGTTCCTTGTTCTTGCCGACCAGGTCAGGGATCGGCAGGACGCCGAACCAGACGGTCTGGAAGCCCTTGGCCGAACTCATCAGCCAGCCGGACAGCGGAATGGCGAGCATCAGCGCGTAGAGCAGGAAGTGGCCGGCGTGCGCCGCCACCTGCATGACCCTGGGCATGCTGTCCGGCAGCGCCGGCGGCCGATGCGTGACGCGCCAGAACAGACGGAACCAGACGAGCAGGAAAGCGCTCACCCCGGCCCACTTGTGCCAGGAGTAGAGCTTCAGCTTGTCCGGCGACAGCGGCAGGTCGTGCATGTAGAAGCCGAGCGCCAGCAGGCCGAAGAAGAGGATGGCCATCAGCCAGTGCAGGGCCTTGGCGGTTCTTGTGTAACGGGTTGTCACGGTCGACCTCCTTGTCGGGGCAGAAATGAATAGGCGTCCATGGCGATCACGTAATCGTCGATGCCGGAATGAAAACGTTCGGCGCGGGCGTTTTCACCGCCGGCTCCGAGTGCGACATGGAGCGGCAGCAAATGTTCATCGCTCGGATGCGACTGCACGGCGCCCGGCGCCTGGCGGCGGTAATCGAGCAGCGCGGGAATGTCGCCGACGTCCAGACGGGCGGCGATCCAGTCGGCGAACTGGCGCACGTAGCCCGGCGTCCGGCCATCGTTGCGCGCCGCCGTCTGGTAGTCGCGCAGGTTGTGCGTGACGTTGCCCGACGCGATGATCAGGAAGCCCCGGGCGGCGAGCGGAGCCAGCGCCTGTCCGAGCCGGTAAGCCTCCCGCGGGCCGCCGTGGCTCTGGATCGACAGCGGAATGACGGGAACGTCGGCGTCGGGGAACATCAGGCGCAGCGGCGCCCACGCGCCGTGGTCGAGGCCGCGCCCGGCATCCCGCTCGACCGGCAGGCCGGCGCCGCGGAGGGCGGCGACGACTTCCTCGGCGGCTTCGCGGCAACCGGTCGCCGGGTAACGCAGGGTGTAGAGTTCCTCCGGGAACCCCCAAAAGTCGTGGATCGTTTCCGGACGGTCGGCGAAACCGACCGTCGGCAGTTCCGTATCCCAATGCGCGCTGACGATGACGATGGCGCGCGGCAGCGGCAGGGACTGCGCTTGGCGAACCAGCGCCGCGCCGGCCGCGCCCGGGCGCAGCGCGAAGGTTGGCGCGCCGTGCGGAACGAAGAGGGAGGGCTGGGTTGAGGTCATGCGAACGGCTCCTGAAGCGATGGGAGAACTGTAACCGTCCTTGATGATCGGAAATAGCAGACAATCGACAAATCTTTATTGCCCAGATTGCAACAATTGCTGCTGCCGAGGCATGCTACGCCTTGGCCGGCGTCGTCGAACCGTCCGGCGCCCTGCGCAACCGTGCCCATTGGGAAGGATCCTGCGGCGATGCGGCGATCCGGATCGACCCCGGCGAGCGGTTTTACATCACAATCATGGAGTCGTTATTGTCGATGGGGTAACAATGGACAGGCTCGACGCGATGCGTCTCTTCCTCCGGGTGGCCGAGCTCGGGAGCTTTTCCGCCGTGGCGCTGCAGGCCGGCGTCGCGCGCTCGGTGGTGACGCGGCAGATCGCGGCGCTCGAGACGCATCTTGGCGTCAAGCTGATGGCGCGCAGCACGCGCCGGCTGGCGCTGACCTCGGCCGGGTCGGCCTATCTGGAGAAGTGCCGGGTCATCCTGAACCTGGTCGAGGCCGCCGAGGCCGATGTCGCCGAGGAGCGCCTGATACCGCGCGGCAACATCCGCCTCAGCCTGCCGCTCAGCTTCGGCATCCGGCGTCTGGCGCCGCTGCTGCTCGACTTCTCGCAGCGCCATCCGGAAGTCAGCCTGGACATGGATTACAGCGACCGCCGGATCAACCTGATCGAGGAGGGAATCGATCTGGCGATCCGCATCACGCGGCGGCTGGAGCCTGGCGACGTGGCGCGCAAGATCGGCGCCGGCCGCATGCTGGTCGTCGCCGCCCCGGAATACCTCGCCCGCCACGGTCGACCGCAACATCCCGCGGAACTCGCGCATCACGAATGCCTGGGCTATACCCATGCCGGCAATCCCATGCCGTGGCAATTCCTGGTCAACGGGCAGCCCGAGAGCTTCCCGGTGCGCAGCCGGATCAACGCCAACAACGGCGACGTCCTGACCGAGGCCGCGACGCAGGGACTGGGCATCACCCTGCAGCCCGATTTCATTGTCGCCAGCTACCTCGACGCCGGCCGGGTCGAGCGGATTCTTGCCGATTTCGCCATTCCCGAACTCGGCATCTACGCGATGCTGCCCAGCAACCGCCATGTGCCGCACCGTGTCCGAGTGCTGATGGACACGCTCGCGGCGGCGCTGGCGGCGCCTTGATGCCGGCGCCGGACGCGTTGTGCCGGCTGTCGTGGTCGAGGCGCCGGGGTCGCCCGGCGACGCGACCAGCCCAGCGGAGCAGCGGCATCAGCCGTCGCCGAACTTCCTTCTCTTGAAGCTGCGCTCGCGGTCGCCACCGGCGGCGCCTTCGTCGGGGCGCAGGTTGATCGGCACGCCACGGACACGGACGCGCTTCAGCGCGTTCTCGGCTTCCCTGGGCATGCCGGCCGGCAGTTCGACGGTGCTCGATTCCTCGTAGAGGCCGATGCGGCCGATGAAGCGGCTTTCGATGCCGGCTTCGTTGGCGATGGCGCCGACGATGTCCTTGACCTGGACGCCGTGATCGCGGCCGACGTCGATGCGGTAGCGCACCATCTCGCCGGCCGGCGCCGGACGCCGCGGCTTGTCGTCGAAGCGCGGGC
>JAFLDQ010000170.1 GCA_017302355.1 Dechloromonas sp.
CGGTCAGGCGCCGCGGCGGATTCTGGCGGACGTAGCCGGTCGCCCGGATGTTGCGTTCGAGAAGCCAGGCCTCGTAGTCGAAGCCGTTGGGATTGGCGTTGCCGTGCGGGCGCTTCAGGCGCAGCGTAATCTGCCAGCGCTCGCCGGGCTTCAGCTGCTGGCGCACGAATTCCTCGCCGTCGCGCTGGCCCTGGTACCAGGAGAGCATGATTCGCCCGGGAACCACGGCGGTTGCGGTCAACCGCCTTTCAACGGCAAATTCGAAGCGGCTGCCCTGGCTGAAATCCTGCGGCAGCGCCGCGACGACGCCGATCACCTCGACGTCGCGCCCTTCCCAGCCGGCGCCCAGCGCATCGGCCAGGCGGATGTCGGCCCGCCAGGCCGCCCACGCGAATCCGCAGGCGAGACAGGCCAGAACTCCGAGCACGCGGCCGGGCCAGGCGCCATTCCAGCGCGGGGCGGGCAGCGCCAACAGTCCTCCGGCCATTGCCCAGAGCCCCGCCGACGGCAGTTCCGGCTGCATCTGAAGGATGATGATGCCGGCGGCGAAGGCGAGAATGTTGAGGCGCATCCTGCAATGATAGAGGCGACACCAAGCTCAAGCACCGCAAAATATTGCCCCGGCCACGACGCCATCCACGGCGGTCAGTGGCCGCACCCGCTCCCCGATGCGCTTGTGCGATCCTCGACCCGAACACCTCAATTGACGCTCGGCGATCGCCTCGACACCGACGAATGCACAGGTGCCGCGACCCTGCAACCGCGAGCCAGCCGCGTCAGGATGCCTTGATCTCGTTGCTCAGCGGTTTGCCCTGGGCAAACTCGGTCGCGCTACGCAGCGTCGTTTCGCAGATGGTCGTGATCGCCTCGCGCGTGAAGAAGGCCTGGTGGCCGGTGATGATCACGTTCGGGAAGGAGATCAGGCGTTGCAGCACGTCGTCGGTGACGACCACGCTCGACAGGTCGCGGAAGAAGAGGCCCGCCTCCTGCTCGTAGACGTCGGCCGCGAAGCCGCCGATCTGGCCGCTCTTGAGCCCTTCGATGACCGCCTCGGTATCGACCAGGGCGCCGCGGCTGGTGTTGATCAGCAGCACGCCACGCTTGGCGCGGGCAATCGTGTCAGCATTGATGATGTGGTGGGTTTCCGGCGTCAGCGGCGCATGCAGCGAGACGATGTCGGCGTCGTGGCCGATCTCGCCCGGCGCGGCGTAGCGGCCGCCCAGGGCCTCGAATTCCGGCGACGGGTACTTGTTGTAGCCGATCACGTTGCAGCCGAAGCCGATCATGATCTTCGCAAAGACGCGGCCGATCTTGCCGGTGCCGATGACGGCGACCGACTTGCCGTGCAGGTCGAAGCCCATCAGGCCATCGAGGGCGAAATTGGAGTCCCGGGTGCGGTTGTAGGCACGGTGGATCTTGCGGTTGATCGCCAGCAGCAGCGCCACGGCATGCTCGGCCACCGAGTATGGCGAATAGTCGGTGACGCGCACGACCCGGATGCCGAGCGCCGCAGCGGTTTTCAGGTCGACGTTGTTGAAACCGGTGCAGCGCAGCGCGACGAAGCCGGTGCCGCCCTCCTTCAGCCTGGCCAGGACTTCGGCATCGGCCGTATCGTTTACGAAAATGCAGACCGCGTCGTAACCGGCGGCGAGATGGACTGTGTCGAGGTCGAGCGGCGCCTCGTGGTACTTGAGCGTGTGCCCCTCGACGGCATTGGCGGCATCGAGAAACTCGCGGTCGTAGCGCTTGGCGCTGAATACGGCGATCTTCATGGGATGTCTCCTGGCTGATTTTTCGATGGCTCGCTAGCCGCCGAGCAGCGCGGCCGCGACCTGGACGAAGACGATCTTGGCCACCGTCATCGACGGGAAAATCATGGCATAGCCGACGTCAGGCTTGTCGGTCGGCGCGACGCGGCTGGCGAAGGCGAGAATCGCCGGATTGCCGGCCGCCCCGCTGATGACGCCGGCCGTGGTATCGAAGGGCAGCCGGAACACCCACAGTGCCAACGCGGCGGTAATCAGCACCAGCGCCAGCAGAATCAACGCCCCGTAGGCGAGGAAGGTGATCCCCTGTGCCCCGATGGTGGCGAAGAACTTGGGCCCGGAAGCGATGCCGACCTGGGCAAGAAAGATGGTGAGGCCGAAGTTGCGCAGGACCAGGTTCGCCGACAGCGGCATGGACCAAACGAACGGCCCCGTACGCCTGACCTTGCCGAGCCAGAGGGCGAGCAGCAACAGCGCAGCGAGACCAAGCGTCAGGCTGGCGACGCCTGGAATGGCGATCGGGATCAGGCCTAGACCAAGCCCGAGCGTGGCACCGATGCCGATCGAGATGAAGCTCAGTTCGGCCGTCCCCTTGATCGAGTCGCCGAAGAACTTGCGCATCGTCTTGCTATCCTTGGGGTTCGCCAACAGCCCGACGCGATCGCCGAACTCGAGGACCAACTCCGGGTTGGGCAGCATGTCGGCATCGCCGCGGCGGATCTGGACAATGGAAGCGGAGACGCCCTCGGGAAAACGGAGGTCGCCGAGCGCCAGGCCGACCACCGCCTTGCTCGACGCGAATACGCGCAGGTAATCGAGATCCTCGCGATGGCTGGTCATGCGCCCCGGCTGCAGTTCGCCGAACTGCGCCGCAGCCTTCTTCAGCGCTTCGGGACTGGTGCTGGTTGCCAGCAGCACGTCGTCGTCGCGCAGCATGAGACTGTCGGACGGCAGCTGGTTGTGGTGCTCGCGGCGGATCGCGGCGATGGCAACGCCGGGCGGTAATCTGGCAGCCAATGCCGACAGGCGCCGGCCGACGAACTCGGAGTTGTGCAGAGTAATCTCGGCCAGTTCGATGACCTGGTTGGCAGGCTGCTCGATCTTTGGCTTGAGGATGGCCTTGAGTGCGTAGATGCAGAGGATCGGGCCGGCGACCCCGAACGGATAGGCCACCGAGTAGCCGACCGCCGCGCCGTCGCCCTTGAGCGTGGCGATGATCGCCTGCAGGGTCGCCGTGCTGGTGCCGGAACCGGCGAACATGCCAAGCGCCTCGTCGAGTCTGATGCCGGCCAGCGGCACCAGCGCCAGCGCCACGCCGCCGGCGCCGAGCACGCCGAGGAAGGCGGCAGCGTTGGCCTTGAGTCCCTCCGGCGTGGTCATGCCCCGGAAAAACTGCGCGCCGTACTGGATGCCGACACCATAGAGAAAAAGCAACAGGCCGAGCGTGCCCAGCACCGCCGGTGGCGCCGCCTTGGGCGCGAAGCCGCCGATCGCCAGCCCGACGAAAAGCACGGCGCCGGAGCCCAGCGAGAAGCCCTTGATGTTGATTTCACCGACCACGTAACCGAGCGCAATGGTTAGAAAGAGCGTCAGCAACGGTTGGGTTTCAAGCAAAGTTCTCAGTGCGTCCACGCCGTCCCCTTGTTATGACAAAAAGTGTCCAACCCAGCGAGTTGACCAAAGCTGGCAACCCCGAATCTACAGTGCCCACCAGCGAGCAACGTCAAAGGTCGTTCGCGAAACGCAGGATACTCGGCCTGAACCGAGGATCCTGCCGCAAACCGGTATCGACCGCAACCACCCGGCAACCAATATCCGGCGCCGTCCCCTGCCGATCGAAGCACGTCATGCCTGCATGCTGCATTGGCCCGTGCGCCCCGCCTGACGGCACGGCCGCTTCCCGCCGCTTCCGGCCCGAAGGAGATGCACGCTGCCGCCATCGTCTGCCTGTGGATGAGCGGCCATTACGAGACGGCGCCGGCTGCGGTCCACACCGTGGCGCTGGTCGTCGCCGGCATGGCCGACAACGTGCTCAAGCCGCTGATGCTCGGCCGCGGCGTCGATGCCCCGATGCCGGTGATCCTGCTCGGCGCGCTCGGCGGCATGGCGACCGGCGGCATCCTCGGCATGTTCGTCGGGGCGACGGCGCTGGCGCTCGGGATCGTCCTCGGCAGCGTGGTCGGCGGCATCTCGCACGCCTTCTTTCCCGATCCGCCCGGCGCCTATCCCGGAAAACGGCCGCCGCCGGCCGTCGACCGCGACACGGCGCACTGGATCGCCCTGCGCGGCACGCTGGCCGTGCTGCCGATGTTCGGGCTGGCGCTGCATCCCACCCTGTGGATGCTCGTCCTGTGGCTGGCGGCGGCGGCGCTGTGGACCGGGGCGCGCCTCTACCGCGTGCGGCCGAGCATTTTCCCGCCGTCGTTCTGGAACGACGCGCTGGTGACGGCGATCATCCTCGCCGGCCCGGCGATCGAGGACAGCGCGAACGGCAAGGATGTCTTCGCCGCCTCGGCGATGCGCGTCAGCCTGTTCGTCGCACTCGCCCTCTACGCCTGGGCGATGGTCTGGCTGCTGGAAGGGTGGCGTGCCCGCAAGCGCAACATTTCCCCGCCAGGAGAAGAACCATGCTGAAGAACCTCGCCATCGGCCTGCCCTTGATGCTGCTCTGCCTCGTCGTGCAGATCGCCTTCGCCTTCTGGGCGGTGCGCCACTACGTGCGCCGGACCCGCCAGTCCGCCCACCCGCCGCTGCAACCGCTGCTGCTGGCGATGCTGGTCCTGACGCTCGGCAACTTCGTGCAGATCGTCGCCTGGGGGCTGCTCTTCATGCTGCTCGGCGAATTCACCGGACTCTACGACGCGGTGTACCACTCCGGCGTCAATTTCACCTCGCTCGGCTACGGCGACGTGGTGATGAGCGCCGGCTGGAAGCTGCTCGGCCCGCTCGAAGCGCTCAACGGCATCCTCATGCTCGGCATCACCAGCGCCGCGCTGATGGCCATCCTGCAGAGTACGATCAAGCTGCAGCAGGGACGGCAGGGCGCGCCCGACTGAGCAACCAATCCTTGGGCTGGCAACCGGTCGTGGTCGCCGATCTGAAGTGGCGCACGCCGACCAGGCTCTGCGACACCGGCGGCGAAGGCGAGAATGTTGAGGCGCATCCTGCAATAATAGAGGCGACACCATGCGCAAGCACCTGAAAAGATACCTGCCCGACCACGAGGCGGTGCACGGCAACCGCTGGTTGCGGCCGTTCCGCAATTCGCTTCTCCACCCGCGGCTGTGGCACCTCAATCGCCACTCGGCCGCCGGCGCGGTGGCGGCGGGCATGTTCTGCGGACTGATTCCCGGGCCGCTGCAAATGCTCGGCGCGGCGATTTGCGCCCTCGTCTTTCGCGTAAATCTGCCGCTGGCGCTGCTGGTGACGCTGTACACCAACCCGTTCACCATCGTCCCGCTCTACGTGTTGTCCTACCAGATCGGCCGCCTGGTGACCGGCGACAGCGCCGGCTTCGTCGAGCCGCCGGCTTTCGAGATGACGCGCTTCATCGAGTGGACCCAAGCCATGCAGCAATGGATGATCGGCGTCGGCAAGCCGCTCGGCATCGGCCTCGTGCTGCTCGCCGGCACGCTGGCCGTCGCCGGCTATTTCCTGACCAAGGCGGCCTGGCGCATCTGGCTGATCCGCGCCTGGCGCCAGCGCAAGGCGCGCTGATCCGGCCGTTCAGGAAAAGACGGCTTCCTCGAACAGCGAGCGGATCGTCACCTTCTTCACCTCCGGCCGGTCCGGCACCGCGTAGAGCACCGGCGTGATCATTTCCTCGAAGAGGCCGCGCAGGCTGCGCGCGCCGACCTTGAACTCGAGTGCGAGATCGGCGATCTGGCCGAACACCGCCGGCTCGATCACCAGCTCGACGCCCTCGTTCCGCAGGATGGCGCGGAACTGGCGGTAGATCGAATGCTGCGGCTCGATCATGATGCGCACCAGCATGTCCTTCGACAGCTCGCGCAGGCGGGCGATGATCGGCAGGCGGCCGGCGAATTCGGGAATCAGCCCGAAGCGGAAAAGATCGGTCGGCTTGACGCGGGCGTTGAGGCGGTCGAGCACCTTCTGGTCGTCGCCCTGCGAGGTGGCGATGAAGCCGAACGCCTGCGTCTCGGCGAGGATGCTCTCCAGCCCGACGAAGGCGCCGCCGCAGATGAAGAGGATCTGTGTGGTGTCGATGATCTGCCCCCCCTTCAGACGCACCAGCGCACCCTCCATGATCTTGAGCAGCGCATGCTGGACATTCTCGCCGGAAGCCGCGCGCGCCTGGCCGCTGATCGCCTTCAGCTTGTCCACCTCGTCGATGAAGACGATACCGCGCCCGGCCTTGTCGATGTCGCCGCCGGCCCGTTCGAGCAGGCGCTGGAGGATGGCGTCGAGTTCCTCGTTGACGTATTCCGTCTGCGCCAGCGAAGTCGCGTCGGCAGTGACGAAAGGCAGTTCGAGCACGCGCGCCAGCGTTTCGCAGAGCAGCGTCTTGCCGGTGCCGGTCGGCCCAATCAGCAGGAGGTTGCTTTTGAGCATTTCCAACCGGTCGACCGCAACCATCTCGACCTTGCGGAAGTGCGAATAGACGGCGACGGCGAGAATCTTCTTGGCGTCGTCCTGGCCGATCACATGGCGGTTCAGCTGGGTGACGATTTCACTGGG
The DNA here is from genome assembly GCA_017302355.1 of Dechloromonas sp. The sequence goes on from JAFLDQ010000170.1 coordinate 6,465, forward strand.
TTTCATCGGTGCATTCCCTGGCAGGCGTTGAAGCGGACGACAGACTGCGAAAACCGGAGCAAGGCGGCTATGCCGCCATTGTGAAAGCGGCGCCAAAACTGCGCCTGCGTTTTTGCCTGTTCTTGCGGGTCGACCGCGACAGGGCAGAGGGGAACCCTGATTTGTTCCCTATTGCTCGTCAATTGCTACCTCGCATGTTCACCAACATCTCCCGAACGAGTATCTGACCAACATAGGCTCTGACCGCTCTGACAGGTATGTTGACCGCCCGAACAAGGCGGTCAAGTTCGGTGTTGTAGTCGAAGCCCTGTGGGTAGATACCGGATACATGCTCGACGTGATCGACGACGTAGCAGACCTTTATCGCAGATGGGTCGTTCGGAGACACTCCTCCAACGATCACGCAGGTGTGCGCTGTAGCCGTGGCGCCGGATTGACGTGCCCATCCATGCGAGTGGTCAAACTCAATCCAGCTGGGTCGAAGTTCGCCGGCATAGTCGTAGATGGCACCTATGGCTTCACGAGTTATAGCAATCGCGTTATCAGCAACCTCGCATGAGGGAGAGCTAAAGTCGAAACTGGTGTATGACCCTGGCGGGACGGCTGGGGGTTGAAGAGGTGGTGTGTCTTTGCTGAGAATGGTTTGTCGAGAACGATTTCCAGCAACCAACGAGGACACGCCAGGATGAAGGATACGAAGAAGGGAAGTGCCGAGCAATCGGAAATGGGGCTGTCGCTGGAGGAGTTGAT
>JAFLDQ010000171.1 GCA_017302355.1 Dechloromonas sp.
CATCCTCGCTCATCATGTTGCAGGCCATCACCTCGCTGGCGTAGTCGTAGGCTTCGCTCAGGCCCATTTCCAGTTGCCTGTAGAACATGCCCTTGCCGATGCGCACGGCGACGGCGCTCTTGCCGAGAATCGATTGCACCAGGCGCTCTACCTCGGCGTCGAGCGCATCGGCCGGGACGACGCGGTTGACCAGGCCCTTGCTCTTCGCCTCCATGGCGTCGATGAAGTCGCCGGTCAGCAGCATTTCCAGCGCCGCCTTGCGCCCGAGGTTGCGCGCCAGGCCGACGGCCGGAGTCGAGCAGAAGAGGCCGACGTTGATGCCGGAAACGGCGAATCTGGCGACATCGGCGGCCACCGCAAGGTCGCACATCGACACCAGTTGGCAGCCGGCGGCGGTGGCGATGCCGTGCACGCGGGCGATCACCGGTTGCGGCATGCGGGTGATGGTCAGCATCAGCTCGCCGCATTGTCGGAACAGCGCCTGCATGAAACCCTTGTCGTGGTTGGCGCGCATTTCCTTGAGATCGTGGCCGGCGCAGAACGCCTTGCCGGCGCCGGCGAGGACGACGACGCGCACGCCTTCACCGGCGGCAATGGCGTCGAGTTCGCCCTGGATCGCGGTCAACATGTCCTTCGACAGCGAATTGAACTGGCCCGGGCGGTTGAGGGTCAGCGTGGTCAGGCCGTCGGCGCGGTCACTGCGCAGGACGAGCGGGTCTTCGAAGGTCATGGCATCTCTCCATCTGGCGTTGTTGCGAAGCTGCAAGGGTAACCGGATGGCGCTTCGCGTCAAGGTTCGCCGGGCGCGCTTCGCGACATTTCAGCAGGCCGGGAATCCTCCCAGCGGCACCGGAAAACCGGGGGTAAGGCGCAATTCCGGATCGCTCAGCCGCCGTGGATCAGCGCATCCGGGATCAGATAGAACTCGCGTCCGCCGATGCCGACCCGCCAGCTGTCGTTCTGGCGCTGGGCGGAGATCCTTGCCCCATCGTCGGTGGTGAATTTCCTGTCGGCATAGTGGAGGACGCGGGTTCGCCCGTCGGGGCCGTAGGCGATCCAGATCTGGGCGCTGCGGCTGGCGAAGTGGCGCACGACGCGGAAGTCGCACTGGCGCTCGAGCGTCTCCTTGTCCTCGGAGCACTTGATCTTGCCGGAGGCGTCGTATTTGGCGGGCGGCGTCGACCCCCTGACGGCGGACGCCGGCCGGCTGGTGATGTCGATGTCGAGGGTGAAGTCGGCCGACTGGTTGCTGCTGGCGGCATTGCCCGCCAGGTACACGCGGATCGTGTAGTCGCCGTCCTTCGGCAACAGGCCGGAGAACTGGTTGCCCGAGACCGAGCCGACGAAGAGCGGGACATCGTCCGTCGCCAGGACGTTGAAGTAGGCCGATGTCCTGCTTGCCTTCAGGGTTACGTCCATGTTCTGACCGGCAACGGCGCGCACGCGGTAGTCGATGACCTGGCGGCCCCGGATGCCGCCCTTGACCGTGGCGCCGGTCGTGCCCTTCTGGAACTGCACCTGCTCGTGGCGGATTTCGGGCTCGCCGAAGGCGGGGGCGGCGGTCGCGAGCAAGGCAAGGCCGGCGGCGATCGGGATCATGGTTCTCAATTTCATGGTTTCTCCAGCGTTGACCGCGACGGAAGCAAGCGCCCGGGCTTCCCAGATTACAGCGTACGGTGTGCGGCCTTCTCGCGATCTCGAGGTCCCGCGGCTGCGTCGGCTTGCCCCCTGACCCGCGCCGGCGACGATGCTGCGGCGATTGTAACGGCCGGACGGCGGGAATTCAAACGGGATGCCGGAAATCCCCGCCGTTCGTGCCGGGGATGCGGAATTCGGGTGTTTTCCGGCGTCGACCGCGACAGCCGCGGCGCCTTGCGGATGATCGGCGGACCGCGGGCGCCGCGCTAGAATACGGTCCATGACTGCCCCGCGTTACGTGCACCTCCGCCTCCATTCCGAGTATTCCATCAGCGATGGCATCGTCCGCCTCGGCGACGCCGTCAGGCGCGCCGCCGGCGACGGCATGCCGGCACTGGCGCTGACCGACCTCGGCAACCTGTTCGGCCTCGTCAAGTTCTACAGCGCCGCGCGCGGCAAGGGGGTCAAGCCGATCGCCGGCGCCGATGTCTGGATCGCCAACCCGGACTCTCCCGAAGACCCAAGCCGCCTGCTGCTGCTGGTGCGCAACCGCGAAGGCTATCGCCAGTTGTGCGAACTGCTGACCCGCGCCTACCTCGTCGAAGGCCGGCGCGACCGCGCGGAGATTCGCCGCGAGTGGTTCGGGGAAACCGGCGGCGCCGGCCTGATCGCGCTTTCCGGCGGGCATCCTGGCGACGTCGGCCAGGCCCTGCTCAACGGCAATTTCGATCTGGCCGGCGAGCGTGCCCGTGCCTGGGAGGCGATCTTCCCCGGCGCCTTCTATCTTGAGGTGCAACGTTACGGCCAGCCGCAGCAGGAGGCCATCGTCCAGCAGACCGCCGACCTCGCCGGCGAACTCGGCCTGCCGCTGGTGGCGACGCACCCCGTCCAGTTTCTGGGACGCGACGATTTCCGCGCGCACGAAGCCCGCGTCTGCATCGCCGAGGGTTACGTGCTGGGCGACAGCCGGCGCCCGCGGGTCTACACGGAAGCGCAGTATTTCAGGACGCAGGGCGAAATGGCCGAGTTGTTCGCCGACCTGCCGGAAGCGCTGGAGAATTCGCTGGAAATCGCCCGGCGCTGCAATATCGAGCTGACGCTGGGCAAGAACTTCCTGCCCGACTTCCCGATCCCGCCGGGAATGACCATCGACGAATATCTCGGCGATGAGGCGAGGAAGGGCCTGGAGGTCCGCCTCGCCGAGCTTTACCCCGACCCGGAAGAGCGCCTGAGACGCCGCCCCGAATACGACGAACGCCTCGCCTTCGAGTGCCGGACCATCGTCCAGATGGGCTACCCGGGCTACTTCCTGATCGTCGCCGACTTCATCAACTGGGCCAAGAACAACGGCGTGCCGGTCGGGCCGGGCCGCGGTTCAGGCGCCGGGTCGCTGGTCGCCTACAGCCTGCGCATCACCGACCTCGACCCGCTGGCCTACGCGCTGCTGTTCGAGCGCTTCCTCAATCCCGAGCGGGTGTCGATGCCCGACTTCGACATCGACTTCTGCCAGGACAACCGCTGGCGGGTCATCGAGTACGTCCGCCAGCGCTATGGTTCGCAGGCGGTGAGCCAGATCGTCACCTTCGGCACGATGTCGTCGAAGGCGGTGATCCGCGACGTCGGCCGCGTCTTCGGTCTGCCTTACTCGCTGTGCGACCGTATCTCTAAGCTGATTCCGGTCGTCCAGAACAAGCCGGTTTCGCTGGCCGAGGCGCTCGAGCAGGAACCGGCGCTCAAGGAGATGATGGCCGACGAGCGCGACGGCGAATCGATCCGCGAACTGTTCGACCTCGCCGCCCGCCTCGAGGACCTGACGCGCAACGTCGGCATGCACGCCGGCGGCGTCCTGATCGCGCCGGGCCGGATTACCGATTTCTGCCCGATCTACCAGGCCAGCGGTTCCGACGCGTCGCCGGTATCGCAGTTCGACAAGGACGACGTCGAAAAGGCCGGGCTGGTCAAGTTTGACTTCCTCGGCCTGCGCAACCTGACCATCATCGAGCTGGCGCTCGACTACGTGCGGCGTCTGAGCGGCGAGAGGCTCGACCTGATGGCGCTCGGCTTCGACGATCCGGCGGTCTACCGGATCCTCAAGGATGCCAACACGACGGCGATCTTCCAGGTCGAAGGCGAGGGCATGAAGAAGCTGCTCAGGAAGCTGCAACCCGACCGTTTCGAAGACATCATCGCCGTGCTCGCGCTCTACCGTCCCGGCCCGCTCGGTTCCGGGATGGTCGACGACTTCTGCCTGCGCAAGAAGGGCCAGCAGAAGATCGACTATTTCCACCCCGACCTCACAGCCTGCCTGGAGCCGACCTACGGCGTCATCGTGTACCAGGAGCAGGTGATGCAGATCTCGCAGATCATCGGTGGCTACACGCTGGGCGGCGCCGACATGCTGCGCCGGGCGATGGGCAAGAAGAAGCCCGAGGAAATGGCCAAGCACCGCGAGACCATCGCCGCCGGCGCCAGGGAAAAGGGTTACGACCCGGCGCTTGCCGAGCAGTTGTTCGACCTGATGACCAAGTTCGCGGAATATGGCTTCAACAAGTCGCACACCGCCGCCTACGCCGTCGTCACCTATCACACCGCCTGGCTCAAGGCGCACCACTGCGCGGCCTTCATGGCGGCGACGCTGTCATCCGACATGGACAACACCGATGCTGTCAGGATTTTTTACGAGGACACGCTGGCCAACGGCGTCCGTGTGCTGGGGCCCGACGTCAACGCCTCGAATTACCGTTTCGAGCCGGTCGACCGCGAGACGATCCGCTACGGACTGGGCGCGGTCAAGGGCACCGGCGAGCAGGCGGTCAATGTGGTCCTGAAAGCGCGCGAGGCCGGCGGACCGTTCCGCGATCTCTTCGACTTCTGCCGGCGTTGCGACAAGCGCCTGGTCAACCGCCGCACCATCGAGGCGCTGATCAAGGCCGGCGCCTTCGACTGCATCGACGGCCACCGTCACCGGCTGCTGGCATCGGCCGGCGTGGCGATGGATTTCGCCGAGCAGGCCGAGCGCAACTCGATGCAGACCAGTCTGTTCGACCTCGGCCCGGCCGCCGACGAACACGCGCCGCAATGCATCCCGGCGCCGCCGTGGGGCGAACGGGAGCAGTTGATGCAGGAAAAGAGCGCCCTCGGCTTCTTCGTCTCCGGCCATCCCTACAATGCCTGGAGGAAGGAGTTGTCGCACTTTGTGCGGCGTTCGCTCAAGCAGATCGAACCGTCCAGGGAGCCGACCCTGCTCGCCGGCATCGTCGTCGGCGTGCGCCCGCAGATGACGCGCCGGGGAAAGATGCTCCTGGTCCAGATCGACGACGGCACGGCGACGGTCGAGGTGACGGTATTCAGCGATCTGTTCGACGCCGAGCGGGCGAAGATCGTCACCGACGAGGTGCTGGTCGTCGAAGGCAAGGTCAGCCACGACGATTTTTCCAACGGCAACCGCATCGTCGCCGAAAAGTTGATGACCGTCGGCGAGGCGCGCGCCCGCTTTGCCCGGCATCTGTTGCTGCGGCTGAATGGGGGATCGGACGCGCACAAGCTGAAGTCGCTGCTGACGCCGTTTGCGCCCGGTCAGGCGCAGGTGCGGGTCAACTACCGCAACGAAAAGGCCGAGTGCGAAATCGTGCTCGGCGACGCGGTGCGCGTGCGTCTCGACGACACGCTGCTCGACGCCCTGAACGGCTGGCTGCAGTCGGAGAACGTCGAGATCGTCTATCACTGAGCGGTCTCACCTTCGAGACGATGCTGCGTGGTGAGTCCATGAATCGCCAGGATCATCACCGGCAACATCGCCTGCAACTCCACCCATGACAACGAGACCAAAACAGGTGATGTCTTGGCGACGCTTTCGGACGAGGTGACTGCGGTGCGGCCGGTGATCGTCTGCTGGCGTACGGGCAGAGAACCGCTTCCCTGTGTCATCGCCGGCAAGATCGCCGACCGCGGACGCCACGCTTGCCGTGCAGGTGGACACGATCGGCAACGAGATCGACCCCCGACGATCCGTATGCCGGCAAGCGGACTCCGGATTCCTGGTGTGGTGAGCAGGGAACTGCTGCGCTGGGGGTTGGAATGACGCGGAAGCGTCGTCGACCTCCACTTGCCGGGCGGCGAGGCAGGCGAAGTGACCAAGTGGTGGGTGGTTTTGGGGTCAGTCTGGGGGCTGGGTACGGCCATAACCGGTCAGTTTGGAAAATTCCCAATTGCGGAACTTTCGGTTAGAGGTTGTTATGCTTACAGCTTGACTTGCCGCGTTTCAAGGAAATTTATGGCTATGAACCCGCCTAAAGCTACTTAGTCTTTTGACCCCGAGGAGGCGATATGAGCAAAGACAAAGATGCAGAGCAACGGCTCTGGCTCTCGCTTGGCTATGGTGGCAAGCGAGCGGATCCTCGTACTTGGCGCTATTGGAAGAAGCCTGGTGGCGCGAAGCAATGGGTGATTGCGGCTCCAAATGACCTTGCAGAGTTCGAGCAGCACGACAAGACGGTGTTTTACCAAGGCAAGCAAATTCTGGAGGCTGCAACGCAATGGTCTGCAACGTGGCGGACTCTTGCATACTTCTACGAGCATGTTATCCCAACCGTTCCGAGGCCCCCGTTAGCTGCAAGCATGGCGTGTAATGCGCATGACACAGTTGGCGCCATACGATCGTTCGCTCCGTTCAAACCGGCCAAGCAAGGCGCTTCGATTGCTATTGATGTTGCGGTGAGCCAGGACGTTGGGAACCATCGAAGAAAGCGTGACGCAAGCTACGCTGAAAAAGTCTGGGTTGGCCCGGCATATCCGAAGCTTCGAATTCTCGTTCTTGGGGAGTCCTGGTATGGTGACTTCCCGGAAGACCTTGTTACTGATGATGGGTACATCCGAGCCTACTTGGACGGACGCGTTAAGGACCCCATGTACACGCGCATGGCGAATGCCTGCGGTTTTAGGTTGAAACCGGAGGACTTCTGGAACGGCATTATGTTCACTAACTTTGTTCAGCGTGTTGGTGACACACGCGAATCGCGACCGACCAGCGAACACTACAAAAACGCATGCCCTCGGTTGGAATGCATTTTAGAGGAGCACAAACCTCGTGGCGTCTGGATATTGGGGATTGAGCAAGCAAGATACTCTGCTCCAGTAGTGGAGAAAGCTGGAGCCGCATTTCAAGTATCGGCTCATCCGACCAGCTACGGACTAAAGAACGCCACCCTTGACGCTGGATGGACCTCATTGCTTGCCAAGATTAAGGACGGTGTGCACGCGCAATGACCTCCGACCTAAGCCGGACGAGCCGGAACCAAACAGGGGTTACGATGGGAGCCTGATGGATGGCAGGGAGTCTGATCATGGCTACGGCGACGCTTGAAGAGCGCTATGCGGCGAATCTGCACGGTGTGTTGTCCTGTTTTGATCGAATGATTATTGTCGGCACGTTGCCGGGGGCTTGCTACGCGGAAGGGATGACGAGCTACCTGTACGTGCACGGTATCCGCGTCTTTGATTACCCGCGATT
>JAFLDQ010000172.1 GCA_017302355.1 Dechloromonas sp.
AACCAGGGCGCTTATACCGGCAAGGTCAGCGCCGACATGCTCAAGGAAATCGGCGTCGATTTCGTCATCATCGGCCACTCCGAGCAGCGCAGCTACTTCGGCGAGACCGATGAAACGGTCAACAAGAAGGTCAGGAAGGTTCAGTCCCTCGACATGACGCCGATCATCTGCATCGGCGAGACGCTGGCCGAGCGCAAGGAGGGCAGGCTCGAAGCCGTGCTGACCACCCAGGTGAACGGCGCCTACGCCGGTCTGTCGGCCGACGACGCGCGGCGCACGGTCATCGCCTACGAGCCGGTCTGGGCGATTGGCACGGGCGTCACCGCCAGCGACGACGAAGCGCAGGAAGCGCATGCCTTCGTGCGCGGCTTGCTGGCCAGCCTCTACGGTGACGATGTCGCCCAGTCGATCTCGATCCAGTACGGCGGCTCGATGAAACCCGAGAATGCCGCGGGTCTGCTGGCTCAGAAGGACATCGACGGCGGTCTGATCGGCGGCGCGGCGCTGAAGGCCGAAAGCTTCCTGGGTATCGTTACCCCGGGCGAGTCGATCCGCAAGTAGTGCGTTCGAGCGCGGGGCCGCGACAGGCTCCGCGCCGTCCACGGCCGCGCGCCGCGCCGGCGCGCCCCTGATTCCAGTTCAACCACTGACGCGGGCCCGCAGCGACCGGCGAACCCGACCCCGGGCGCTTGCCCTCGCCGAGCCGTGCCGGGCGGTGCGCGAAGTCTCATGACAGACAGATTCGCCAGGACATGAATCAGGACCACAGCATGGCAACCGCGAGCGCGCCCGCTGGCGAAAAGCCGGGTCTGGCCGCCACCGCGCTGGCAGCGATGGGGGTGGTCTTTGGCGACATCGGCACGAGCCCGCTGTATACGGTCAGGGAGATCTTTGGCGGGCATCATGCGGTTCCCGTGACCGTCGACAACGTACTCGGCATCCTGTCGCTCGTCTTCTGGGCGATGACCATCACCGTCTCGCTCAAGTACGTCCTCTTCATCACCCGCGCCGACAACCGGGGCGAGGGCGGCATCATGGCCCTGACCGCGCTGGCGTTGCGCACGGCCAACGCGTCGCCGCGGCTGCTCTGGCTGCTTTCGGCACTTGGCATTTTTGGCGCCGCGCTATTTTACGGCGATGCCGTGATCACCCCGGCGATGTCGGTGCTTGGCGCTGTCGAAGGACTCGAGGTGGCCCTCCCGGTGCTCAAGCCCTACATCCTGCCGATTGCCATCGTCATCCTGGCTCTGCTCTTCCTGTTCCAGCGGCGCGGCACCGCGGCCGTCGGGGCACTGTTCGGTCCGGTCATGCTGCTGTGGTTCGTCACGCTCGGGGTGCTCGGACTGTTTCAGGTGATCGCGCACCCGGGCGTGCTGCGGGCGATCCATCCCTGGTATGCGATTGCCTTTGTCGCCGAACACCGGGGCCTCGCGTTTCTCGCACTGGGCTCGGTCGTCCTGGCGATCACCGGCGGCGAGGCGCTGTACGCCGACATGGGTCATTTCGGTCGACGCGCGATCAAGTGGGCCTGGTTCGTCGCCGTCTTTCCCCTCCTGTATCTCAACTACCTTGGCCAGGGCGCGCTGATCCTCGCCAATCCGAAGGCGCTCGACAACCCGTTCTTTCTGATGATGCCCAACGAGAACCTGGTGCTCCCGCTGGTCGTCCTGGCCACCGCCGCGACGGTGATCGCTTCGCAGGCAGTCATTTCCGGCGCGTTTTCGCTCACCAGCCAGGCGATGCAGCTGGGCTACTGCCCACGCCTTCAGGTGAAGTTCACCTCGGAACACGCCAAGGGCCAGATCTACATCCCGAACATCAACTGGCTGCTCCTGCTTGCCGTCATCGTCGTCGTGCTGGGGTTCGGCTCGTCTTCCAATCTGGCGTCCGCCTACGGCATCGCCGTGACCCTGACCATGATGATCGACACCATACTGGCTTTCGTCGTGGTCCGTTCGCTATGGAAATGGAACTGGGCGTACGCCGCAATCTTCCTGGTGTTCTTCGTGGCCGTCGACCTTGCCTTCTTCCTCGCCAACGTCACGAAGATCCCCGACGGAGGCTGGTTCCCGCTGGTGGTGGGTGGATCCGTCTGCGTGCTGCTGTCCACCTGGCGACTGGGTCGCCGGTTGCTGAGCGAGCGCCAGAGAGAGCGGGCGATACCGCTCGACGATTTCATCGCGGGTCTGGCCGTGGATGGACCGCAACGGGTCGACGGGACCGGCGTCTTCCTGACCGCGAACCCGCAGGGAGTCCCCCGGGCCATGCTGCACAACCTCAATCACAACAAGGTCCTGCACCGGCGCGTCGTGGTGCTGAACGTCATCAGCGAAGACGTTCCGCACGTTCCCGAGAGCGAGCGCGTGCGCGCCGAAGCGCTTCCCGGCGGGTTTCATCGGGTCATCGTCCGCTACGGCTTCAAGGACGATCCCGACCTGCCACGCGCCCTGGAACTGTGCGGGGACATCGGCCTGCATTTCAACCTGATGGAGACTTCGTTCTTTCTCGGCCGCGAGACGGTTGTCGGGCTGCCCCTCGCGCAGCATTCGCGCATGGCGCACTGGCGGCAGATCCTGTTCAACTGGATGTTCCGAAACGCCGACACGGCAACGGCCTTTTTCAAGATCCCGCCCAATCGCGTCGTCGAGCTTGGAGCGCAGGTCGAGCTCTGATTCGCGATGGCAAGGAATCTGCGCGTCAGCGAAGGGTCGCGGCTGCGCCCGCGTCAGCGGTTGCCGGCTGCGCCCGCCGCTGCCCAGGCGGCAGCCCCGAATTGCGGGCACCTTTTCTCAAACGCCATCGGAAATCAAGCCCAAGCCTCCCCCAGCGCCTCCGCCTGCTGAAGCACCAGTTCCACCGCCCCCTCCTGCTGGTCCGGCGGATATTTGTATTTCTTGAGTATCCGCTTCACCATGATGCGCAGCTTGGCCCGGATGCTCGCGCGCGCCGACCAGTCCACGGTGATGTTTTTCCGCAGGTTTTCGGTCAGTTCGTGGGCAATCTTCTTGAGCGTCTCGTCACTCAACTCACGAACCGCTGATTCGTTATTGGCCAGCGCATCGTAGAAGCGGATTTCATCCTCCGTCAGCCCCAGTGCCTCGCCCCGGTTGGCGGCGGCGTGGAACTTCCTGGCCATCTCGATGAGTTCCTCGATGACCTGGGCGGTCTCGATGGCCCGGTTCTGGTAACGCTTCACCACGTTGCTCAGCATTTCGGAGAACTTCCTCTCCTGGACGAGGTTGCTGGCAAACCGTGACCTGATTTCCCCCTCCAGCAAACGCTCCAGCAACTCGACGGCCAGATTCCGCTCGGGCAGGTTGCGCACCTCAGCCAGGAAGGCGTCATCCAGGATGCCGATGTTCGGCTTGTCGAGGCCGACCGCCTCGAACACATCGACCACCTCTTCGGAAACCACCGCCGAGCCGATGATTTGCCGGATGGCCAGTTCCCGCTCCTCGTTGGTCTTCTTCTGCTGGCTGATGTCCCGCTTGGTCAGGATGACCTTCACGGCCTGCATGAAGGCGACTTCCTCGCGCACGGCCTTGGCCTCATCCAGCGTGCAGCAGAGCGTGAAGGCCTTGCTCATGGCCAATGCGGTGTCGGCGAAGCGCTTCCTGCCCTCCTTCAGGCCCAGCACATGGTTGGCGGCGCCGGCCAGGCGCTTGTGGCCAGCAGTGAGGAAGTCGCCATAGTCGAAGCCGTGCAGCATGCCGCGCAGGATGTCGAGCTGTTCCTCCAGCACCGAGTACGCCTCGGCAGCATCCACCGTGGGGCGGCCACGGCCCTGGCTGGCGGTGTATTCCTTGAGGGCAGACTTCAACTCGTTGGCAATCCCGATGTAGTCCACCACCAGACCGCCTTGCTTGTCCTTGAAGACGCGATTCACCCGGGCGATGGCCTGCATCAGGTTGTGGCCCTTCATCGGCTTGTCGACGTAGAGCGTATGGACACAGGGCGCATCGAAGCCGGTCAGCCACATGTCGCGCACGATGACGATCTGCAATGGGTCTGCCGGGTCCTTGAAGCGCTTTTCCAGGCGCTTCTTGACCTTGCCGCTGTAGATATGGGGCCGCAGCAAGGCCTTGTCGCTGGCCGAGCCGGTCATCACGATCTTGATGGCGCCCTTTTCCGGGTCGGCGTTGTGCCACTCCGGGCGGAGCTTGATGATTTCGTTGTAGAGGTGGACGCAGATGTCGCGGCTCATGGCGACGACCATCGCCTTGCCGGTCTGCGCCTTGCAGCGTTCCTCGTAGTGGGCCACCAGGTCGGCGGCTACCGCGGCAACCCGCGGCTCGGCGCCGACTACCTTCTCCAGCGCCGCCCAGCGGCTCTTCAGCCTGGCCTGCTGGCTTTCCTCTTCATCCTCGGCGAGTTCATCGACCTCGGCATCGATCTGGGGAAGCTCGTCGGCCTTGAGCGAGAGCCTGGCCAGGCGCGACTCGAAGTAGATGGCCACCGTGGCGCCGTCTTCCTTGGCCTGCTGCATGTCGTAGACGTGGATGTAGTCGCCGAACACGGCGCGGGTGTCGCGGTCCTCGCTGGACACCGGGGTACCGGTGAAGGCGACGAAGGTCGCATTGGGCAGCGCGTCGCGCAGGTGTTGGGCATAGCCGACCTGATACACGACCTGCGGCTCGGCCGCCTGCAACCGGCTGGCGTCGTTGGCTGGATTTTGCCCGGTTTCCGCGGTCGACCGCAAAATCCGGCCGATTTTCAGTTTCGCGTCGAAGCCATACTGCGTGCGGTGCGCCTCGTCGGCGATGACGACGATGTTGCGGCGTTCCGACAGCACGGGAAAAACATCCTTATCCTCGCCGGGCATGAACTTCTGGATGGTGGCAAAGACGATACCGCCGGAAGGCCGGTTGCTCAATTTTGCGCGCAAATCCTGCCGCGTTTCCGCTTGTACCGGCTGCTCGCGCAACAAATCCTGCGCCAGTGAAAACACGCCGAAAAGCTGGCCGTCCAGGTCGTTGCGGTCGGTGATGACGACGATGGTCGGGTTCTCCATCGCCGCTTCCTGCATCACCCGGGCGGCGAAGCAGGTCATGGTGATGCTCTTGCCGCTGCCTTGCGTATGCCAGACCACGCCGCCCTTGTGAGAACCGCCGGGGCGGGAGGCGGTCACCACCTGCTGGATGGCCGAGCGCACCGCGTGGTACTGGTGGTAGCCGGCAATCTTCTTGACCAGGGTGCCGTCATCCTCGAACAGCACGAAGAAGCGCAGGTAGTCGAGCAGACAGACCGGGGCCAGCACGCCGCGCACCAGCGTTTCCAGTTCGTTGAACTGGCCGAGCGGGTCGAGGGTGACGCCGTCGATGGTGCGCCACTGCATGAAGCGTTCGGCACTTGCCGACAGCGAACCCAGCCGCGCCTCGCTGCCGTCGGAGATCACCAGCAACTCGTTGTAGCGGAAGACCTCGGGAATCTCTTCCTTGTAAGTCTGGATCTGGTCGAAGGCCTTCCAGATGTCGGCGTTCTCGTCGGCCGGATTCTTCAGTTCGATCAGCACCAGCGGCAGGCCATTCACGAACAGGATGATGTCCGGCCGGCGAGTGTGCTTCGGCCCCCTGAGCGAAAACTGGTTGATCGCCAGCCACTCGTTCAAGCCGCCCCCTCTCCCGCCGGGAGAGGGCTGGGGTGAGGGTTCGCTCCAGTCGATCAGGCGCACGAAATCGCCGCGCGTTTCACCGTCCTTCTGGTATCCGACCGGCACCCCGCCGACCAGCAGCTTGTGGAAATGACGATTGGCCGACAGCAGCGCCGGCGTGCCCAGATCGAGCACCTGGCGCACCGCATCGGCGCGGGCGGCGGCGGGAATCTGCGGATTGATGCGGTCGACCGCCGATTTGAGGCGATTTTCCAGCAGAACCTGCTGGTAGCTCGAACGCTCCGGCGCCTCGCCATCCGGCGCCAACTCCGGGCCGTAGAGATGGGTATAGCCAACCTCGCCCAGCCAGAGCAGCGCTTCCGTTTCGAGCTGGTTTTCGGTCATGAGCCGTTCCGTTTCATTCCGCCAACCGCTTCGCCCAGGGTGGTGGAAATAGCGTAAGTCCCGGTACGGCGCATGATACGAAAAGATTCTTTAAATGACGCTCACGATATTAAAGCAAGCGTTAATACGTTGTCACGCAACCAAAGGATTCTTGAGAGTGCTTGTTGCAGCGCAAACGGCTACGACCGTAGCTGAAAACACTACAACGCCGCTGCGACCGCCCCCTCGGCTTCCGGCAAGCGCAGTCGGCCGGAGATCAGGCGGGGGAGCAGGGTGTCGCGGAGGGTGGCAAGGGTTTGGGCTTGCTGGCGATTGTGTCCAATTCGATCAAAGATCGGCCTAATAATGTCGCCAAACGCAACCTGTGCCCCCGGCAAAGGAATTACCGCCGACATTGCCAAGACACCATCTGCCTTGACGCGCTGATGGCTATTGGATGTTCCGGTAACCAACTGGCAGAGCGCTTGCTGAAACTGCGCTGTTGAAAACTGGCAAAAGACAAACTCACGGCTTGCACCGTTGGTCGGAGTAAATACCAAGAACTCGGTGGAGCAGACAGCATTCTTGCCAGAGTCACTAGGCAGCCAGACACGAGGAATGTGCGGATTGAGCTTCGAAAGCAGTACCGCTTTATTCGGTACGGGTGACTTGTTGCTCTTGATTTCACTGCCCCTATCCAAGACCGGCATCTGCCCACTGTCGAACGCCGGCAAGCTGTAATGCTCGAAAACAACATCTGGCTGGCTCAACGGGTTGGTTGTTCCTTTGTGAATCCGTGCCAATTCTCCGAGCATGCCAACCCGCCACCCCCTCGGCACCAAGCCCAACGCCGATTCCTCGAAGCTGTCGGGAAACAGCGCGGCGGTGGCTTCGTCCATGCCTTCCGGGGCGCGGCCTTCCTGCTTGGCGCGGACGGGGTCGAAATCGACAAACCACGACTTGAACAGCGCCCGCGCGATGGCTTCGAGCGTGGCGTTGGTTTCGCGCAGGAGGGTGATGCGGTCGTCGATTGAGCCAAGAAATTCGGCTATCGCTCTCTGAACGGGGAGCGCTGGAATTGTTGCCGACGCTTCATGCAAATGGTTTCGGTTAATCCCCGGAACTGCCGCCTTATCG
>JAFLDQ010000173.1 GCA_017302355.1 Dechloromonas sp.
AAGCGCTTCGAGATCCCCATCGTGTACTGCATGCCGGCGTAGCCCGACGGGGCTTCGTAGGCGGGACGGGCGGGCGTCGCGTACTGCGGGGCGACCGAGTAGTAGTAGGCGTTCTGGCGCTGGCTGCCGAACAACGGGCCGGCCAGCAGCCCGAGGTTCCAGCCCGGCATCCCCGGCAGATCGGTAATGTCGACGTTCAGGGTGGGGCTGAATACCCAGCCGACATCTTGCGGACGGCCTTCGACGGTCAGCGCGGCGCGCAGGGGTAGCAGCAGCTTGAAAAAGCGGGCACGGTTTTCCGAGCGCCACAGGGTCAGGTCGACCTGCGGGCCGATCTCGAAGGTCGCCTTGAGGTCCGGCATTCCCGCCCGCACCGGGATGTCATCGCTCCCCATCGGCGGCGAAAGGGCCAGGCTCACCGTCATATCGATGCGGTCGGTGTCGAAGAAGCTGCCGCGGATGCCATGGCGGTCGGCCTTGAAGAAGTCGCCGTGGTACGTGAAAAAGGGCACCGGCAGGATGAAGTTGTTGGTCTGGTCCGAACCGCGATAGGCGGGAAGGGTGAGGGCGGAAACCCCGGCGCCGATTTCCCACAACGGCTTTTCCCCGGCCGCTCCGGCGTGACCGGCGGGCAGGGCGAGAGCGAGCAGCAGGCTGGCGCAACGCGCAAGGGAACGCTTCATCGGGTAGTCTCCAGATCGCGTGAGGCCGTCGCCTCGATTTCGACCAGCAGGTCGGAACGGCAGATGTCGCCGCGGATGCAGACGGTCGGCGCGGCGGCGCCGAGCATCGGGTCCAGCACCTCGCGCACGGCGGCGAAATCGGTTGCGTGGCGCAGGTAGACCCGGCAAGCCAGGTCGTCGATCCGGTACGGGGCCGATCGCGCGCGCCGGTTCGCCTCGGCGAGCACGGCGGTGACATTGGCCAGCGCTTCCCGCGTCTGGGCCGCGGCGTCGCCAGGATGCATCGTCCGGTGGCCGACAATGCTGGCGGTTCCCGAGACGAACAGGATTTCCTGCCGCGCCAGGCGGACCAGCGCGGCGCGCGAGAAGGTCGGGCTGCGTGGCCCGTATTCGGCCGGGTAGTCGTAGGCGCTGATCTGGCGCGGGTTCTCGATCGCCACGGCGGCCTCGCTGCCGGCCATGAAGGCGATGCGCAGCGGCCCCTCCGTCAGGCCGATGGCGCAGGCGGCGGGAACGTTCCCGGTCGCGCCCCGGCTATATTCGAGGAAGGCGTCCTGGCGGCCGATGTTGAACTGGCGATAGCGCTCCAGCCCGTGCGTCTCGAGGTTGATGTCGGCCAGGTAATTCCATACGCGCCACAGATTGGGCGACTGCTGGGCTTCGAGCAAGCGGAAGATGCGGCGATAGGCTTCCTGGCTCGCCGCCTGCAGCGGCGAACACGCCGGCGATCCGGGAAAGTCGCTCTCCGCCACTTCGAGCACGCCGTAGAGCACCGGCCCGGCGCGGCGCCAGGCGATGTCGGCGAACCCGCCCGAGGAACAGGGCGTGGCGCAGCGCCAGATTTCGTGCAGATGGTCCGCCGTCGCGCCGATCAGCGGGGCCGGAATGAACTGCTGCGGCCATTCCGGGCCAGGGCCCACGCCCGGCGCGCCGATCCGGACGCCGCCGAGGATGCAGTCGGCGCGGCCGGCGATGGCCGACGGCAGATCGGCGTCGGTCAGGGAGGGAACAAAGCCGGGATTCACGAAGCGGAAGTGAGCGCCGGATCGTCGACCTGGCGGATGTTGAAGCGCCGCCGTTTCCAGCCCATGAAGGCGCGCTTCGGCTGGATGATGTTGGCGAAGTAGTAGAGGAATTTGAACGCGCGGATCGAGCGCCAGATCGGCGTCCTGCCGAAGATGTCGCCGGCGAGCACCGAAAGCAGAGCTTCCTTGACGCGGAAGATGTTCTTCGGATGCATGAAGAAATCGCGCATGATCGGGTTGGTGACCCGGTAGATGAACCACGAGAATTCCTTCGGCCCGTGCCGCATCAGCCGGTCGAAGCGCCGCAGCGCGGCGGCGGCCTCGGCCGGCCTGCTCAGGCAGGTGTCGATCGCCTCGGCGCCGATGACGCCGCTGTTCATCGCCAGCAGCACGCCGGACGAGAACACCGGGTCGATGAAGGCATAGGCATCGCCGAGCAGCAGGTAGGTGGGGCCGTGATTGCGCTCCGAGACATACGAGAAATTGCCGGTCGCCTCGACTTCATTGACCAGCGTCGCCGTCTTCAGGCGTTCGGCCAGCGCCGGACACATGGCGATGCCGTCCATGAGGAACCGTTCGACGCTGCGCTTGCCGCGTGTCTTCATGAAATACGGCCAGGTCACCATGCCGATGCTGGTGACGCCGCCCTGCATCGGGATGAACCAGAACCAGCCATGCTCGAACCAGAAGATGGTGATGTTGCCTTCGGCCTGCCCGTCGTGACGCCGGGCGCCCGCGAAGTGGCCGTAGATCGCCGAACTGTTGTGTTTCGGGTTGCGCTGCTTGATCTGGAAGCGATTGGCCAGGAAGGTGTCGCGGCCCGAGGCATCGACGACGAAGCGCGCCTGCCATTCCTGCTCGCGGCCGTCGTCGCGCCGGGCGCGAACCACGGCGCCGGCGTCATCCGGCAGAAAGTCGATGGCCCTGGCCCTGCACGATTCGTGAACCTCGACGCCTTTCTTCTCGGCGTTGCGGATCAGGATGGTGTCGAATTCGGCGCGCTTGACCTGGTAGGCGTAGGGCATCGACTTGTCCCAGGCGTCGGCGAAATGGAAGGACTGCGTCATGTCGTGGTGCGGCGAGACGAATTCGGCAGCCCATTTCTCCATGCCGATCGCCTTCACATCGCCGGCGATGCCCATGCGTTCGAACAGCGGCAGGTTGGCCGGCAGCAGCGATTCGCCGATGTGGAAGCGCGGGTGGCGCGCCTTTTCGAGCAGGACGACCCGGTAGCCCCGTTCCGCCAGCATCGGCGCGACGGTGCACCCGGCGGGGCCGCCGCCGATGACCAGAACGTCGCATTCGCGTCGTTCGATGCCCTGTGCGTTCTTTTCCATGAGTTCGCGCCTGTCACCTTCCCGTGGCTGCCAGCAGCCGGTTGCCGCCGTCCGGCCCGGCATCGGACTCCCTGCAGCCATCCACCCCTGCCGGCCGCAGTGCTGCGGTCAACGGCGAAAAACGGGCAAGAATGCCTGACTCCAGCCATTCCAATCCCGCGCCCCGACCGAAAATTATACTACTGCCGGCGAGGCGCACCTGTGTTCCCCGACCTGCGGAACGACGGATTTCATGACTTCCCGTCGCGAGAGCCGGACCGGCGACATCGAGACGATGTTGTCTACCTGCAATTCCGGGCTGAGGAAGGGTTTCAGGCCGACCGGCTGACGCGGATGCAGTTTGAATTCCCGTCTGGCATTTTCCAGCTGTTCCTTGTTGGCGCTGAAGTAGCGGGCGGCGGCGATGGTTTCCGGCAGGTGCCTGACGACGTGCCACAGGCTCCAGCGATGCGCCCACAGCCGTCTGGCGAAGCGCCGGCGGTACCCCTTGCTGTCGTAGAAGCGCCGGACGTGCCAGTTGTACAGCGCGTCCATCTCCTCGCGCGACTTGAAACCGTGCGGCAAGAAGACGAAGTTCAGGCAGTTCATCAGTCGCCAATCCTCGATCGTCTCGCCGGAAACGCCCGAGACGCACTCGTCCCAGATCGGCGCCCCGTGCAGCGGGCTGAACTTGGTCATGTTCATTTCGTCGAGGTCGAGCGACAGGATGAAATCGCTGGTGGTCCTGACCGTTTCCGGCGTCTCGCCGGGCATGCCGAAGATGAACAGGCCCTTGGCGCGCATGCCGGCGGCGTGGATCTGGCGCACCGTGTCGCGCACGGCGTCGAGCGTGACGCCGGCCTTGTGGCGTTCCATCATGCCCGGATCGGCCGATTCGATGCCCATCGACACCATCAGGGCGCCGGCTTTCTTCAACTTGTGCAGCATCTCGTCGGAGGTGTGGCCGGTGCGGATCGCGCAGTTCCACTGCACGCCGAGCGGCTTTTCGATCAACAGGTCGCAGAGGTCCATGACCCGCTGCTTTTTGGCCGTGAACAGGTCGTCGTACATGTTGATGTGATACACCCCGAAGCGGTCGCGCAGGTACTTCATGTGATCGTAGGTGTATTGCGCCGAATTGGTCTTGTACAGGCGCTCGAAAACGGTGCGGTCGCAGAACGAGCAGGTGTAGGGGCAGCCGCGCGAGGTGATCATCGTCGCCCCGTGACGCTTTTCGTAGGCGAACAGCGGCAGGTGGTAGGCGTGCGGGAAACCGGCCAGCTTCTCGTAGGCGGGGAAGGGCAGTTCGTCGAGATCGACAATGCGGTCGCGGCGCGGGTTGATGCGGATACCGCCGCATTCGTCGCGCCAGATCAGGTTGCCGATTTCCCGGAGCGGCTTGCCGTCGGCGAGATCGAGCATCGCGCCCTCGCCCTCGCCGATGATCAGGCAATCGATTTCCGGAAAATGTTCGAGGATGGGCGCCCCGAGCGACGAGACATGGACGTTGCCGAAGACGATCCTGATCCCGGGCCGGCGCTCGCGGATGTAGGTGGCGATCTCGAAGGCATCCATGAAGCCCGAGGTGGTCGCCGAGAAGCCGACCATTTCCGGATCGGTCGCCAGCACGATCTCGGCATTCTCGGCGATGGCCGGCGGCGCATGAGGGCCGAGGCAGTCGTGCAGTTGCACGCGGTGGCCGAACCTTTCCAGCCAGGAAGCGAGCTGCATGATGCCGATCGGCGCCATGCGGTTGGCCAGCACCGAGAAATCGGGCTGGCCGGGGACGAAATTGAAGCCCGCCGGGTGAACCAGGGTGACGCGCACGATTACCTCCCTCCGCCTACCGGATCAGCCAACTCCCCGGGCAAGCCGGGGAATAGCCGGGCCCGCCCGGCCGATCCTGGGCGTGGCCAACCCGCCCGGATGATCGGCCGGTTGGCGCCGCGCCCCGGTGGCCAGGCAGCAGTCAATCCGGGTGCGCCGGCGAATCCGGATCGGACAGGACGATTGCACCGCTGTCGTTGACCGCGACATCCTCGAAGCGCACCTTGGTGATGCGGTGATGGTCCATTTCGAGAATCACCATCCTTGCGGAATGAATATCGACGGTCTCGCCGACCTCGGGAACACGCCCGAGGATGTGGTAGATCAGGCCGGCGAGGGTCACATAGTCGCCATTCGCCTCGAAGGGATAGCCGATGATCGGCCCGAGTTCGCTGACCCGCATCGAGGCGTCGATCTCGTACTGGCTGCCTTCGAGTTTCTTCACCTGGCGCGCCTGGTGCGAAAACTCGTCGCCGTAATCGCCGACTATCTCCTCGAGGATGTCCTCGAGCGAGATCAGTCCCTCGGTGCCGCCGTATTCATCGATGACGATGGCGATCTGCTGGCGTGTCTTCTTGAACTGCTTGAGCATCTCGCTGATCAGCTTGCTGTCCGGAACGACCAGGGGCGGCTTGGCAAACTGGGAGACCGGGCGGCGGCTGACCTGCTCGAGGGTCTCGCCGGTGCTCTCCGCCATGACGCTGAGCAGCTCCTTGATCGAGACGATGCCGACGATCTGGTCGATGGTCTGACCATAGACCGGGAAACGCGCGTGCGGCACATCGCGGAACAGGCGCAGCGCGTCCGCCAGCGATGCGTCCTTCGACAGCGCCAGGATCTCGGTGCGCGGCACCATCGCTTCGCGCACGGTGTGCTCGTCGAGGTTGAAGACGCCCTGGATCATCTGCGTTTCCTCGGGGGCGAGGACGCCGTCCTTCTCGCTGGCGGTAAGCACCATGCGGATCTCCTCGACCGACATGGTGAAATGTCCCTCGCCCTCGTGCGCGAGGTCACGTTGCCCGAAGATCCAGAGCAGGCCGTTGGAGGCCAGCTTCATGAAATAGATCAGCGGCTTGAAGACGATGTACATCCAGTTGACGATCCAGGCGACGGCCATGCTGATCGCTTCCGCCTTGTGGAAGGCGAGGACCTTGGGCGCCAGCTCGCCGGCGACGACGTGCAGGAAGGAGATGACGACGAAGGCGAAGGCGTAGGACGCGGTATGGGCGGCCCGGACCAGGGCCTCGCTGTCGCCGAACATGGCGAAGAGCGCAACGAAGGAGGCGTCGGTCAGGTTGCTGATCGTTTCCATGCCGATGGCGCCGAGGCCGAGCGAGACCAGCGTGATGCCGACCTGGGTGACCGAATAGAAGCGCTCGGGTTCGTTGTGCAGCATCTCGACGGTCTTCGCCGACTTGTTGCCCATGTCGGCCATCTGCTTGATCTTGCTCCGCCGCGCCGAGGAAATCGCGATCTCCGAACCGACGAAGAAGGCGTTTCCCGCGACGAACAGAAGGATGAGCCCAAGGTTGACCCACAGCGTTAAGGATTCCATCTTTTCCCCTCCATTTGCTTGTTCTCGGTCAGCGCGCCGGACGCTGCGGGCGGCGGGTGCTGACGGGCGGCGCTCGGGAATCCGGAGCCGCGGCGGACGAGTATCGCCGAGCATGGCGGCGGGAGTCAATTGCGTTTCCCGGAATCGCCTTCCCCGCAATGCGGAAGCCGTCATCGGGCAGACGCGGGAAGACCGGAAGAATCCCGGCTGCCCCGGCGGGGTGCTGAGTTGCGAACCCCGTGCGGCCGGGCAGATTGCCGTGTCGCCGGTCCGGTCGCCGCATCCGGGGGCGGCGCGCGGCGAGGGGGTGCGCGCCGCCCCGGCCCGCTACCAGCGGATCTGCACTTCCTGGATGGCCTGCGGCGTCGCGCGCTGGATGGTGAACCGGATCCCTTCGACCTCGATCGTCGCGCCCGGCGCGGGGATCTCGTGGGCGAACTCGAGAATGAAGCCGGAGACGGTGTCGTAGCCGCCCTCGCCGGGCAGCTTCAGCCCCAGCTTCTCGGCCAGCATCTCCGGGGTGGCGCGGGCGCTGACCAGATAGTCATGGTGTCCGAGTTTCTTCAGCCAGCCGGCCGGCTTCTCCTGGCGGTCGTATTCATCCTGAATGTCCTCGACCACCTCCTCGATGATGTCCTCGATGGTGACGATGCCCTCGGCGCCGCCGAACTCGTCCATCACCACGGCCATCGCGTC
>JAFLDQ010000174.1 GCA_017302355.1 Dechloromonas sp.
CTTCTTCGGCGCCGACCGCCTGCCGCAGATCGAAAAGTGGCTGGAAACCGGGGGCTTCTGAGACAGCCATGCAACGCCTCTGCGTCTTCTGCGGCTCCAACGCCGGCCACGATCCGCGCTACCGCAATGCGGCGGAAGCCCTGGGCCGGCTGCTTGCCGGGCGCGGCATCGAACTGGTCTACGGCGGCGGCAATGTCGGCCTCATGGGGACCATCGCCGACGCCTGCCTGGCGGCCGGCGGGACGGTCATCGGAGTCATTCCCGAGGCGCTGCTCGGCAAGGAGGTCGCCGGTCGCCACGTCGACCACCGCGCGCTGACCCGCCTCGAGGTCGTCGCTTCGATGCACGCGCGCAAGGCGCGCATGGCCGAGCTGGCCGACGGTTTCATCGCCCTGCCCGGCGGCTTCGGCACCTTCGAGGAATTCTGCGAGATACTCACGTGGGGTCAGCTCGGCTTTCACGTCAAGCCGACGGGCCTGCTCAACGTAAACGGTTTCTACGACCCGCTGCTGGCGATGTTCGACCGGGCGGTCGAGGACGGCTTCCTGCGCGCAGAGAACCGGGCGATGGCGCTGGCGGCGGGCGACGGCGAGAGCCTGCTCGCGGCGATGGCCGCTTACCGGCCGGAACCGGTCAGCAAGTGGCTGAAGGAAACGCAGCAACTGTAGGACACCTTACGCGACAAGAACAGCGAGGCGACATGAGCACCCTGAAATCCCAGCTGAACCCGCGCAGCGCCGACTTCCAGGCCAACGCGGCGGCCATGCAGGCGGTCGTCGCCGACCTCCACGAAAAGGTCGGGAAGATCGCCCTCGGCGGCCCCGAGGCGGCGCGCCAGAAGCACCTGGCGCGCGGCAAGCTGCTGCCGCGCGAACGGGTCAATGGCCTGCTCGACCCCGGCACGCCCTTCCTCGAGATCGGCCAGTTCGCGGCCTACGGCATGTACGGCGGCGCCGATCCTTTCGAAGTCCCGGCGGGGTCGATGATCGCCGGCATCGGCCGCGTCGAGGGCGTCGAGTGCATGGTCGTCGCCAACGACGCGACGGTGAAGGGCGGTACCTACTACCCGCTGACCGTCAAAAAGCACCTGCGCGCCCAGGAGATCGCCCTGGAAAACCGCCTGCCCTGCGTCTATCTGGTCGATTCCGGCGGCGCCTTCCTGCCCATGCAGGACGAGGTCTTCCCGGACAAGGAGCATTTCGGCCGCATCTTCTTCAACCAGGCCAATCTGTCGGCGCAGGGCATCCCGCAGATCGCCGCCGTCATGGGCTCGTGCACCGCCGGCGGCGCCTACGTGCCGGCGATGTGCGACGAGTCGATCATTGTCAAGAACCAGGGCACGATCTTTCTCGGCGGGCCGCCGCTGGTCAAGGCGGCGACCGGCGAGGTCGTCTCGGCCGAAGACCTCGGCGGCGCCGACGTCCATACCCGCATTTCCGGCGTCGCCGACCATCTGGCCGAGAACGATGTCCACGCGCTGGCCATCGCCCGCCGCATCGTCAAGGACCTGAACTGGAAAAAGACCCCTTCGGTGGCGTTGACCGCAACCGTCGAGCCACTCTTCGCCGCCGAAGAGCTGTACGGCGTTATCCCGAACGATTCCAAAAAGCCCTTCGACGTTCGCGAGATCATTGCCCGCATCGTCGATGGTTCCGACTTCGACGAATTCAAGGCGCGTTATGGGACGACGCTGGTCTGCGGCTTCGCCCGTATCCACGGCTACCCGGTCGGCATCGTCGCCAACAACGGCATTTTGTTCAGCGAATCGGCCCTCAAAGGCGCCCATTTCATCGAACTCTGTGCCCAGCGCGGCATTCCGCTCGTTTTCCTGCAGAACATCACCGGCTTCATGGTCGGCCGCAAGTACGAAAACGGCGGCATCGCGCGCGACGGCGCCAAGATGGTCACCGCCGTCGCCACCACCAAAGTGCCGAAATTCACCGTCGTCATCGGCGGCAGCTTCGGCGCCGGCAACTACGGCATGTGCGGCCGCGCCTACTCGCCGCGTTTCCTGTGGATGTGGCCGAACGCCCGCATTTCGGTGATGGGCGGCGAACAGGCAGCCGGCGTGCTGGCCACTGTCAGACGCGACGGCATCGAGGCCGCGGGCAAGACCTGGAGCGCCGAGGAGGAAGCGGCGTTCAAGGCGCCGATCCGCGAGCAGTACGAGACGCAGGGCCACCCCTACTACGCCTCGGCCCGCCTGTGGGACGACGGCATCATCGACCCGGCCGATACCCGCCGCGTACTTGGACTCGGACTGTCGGCGTCGATGAACGCGCCGGCCGAAGAGACGAAGTTCGGCATTTTCCGGATGTAAGGCCATGTACCTCCCCAAGCACTTTGCCGAAGACGATATCGCCGAGATGCACGCCCTGATGCGTGCCAGTCCGCTCGCCACGCTGATAACCCACGGCCCGGACGGCCTCGACGCCAACCACATTCCCTTGTTGCTGGCCGACGGCGAACCCTGCGGCACGCTCCAGGGCCACATCGCCCGCGCCAACCCGCTGTGGAAAGCGGGCAACGTGGCCGGCGAAGTCCTGGTGGTTTTTCAGGGCGAGGAAAGCTACATCAGCCCCTCCGGTTACGCCACCAAGGCCGAGCACGGCAAGGTGGTGCCAACGTGGAACTACGCCGCCGTGCATGCCTACGGCGAACTGACGGTGATCGACGATCCCGCCTGGATTTTCGGGCAGATTTCGGCGTTGACCGCAACCAACGAAGCGGCGCTACCAACGCCCTGGGCAGTCACCGATGCGCCGGCCGATTACATAGAGAAAATGCTCGGCGCCATCGTCGGCATCGAAATCACCGTCACCCGGCTGCTCGGCAAATGGAAGGTCAGCCAGAACCAGCCGGCGGAGAACCGGGCCAGCCTGATCGCCGCGCTGGAAAAGACCGGCGACCCGATGGCCGGCCTGATCCAGGCCAGACAACAATAAACAGGCAGGAGCGAGACATGTTTACCACGCTTGAAATCGAACTGCACGGCCCGGTCGCCACCATCTGGATGAACCGCCCCGACCTGCACAACGCTTTCGACGAAATCCTGATCGCCGAGCTGACCGCCGCCTGCATCGCCCTCGACGACGATGCCGATGTTCGCATCGTCGTCCTCGCCGGACGCGGCAAGAGTTTCTCGGCCGGCGCCGACCTCAACTGGATGAAGCGCGCCGCCAGCAACGGACTCGACGACAACCTGAACGACGCCCGCGCCCTGGCCCACATGCTGCGCACCCTGGCCGAAATGAACAAGCCGACCATCGCCCGCGTCCAGGGCGCCGCCCTTGGCGGTGGCATGGGTCTGGCCGCCGCCTGCGACATCGCCGTCGCTTCGACCAAGGCGGTGTTCGCCACCTCCGAAGTCAGGTTCGGCATTATCCCCTCGGCCATTTCGCCCTACGTGCTGCGCGCCATCGGCGCCCGCCAGGCGTACCGCTATTTCCAGTCGGCCGAGCGCATCGACGCCGTCCGCGCCCGCGAAATCGGCCTCGTCCATGAGACGGTCGAGCCGGAAACGCTCGATGCCAAGGTGCGGGAAGTCGCGGCCGCGCTGCTGCAGGGCGGGCCGAACGCGCAAGCGGCCGCCAAGGACCTGATCCGCACGGTCGACGGCCAGCCGGTCAACGACACGCTGGTCGAGGACACCGCCCACCGCATCGCCCACCTGCGCGCGACGCCCGAGGCGCGGGAAGGCATCGGCGCCTTCCTCGAGAAACGTTCGCCGGACTGGATGGGGGTATAGGCATGCTCACCAGGATTGCAATCGCCAACTGCGGTGACCAGCCGGGCACCGGTGCGGCGACGAAGTCAGGTTGCCTGCGCGCCCTGCACGTCCAGACGATTTCTCCGCGGGAGACCGGACATGTTTAACAAGATACTCATTGCCAACCGCGGAGAAATCGCCTGCCGCGTCATCCGGACCGCCCGCCGAATGGGCATCCGCACCGTCGCCGTCTATTCCGCGGCCGACGCCAACGCCCGCCACGTGCGCCTGGCCGACGAGGCCGTGCTGCTCGGCCCGGCGGCGGCGCGCGAGTCCTACCTCGTCGCCGACAGGATCGTCGACGCCTGCAAGCGCACCGGCGCCCAGGCCGTCCATCCCGGCTACGGCTTCCTCTCCGAGAACGCCGACTTCGCCGACGCACTGGCCGCCGCCGGCATCACCTTCATCGGCCCGCCAGCCTCGGCGATCCGCGCCATGGGTTCGAAATCGGAAGCCAAGAAGCTGATGGGCAGCGCCAGCGTGCCGCTAACGCCGGGCTACCACGGCGATGACCAGACGCCGACGCTGCTGCACCATGAAGCCGACCAGATCGGCTACCCGGTGCTGATCAAGGCCGCGGCCGGTGGCGGCGGCAAGGGCATGCGCCTGGTCGAGAAGTCCGAAGATTTCCCCGACGCCCTCGCCTCGTGCAAGCGCGAAGCAGCGTCGAGCTTCGGCAACGAGCACGTGCTGATCGAAAAATACATCACCCGGCCGCGCCACATCGAAATCCAAGTTTTCGCCGACACGCTGGGCAACTGCGTCTATCTGTTCGAGCGCGACTGTTCGGTACAGCGCCGCCACCAGAAGGTGCTGGAAGAAGCCCCCGCCCCCGGCATGACGGCAGAGCGCCGCCGCCAGATGGGCGAAGCCGCTGTCGCCGCCGCCAGGGCCGTCGGTTATGCCGGGGCCGGCACGGTCGAGTTCATCGCCAACCAGGACGGCAGCTTCTACTTCATGGAAATGAACACCCGCCTGCAGGTCGAACACCCGGTGACCGAGATGATCACCGGCCAGGATCTCGTCGAATGGCAGTTGCGCGTCGCCGCCGGCCAGCCGCTGCCGCTCGCCCAGGAACAGTTGCAGATTCGCGGCCACGCCCTCGAAGCCCGCATCTACGCCGAGGACGCCAACAAGGGCTTCCTGCCCTCGACCGGCCGCCTGATCCGCCTGTCGCCGCCGGCCAAAAGCCTCAACGTCCGCGTCGATACCGGGGTCGAGGAAGGCGATGAAATCACGCCCTTCTACGACCCGATGATCGCCAAGCTGATCGTCTGGGACGAGCACCGCGACGCCGCGCTGGCGCGCATGCGCAAGGCGCTGGCCGACTACCAGGTAGCCGGCGTCACGACCAACATCGATTTCCTGTCGCGCCTCGTCGCCTGCCCGGCCTTCGCCGGCGCCGATCTCGATACCGGGCTGATCGAGCGTCAGCAGACGTTTCTCTTTCCGCCGACCCAGGCAGTGCCCCATGACGCGCTGCTCGTCGCCACCGTCGGCGAACTGCTGTGGGAACAGCACAAGGCCGGGCTGGCCGCGAGGAACAGCGGTGATCCCTGGTCGCCGTGGCACGCCCGTGACGGCTGGCGAATGAACCTCTCGGCCGCCCGCATCATCGGCTTCCGCGTCCCGCCGGAGGGACCCCCGGGGTGCGAAGGCGAAAGCCTGGTCGAAGCGCAGGTGCGCTATCAGCGCGACCACTGGCGGATCACCATCAACGGGCGGACCACCCTCGCGCGTGGCAGCAAACTCGAAGGCGACCGCATCGCCGTCGAGTTCGACGACCGCCGGGTGATCGCCTCGGTGGTCGTCCCCCAGGGGGATTTCCTGCGGGGCGCGGTCGACGACAAGAGAAGCGTCTTTTTCCAGGGAAGTACATACTCACTCTTGCGCGACGACCCGCTGCACCGCGTCGACGCCGGCGACAGCCACGGCGGTGGCCTGACCGCGCCGATGCCGGGCAAGGTCGTCGCCCTGCTCGCCCAGCCCGGCCAGAAGGTCGACAAGGGCGCGCCGCTGCTGATCCTCGAAGCGATGAAGATGGAGCACACCATCACCGCCCCCGCCGCCGGCACCGTCAAGGCCTTCTGCTACGCGGCCGGCGAGCAGGTGGCCGACGGTGCGGCGCTGGTGGAGTTCGAAGCCAACTAGATCCCCTCCCCTTCAAGGGGAGGGCTAGGGAGGGGATGGGTCAAGAACGTGCACGGACAAGACAACAAGTGGCTGCGACAAAACCAGATTCCGCAGGAACTCCGCAAACACGCCACCGATGCCGAACGGCTGCTTTGGCAGTATCTGCGTGGGCAGCAACTTGGCGTCAAAATCCGTCGACAACACCCATTCAACAATTATGTGCTGGATTTCGTCTGCCCCCAGAACAAGCTGGTTATTGAATTGGATGGCGGCCAGCATGCGGAAGCAGCAACCAAGGATGGAGTCCGAACACGAGCGCTTGCAAAATCAGGCTTTCGTGTTTTGCGGTTTTGGAACAATCAGGTATTTCAGGAAACGGAAGCTGTGATCGAGACAATTGTGGCCGCTATCGCCGAAACCCATCCCCACCCCAGCCCTCCCCTTGAAGGGGAGGGTGATGAGGAATCCGAATCATGAAACTGCCCGCCAAGGTCAATATCGTCGAAGTCGGCCCACGCGACGGCCTGCAGAATGAAAAGCAGGTCGTTCCCACTGAAATCAAGATCGAGCTGATCGACCGCCTCGCCGATGCCGGGCTGCGCGTCATCGAGGCGACTTCCTTCGTCTCGCCCAAGTGGGTGCCGCAGATGGGCGACAACGCGGCGGTGATGCAGGGCATCAAACGCGACCCTGCTGCGGTCTACCCGGTCTTGACGCCCAATTTGCAGGGCTTCGATGCGGCCGTGCAGGCCGGGGCGAGCGAAGTCGCCATTTTCGGCGCCGCCTCGGAGTCGTTCTCGCGCAAGAACATCAACTGCTCGATTGCCGAGAGCCTGAAACGCTTCGAACCGATCCTTTCCTCGGCCAGCGCGCTGGAAATTCCGGTGCGTGGTTAT
This sequence comes from Dechloromonas sp., assembly GCA_017302355.1. The sequence continues at coordinate 6,799 of JAFLDQ010000174.1, forward strand.
GTCTCCTGCGTCGTCGGCTGCCCCTACGAGGGGGAGATCGCCCCCGGGCAGGCTGCCGGCATCGCGAAGCAGCTGTTCGACATGGGCTGCTACGAAATCTCGCTCGGCGACACCATCGGCGTCGGCAACCCGGCGACCATCCGGCGCATGATCGAGGCCTGCGCCCGGCTCGTGCCGATCGCCAGGCTGGCCGGCCATTATCACGACACCTACGGCATGGCGATCGCCAACATCTACGCCTCGCTGGAAATGGGGATGGCGATCTTCGATGCCTCGGTCGCCGGCCTCGGCGGCTG
>JAFLDQ010000175.1 GCA_017302355.1 Dechloromonas sp.
ACCCGCCTGGGTCGCTCCGCCATCGCCGCCGCCTGCTCGCTCACACGCTTCAGCATCGTTCCAGCCATGGCCGCTACTCATTGAATTCTTCGCAGAATCTGTCAAGACTGAAGTGGTTAGTGACTAATGCACCGGGGCCTGCTCAATGTCGCCGCCGCGCTGATCGAACACGCCCATCTCAATCCCGCAGCGAAGTACCCGCAGATCTTCCTCGACGCCGCAGCCAATCTGCAGGATGCAAGACTCACGCTCCTTGCCGCAGGCGCAGCGGCCTACTCCGGGGTTCGCTTCGTCGAAGCTTATGGACTGTTTCTTGAACGCGCTTGGGCTGAAGTGCTTGGCGCTGCGAGCGGCGCAATCTACGTGCCGTTTGAAATCCTCTCGCTTGCCAAGAAGCCAACCTGGCACGGAGGTGGGTTGCTTGTCTTGAACGTCGTGGTCGTCGCAGTCATGATCCGGGCACTGCGGCAACGCCGAGCCCAGCGCACTGCCAATGCACCCTGACCATCAGTCAGCCGGGCTCGCTGATACGCGGCTGCTCGCACGGGGTCACTCGCACGCTCGCACGGGGTCCGCACGCGCACGCACGCGCACGGGGTCACACGCGCACGGGGTCACGCGCACGGGGTCAGGGTCACGCGCACGGGTCCGCGCACACGGGTCCGCGCACGGGGTCAGGTCTTGCATTAACGCACGCAATGGTGTGGACATGTTGGTCAGGGCTTGGCGGGCCAGGCGATTTGCACTTGCCGGTGCTGTGTAACACAGTCGCGCAGATAAAGATTGATCAGGCTTTGGTAAGGGACTCCGGCATCAACCGCCATGCGCTTGAAGTAGGTAACTACATCTTCGGAGAGGCGCATGGTGACGGGCGTCTTAAGCTCTGATGCGTAGGGATTTTTACGTGAGGTCACCTTGGAGAGATCGTATTCGGCTTTCATGATTCCTTGCTTCCGTAAAACGCGCTTTCACGCTTGGTGGCCTTGCGAGCGGAAATGATGCGAATGGCGTGACCTGCGCCTCGCTCGCAGTGGCAAACAAGGAGCAATCCTGCTGCCGTACTCATGCCCAGCAACAGAAACCGTTCCTCATCCGAGGAGTGATCGTTGTCGAAGAACTGAACAGCAAACTCATCGTAGAAAACGGACTTGAAACCGCCCCGTGTTTCTTGAAGTTTGTCGCCGCTTTGGTTGAATCCCCCTCGAACTCAATCATACGTACAGTGTATTGACAAGATAGAGGATGTCAAGGCATGCCGCCTCGATGGCCTTCAAGAAAGCCCTGATCGAACGCGCCCTGGGCACCGACCGCTAACGCCATTTCGCACCTTCCTGAGTCTTGGGCGGCGTCACGCTCGATGTCTGCTCGATTCGGCTTTTCCATGCGCTGGCGGCAGGCGGCGAGATCGACATGCCGTTGCAGAACATGTTTTGGGGCGCGTATTTCGGTAGCCTGACCGACCGTTTCGGCATTCGTTGGATGGTGAATTGCGCCCAACCCACGTAAAGCCCGTTATCATTTACCGCAGGCCAGGATCACACCGCCCACCACCTGTCGACGTGCATTCTGTGGAGGAAACGCCATGCTGTTCATCACCAGCCGCCAGCCGACGGTCAATACCGAACCCGCGCTGAATGCCAGTTTTGACTTTGATCTCAACAACAACGCGTCGGGCCGCGGTTTCTTCTGCTGCCGGCGACTGAAGAAGGGGAAATACGAGGAGATCGGCAGCAAGGCGATGCTCTCGGAGATCAAGAGTGCAAAATACCGGCAGGTGCTGATCTATATCCACGGCTTTTCCAACCTGCCGGAAAGCGTCTTCGAGAACGTGGCGGAGTTTCAAAGCCTGTGCAACAAGAAGTCGGACAAGGAAGTGCTGGTCATCCCGGTGATCTGGCCGTGTGACAATGACCTGGGCATCGTCAAGGATTACTGGGACGACCAGAAATCCGCCGACCAGAGCGCCTTCGCCTTTGCCCGGATGTTCCAGAAGTTCATGGAATGGCGGAATTCGCCGGACTACAACCCGGAGAATGACCCCTGCCTGAAGCGGATGAACATGCTGGCGCATTCGATGGGCAACCGCGTCCTGCGCGAAACCTTGAGCAACTGGCACAAGTACCACCTGCCGAGCGGCTTGCCGCTGATCTTCCGCAACACCTTCCTGGTCGCCGCGGATATCGTCAATGAATCGCTGCACAAGGGGCAGCCGGGCGAGTTGATCTCGCACACCTCGCGCAACGTGGTCGTCTATTACGCTTCCGACGACCTGGCGCTGCGTGCCAGCAAGGTGTCGAACCTGAAGAACGCCGAGGCGTCCCGCCGCCTGGGCCACAGCGGTCCGGAGGATATGGAGAAGACGCCGAAGAACGTTTTTGCCGTCGATTGCGACGAGGTCAATACCAGGTACGACCACCCCAAGGGGCATTCGTATTTCCGCTCCGGCACCAAGAAGGGCGAGCCCGGACTGGTCTTCGAGCACATCTTCAACACGCTGCTGACGGGCCGCGTCTTCCCCAACGACGAGTACCGCAAGTCGTCGATCATCGGGTTGTCCGGCGGGTAATCGCCAACGGCATTTCGGATTTTCCCGAACCCCGAGCGGTTGCGAGTTCGCCGTCCGCTTGGGTGGCCCGATTTGTCGCGGACTCCAAAAGCGTTCGTTGCACTGATGGCGCCGGTTTGTCGCAACTTGCCGGCCGCCGTCGGATCCGGTGCGTCCACCCAGGCGGGGAACGAAGCGGATTCCGGCTTGCGTGCCTGGGGCGTAGCGGATGACTTCTTGCCGTTTCTGACCGTCGACCGCAACCGGCCCATGCGCGCCATCCGGGCCTTGGCCAGCTTGAGGATCCCCCGGGGGATCCAGCCCGGGGACCTCAACGGGAACCGCAAGGGGCAGCACGGCATCCGCGTCCACGATCAATGGCGCGTGTGTTTTTTCTGACGGGAAGCGTCTTGGCAAGGAAACTCGACAAGGCGATTGGGATGGGCCATGCCACCGCAACTCCGGGGCCATGTCGGGGATCGCCCATACCCATCGTCCGTGGGTGACTCGGCGCTTTGTCTTCCGACAGCAATTGATGGTATCTTCGGTCCGACAACAGACATGCCACGAACACCCTACTACCTCATCGACAAGTCCGCGCTGTCGCACAACATGCAGATCATCGATCGGGTGCGTGAGGATGCCGGAGTCAAGGTGTTGCTGGCACTGAAGTGCTTCGCCGCGTGGGCGGTGTTCGATGTGATGAAACCACACATGGACGGCACGACGTCGTCATCGCTCTACGAGGTGAAGCTTGGGCGAACGCGATTCGGCGGCGAGACCCACGCCTACAGTGTAGGGTTTGCCGACCATGAAATCAGGGAAGTCGTCGCTCACTGCGACAAGATCATCTTCAATTCGATCGGCCAGTTGCAACGCTTCCGCGGGGTTGCCGGAGGAAAGCCAGTTGGGCTGCGCCTGAATCCTGGCGTCAGCTGCACCGGGTTCGACCTCGCCGACCCGGCTCGCCCTTTCAGTCGACTTGGAGAATGCGATCCGGCGCGCATCCGCTCCGTTCTCGATCGTATCGATGGCGTGATGATCCACAATAACTGCGAGAACAACGAGTTCGACCGCTTCGACGCCTTGCTGACGGAAATCGAGCACAGCTATGCAGACATCCTGAACAGGCTTGGCTGGGTGAGCCTGGGCGGCGGCATCAGTTTTACCGAACCCGGTTATCCGGTAGATCGTTTTTGTGAGCGCCTGCGCGGATTTGGTCAGGCCCACAGTGTGCAGGTCTACCTCGAGCCCGGTGAGGCCGCGGTACGCAACGCGACGACGCTCGAGGTCAGCGTGCTCGATACCGGGTTCAACGGCAAGAACCTCGCCGTGGTGGATAGCTCGACCGAAGCGCACATGCTCGATCTGCTGATCTACCGTGAATCCGCCCGCTTTGGCGGACATGGAGGCGACCACGTCTACCAGATCTGTGGCAAAACCTGCCTCGCCGGGGACATTTTTGGCGAAGCCCGCTTCGACCGGCTTCTGCAAATCGGTGATCGCATCTCCATCGGTGATGCGGGCGGATACACGATGGTCAAGAAGAACTGGTTCAACGGCATCCACATGCCGGCCATCGCAATAAGGGAACTCGATGGCAGCGAGCGCCTGGTGCGCGAATTTTCATTTGACGATTACGTCAACAGCCTGTCCTGACGCCAGTGCCTGGATTCGAAGAAAAGGAGACCAACCCGATGAAACGTAATGTCCTGATCATAGGCGCCGGAGGCGTTGCGCATGTGGTCGCACACAAATGTGCACAGAGCAATGCGTTACTTGGCGATATTCACATCGCATCGCGCACGCTCGCCAGCTGCGAACGCATCATCGCTTCGATCGGAGAAAAGAACAGCGCGCAGCAGCAGGGTCTTTTCCGTGCGCACGCACTGGATGCCCTGGATATTGCTGCCACTGCCCGCCTGATCCGCCAAACCGGTAGCCGGATCGTGATCAATGTCGGCTCGCCCTTTCTGAACATGTCCGTGCTCACGGCGTGCATCAAGACAGGCGCCGCGTATCTCGATACGGCCATTCATGAGGATCCGTTCAAGGTCTGTGAAACGCCGCCCTGGTACGCAAACCACGAGTGGAAGCGCCGCGAGGCCTGCCGGGCGGCTGGCGTCACGGCCATACTCGGCGTCGGTTTCGACCCGGGTGTGGTCAATGCGTATGCGCGCTACGCGGTGGATCACTGTTTCGACACGGTGGATTCACTCGACATCATCGACGTCAATGCCGGCAGTCACGGCCGTTATTTCGCGACCAACTTCGATCCCGAGATCAACTTCCGCGAATTCGTGTCGACCGCCTGGTCCTGGGAAGACAACGCATGGAAAGCCAATGCGATGTTCGAACATCGCCGGGATTGGGAATTGCCCGCCATCGGCCGACATACCACCTACCTAACGGGCCACGACGAGATCCACTCGCTGTCACAGAATCTTGCCATCGCCCAGATCCGCTTCTGGATGGGATTCAGCGATCACTACATCAATGTCTTCACGGTTCTCAAGCGTCTCGGTCTGCTGTCCGAGCAACCCGTACGCACCGCCCGGGGGCAGGAGGTGGTGCCACTTGAAGTGGTCAAGGCGGTGTTGCCCGTCCCTGCCTCATTGGCACCGGACTATACGGGCCTGACCTGCATTGGCGATCTGGCCCGGGGAACCCGGGACGGCAGGTCTCGCGAAGTGCTGATCTACAATCTCTGTGACCACAAGGCATGCTTCGAGGAAGTCGGCAGCCAGGCCATCTCCTACACAGCCGGCGTGCCTGCCGTGGCGGCGGCGATCCTGATCGCCCAAGGCGTCTGGGATGTCCGCCGGATGGTCAACGTCGAAGAGCTTGATCCGCTGCCGTTCATTGCGCTCATGAATGACATCGGACTGACGACACGCATTCGCGACGATCACGGCGATCGCATCCTTGTACCCGACGAAAATCCTGCCGTCGCCCCACGACCCAGACTGCTCGCCAACGCGCGATAGGCCGCGGCATGCCTTCGCGGTGATGGCTTCCGAAGGCAAAGGCAAGACCGCTGTCCACTGCCTCGGGTACAGGCAACAGGGTGTTGAGAAATGCGACGAGGACAGCGGGGTGCAAGGGACCCATACCCGCCCGGTGAGATCGGGCGAGGCCAGCCAGCCCATTCCGGCCGCCGTCGGATCCGGTGCGTCCAGCCAGGTGGGAAACGAAACCGCTTCGTCCTTGCGTGTCGCCGCCGTATCGGCGATGATTTTTGGCCATTCTTGACCGTCGACCGCAACAGGCCCATGCAAACCCCGATCCGCATCGATTCCCGCTTCCCGTCCATGGGGACGACCATTTTTACCGTCATGTCGCGGCTGGCTGCCGAGTGCGGGGCGATCAACCTGTCGCAGGGCTTTCCCGACTTCCAGGCCGAGCCGGCGCTGTTCGACGCCATGCACCGCCACATGCTGGCTGGGCGCAACCAGTATGCGCCGATGGCCGGCATGCCGGAGCTGCGCCAGGCCATCGTCGACAAGGTGGCGGCACTGTACGGCACGCGCTTCGACGTCGAGAGCGAGGCGACGGTGACCGCCGGGGCGACGCAGGCGATCTTCACCGCCATCGCCGCCTTCGTGCGGCCGGGCGACGAGGTGATCGTCTTCGCGCCGGTCTATGATTCCTACGTCCCGGCCATCGAGACGGTCGGCGGCACGGCGGTTTACGCGCAGCTGCAATTCCCCGGGTACGCCCCGGACTGGGCGCAGGTGGCTGGGCTGATTACGCCGAAGACGCGGATGATCATCGTCAACTCGCCGCACAACCCGACCGGCGCCCTGCTGACTGCGGTCGACCTCGAAAAGCTGGCGGAAATCGTGCGCGGCACCGACATCGTCGTGCTCTCCGACGAAGTCTACGAGCACATCCTGTTCGACGGCGAACGCCATGCCAGCCTGTGCGGCCACCCCGAACTCGCGCCGCACAGCATCGTCGTTTCCAGCTTCGGCAAGACCTATCACATCACCGGCTGGAAGATCGGCTACGTGGTCGGCCCGGCAGCGCTGATGGCCGAGTTCCGCAAGGTGCACCAGTTCAATGTCTTTACCGTGCACGCGCCGTCGCAGCTGGCGCTTGCCGACTACATGCAGGACGCGTCGCGCCATCTCGGTCTGGCCGCCTTCTACCAGGAAAAGCGCGATTTCTTCCGCGTCCTGCTGGCCGAAACGCCGTTCGAGCTGCTGCCCTGCCGCGGCGCCTATTTCCAGCTGGCGAGCTACAGGGCGATTTCCGATTTGCCCGACCGTGCCTTCGCCGAGTGGATGACGCGCGAGGTCGGCGTCGCGGTGATTCCGGTCTCGGTGTTCTACGCCGACGGACGCGACGACCGCGTCGTGCGTTTCTGCTTCGCCAAGAAGGAGGAAACACTTGTTGCCGCCGGCGAGCGCCTGCGCCGCCTGTAATGCCATTTCCAGACCAGCCGTGACTTTGTCGACTTCGCCTTGCCGTGCTACCTGCACTGTCGGCGGCTCGTCTTCG
>JAFLDQ010000176.1 GCA_017302355.1 Dechloromonas sp.
CGTGGCGCACCGGTTCGACGTGGTCGAGGGTGCGCGCGGTCGCGGCGACCCGTGCATAGATGCCCGAAAGCGCGCGGCGGTATGGCTCGTCGGCGCGCTGCGGCGAGCGGTCGGTGGAACGCGCCGCCAGGTCGTCGAGTTCCGGCGTGGTCCTGACCAGCAGGCTGGAAAGCGGCAGTTCGCCACCGAGTTCGTGGATCTCGTCGAGATAGTGATTGAGCGCGGCCGCCGATTGCAGGCGCAGCGTTTCGCGCAGGATCGCGGCGGTGACGAAGGGGTTGCCGTCGCGGTCGCCGCCGATCCAGCTGCCGATGCGGAAGAACGGCGGCAGCGCCCAGGTCTGCCCCGGATAACGGCTGTGCAGCTGCTGCGCGACCTGGATATAGAGCTGCGGCAACTCGCTGAAGAAGGTCTCCCGGAAATAGGTGATGCCGTTCTTGACCTCGTCCAGCACCTTCAGGCGCACCGGGCGCAGCATGCGCGATTGCCACAGGGTCAGGATGGCGTTGGCCAGGCTCCGGTCGTTCTCCGCCTCCTCTTCCGGCGTCATTCGCAGGCGCTCGCGCTGATCGAGCAGGCGGGCGAGATCGCGGTGGTTGCGGATCAGGCTCTGGCGCTGAACTTCGGTCGGATGCGCGGTGAGCACCGGCGCGACCAGCGCGTGGCCGAAGAAGCCGGCGACGGCCGCGGGCCCGACCTCGTTCTCGGCCAGGCGGTCGAGGGCATGGACGAGACTTCCCTCGCGCGGCGGCGAACCCGCCAGATCATGGGCGCGGCGGCGCCGGACGTGGTGCTCGTCCTCGGCGATGTTGGCCAGTTGCAGGAAATAGCTGAAGGCGCGGACAACCGCCTGCGCCGTGTCGCGCGACAGCGGATCGAGCAGGGCGGCGAGCTCGGCGCGGGCGCCCGGGTCGCCGTCGCGGGCGAAGCGCACGGCGGTCTGGCGGACGCGCTCGACGATCGCGAAGACTTCCTCCCCTTCCTGCTCGCGGATGGTATCGCCGAGGACCCGGCCGAGAAGCCGGATGTCGGCGCGCAGCGGTTCTTCCTTGTCGCTGTCCGGGGCGTTCATCGCCATCAGTGCTGGCGCACCAGGAGGACCGAGGCGTCGGACAGGCGCGCGACCTGCTCGGCGACCGAGCCGAGGAGGAGCAGCGCGAGACCGCGCTGGCCGTGACGGCCGATGACGATCAGGTCGCAGCCGAGTTCGCGCGCCTTGTCGACGAGTACTTCCGACACCCGGCGCTTCATCGTTTCGAGGAGGATGGTATCCGCCTCGACGCCCGCCGCCCGGGCGGTGGCGCGGGCTTCCTCGAGGATCTCGACGCCGCCGGCGTGGATCGCCGTCACGGCGTTGTCGAAATCCTGCGTCGTGCTCACCGCGCGATGATGCATGCCCAGCAGCACTTCATCGGCGACATGGATGATGGAGAGCCGCGCAGCGGTGGCCTTGGCGATGTTGATGGCTTCGGCGAGGGCGCAACGCGAGGTTTCGCTGTCGTCTACGGCGACGATGATCTTCTTGTACATGATCGGTGATCCTTCAGGGATGAACGGGGGCAAGGCGAACCATGGCAAAAGCGCCGGGTTGCGCCAATCAGGGAATTCCTCAACACGGCGGTTGCGGTCGACTGCATTTTTCCAGCAAATAGGCGATCGACCGGTAGTCGCGCCCGGTTTCGGCGGTCAGGCCGATTTCGCAGGTGCGGTTGGTCGACACGCCGCAGGCACAGCTTGGCGGAAGTTCGTCGTGGATCGTGCGCAGGGCGTGGCGGTTGAGTTCCGGAACGGCGAAGCCGCGGTCGCCGGCAAAGCCGCAGCAGGTGACGCCCGCCGGCTCGATGACGGTGTCGGCGCAGGCGGCGAGGAGCGCCTTCAGCTTCCCGTCCGAGCCATTCTTGCGCACGCTGCAATTGACGTGCAGGGCGATCGGCCCGGCTTCCTTGCGCAGCATCAGCCTGGGCAGCAGCGCGTCGTGGGCGAACTCATGAAAATCGTAGACGGCAATCCGGCCGGCCAGTTGCGTCCGCATGCGCGCCGAGCACGTGCTGGCGTCCATGATCACCGGGTGGCGGCCGTTTTCCGAGGCCTCCAGCAACGCCGCCTCCAGCGTTCGCGACATGCGGTCGGCCGCGTCGGGCAGGCCCTTGCTGGCCAGCATCTGGCCGCAGCAGATCTCGTCGAAATCCTTGGGCAGGCGTGGGGCGTAGCCGGCACGGGTCAGCAGGGTCATGATGACGTCGCCGAGCTGCGCTTCGCCGGCCTCGCCCGGCCCGAAGATGCGGCCGCCGCAGGCCGGGAAATAGACGACCGGGTCGCCATAGGAAAACCGGGTTCCTCCCCCTTCAAGAGGGAGGCCAGGAGGCGGATGGGTTCCGTTGCGCGACCCATCCCCACCCCAGCCCTCCCCTTGAAGGGGAGGGAGTTTTGGCACCTTGCCGGCATGCGGCATCCGTCTTTTCCAGGCGCCGCCGGAAATGCGGCCGAGGAAGCCGTCGCCGACGACGGCGGAGGCCAGATGGCCGGCCTTGAGGCCGAGGCGCGAGATGGTGGCCAGCGTGCCGAAGTGGCTGGCCGTCCATTCGCCGGCCCGCCGCCCGCCGTTGCCGATGTTCCGGCCGCGCAGGCGGCGGGTCAGGTCGCCGACGTCGATGCCGACCGGGCAGGCGGTCGAGCACAGGCCGCAACCGGCGCAGGTATCGAGGCCCATGTAGGGGTAATCCTCGCCGAGGCTGCCGGCGGGCTCGCCGGCAGCGGCGCGGCGCGCCAGTTCGCGGACGCTGACGATGCGCTGGCGCGGCGAGAGCGTCAGCCGGTGCGATGGGCACAGCGGTTCGCAGAAGCCGCATTCGATGCAGCGGTCGACGATGTCCTCGGCGGCGGGCATCGGCTTGAGGTTTTCCAGGTGGGCGTGCGGGTTGTCGTTGAGGATGACGCCGGGGTTGAGCAGGTTGCCGGGGTCGAACAGCGTCTTGATCCGCCGCATCAGGCCGGCGGCTTCCTTGCCCCATTCCATCTCGACGAAGGGCGCCATGTTGCGGCCGGTGCCGTGCTCGGCCTTCAGCGAGCCGTCGTATTTCGTGACTACCAGGTCGCAGACGTCGTCCATCAGCCGCGCGTAGCGGTCGACCTCGGCCGGGTCGCCGAAATCCTGGGTGAAGACGAAATGCAGGTTGCCTTCCAGCGCGTGGCCGAAAATGATCGCCTCGTGGTAGCCGTGATGGCGCAGGATGGCCTGCAGGTCGAGCGTCGCATCGGCCAGCGCGGCCATCGGGAAGGCGACGTCCTCGATCAGCACCGTCGTGCCGATGCGGCGCACGGCGCCGACCGACGGGAAGGTGCCCTTGCGCACCTTCCAGTACATCTCGCAGGTCGCCGGATCGGTCGAAAACTGCAACGGCTCGACGGTGGTGATTCCCGCAATGGCCGCACGGACGGCGGAAATGCGCTCGTTCAAGCCGTCGACCGTGGCCGAGCGCACCTCGATCAGCAGCGCGGCAGCCTCCTCGCGCAGCGTCCGCATGACCGGCGGCAGCCCGGGCTTGTCCTGCACCGAGCGCAGCGCCGGGCGGTCGAGCAGTTCGACCGCCGACACCGGTTGCGGCTTGAGGCGGATGACCGCCTCGCAGGCGGTGCGGATGTCGGGGAAGAAGACCAGCGCGCTGGCCTTGCACGGATCTTCGGCGACCGTGTGGTAGGTGATGCGCGAAATGAAGGCGAGCGTGCCTTCGGAACCGATCATCAGGTGGGCCAGGATGTCGATCGGGTCCTCAAAGTCGACCAGCGCGTTGAGGCTGTAGCCGGTGGTGTTCTTGATCTTGAACTTGCGGCGGATGCGTTCAGCCAGTGCGGCATTGGCGCGCGTGTCACGGCCCAGGCGCTCCAGTTCGCCGAGCAGCCCGCCGTGGCTCTGCCGGAAGGCGGCGATGCTGGCCGGATCCTCGCTGTCGAGCAGGGCGCCGTCGGCGAGGATGACGCGCAGGCCGGCCAGCGTCCGGTAGCTGTTCTGCGCCGTGCCGCAGCACATGCCGGAGGCGTTGTTGGCGGCGATGCCGCCGATCCTGGCGGCGCCGATCGACGCCGGGTCGGGGCCGATCTTGCGGCCATGCGGCGCCAGCCGGCGATTCACCTCGCCGCCGACGATGGCGGGGCCGGCCTGAACTTTCGTCGCGTCGCCGCTGATCTCACAGGTGGCGAAGCCCTCGCCGATCAGCGCCAGGACGCCGTCGGTGATCGCCTGGCCGGAGAGGCTGGTGCCGGCGGCGCGGAAAGTGACCGGGCGCCCGTGCTGGCGGGCGGCGGCCAGCACCGCCCGGAGGTCGTTCTCCGTCTCGACGACGGCGACGACCTCCGGGATCAGGCGGTAGAAGCTGGCATCGGTGCCATAGGCCAGGCGGCGCAGGTCATCGGTGATGACCTGGGTTTCCGGGAGGTGCTGGCGGAGGGACTGGATTAGCTCGCTCATTTTGTTGTCTCGTGCGTTTGGCTTCTTATTTGTTCGAATTGGCTTGGGGTTCCGCGCCTGACGCGCGGGCGTACTTTCTTTTGTGTGGCCAAAAGAAAGTAGCCAAAGAAAAGGCCACCCCTGGGTCGGTGTCCCCTGCGGGGATTCCCTGCGCTACTCGGAACGCCGGGCGGCTGCGCAACTCGGGGCTGCGCCCCTCAAACAGTGCTCGCCGACTACCCCCGGCGTTCCTGCGTTGCTCGGCACCTCCCAAGGGGCCCGGAAAAACAGCCCGTGCTGAACTGCTGTTCTGCTGGTCTTGATTTCTTCCTTTTCTTGGCCGTCGACCGCAACAGGCTGTTGGTGTGGCAGTGTGGTCGTGCTGCGACGATTTTCCGGGTCCCCCTGAGAGGCGCTGAGCAACGCAGGCGGGCCGGGGGCAGTCGGCTGGCGTTGTCTGAGCCGAAGGCGAGTTTAGCCAGCCGCCCGGCCTGCCGAGTAGCGCAAGGGACCGGGCGCAGCCCGGCGCCGACCCGGGGGTGGCTTTTTCTTTGGCTACTTTCTTTTTGCCATCAAAAAGAAAGTACGCCCGCGCCCCAAGCGCGGAACCCATGGGTTCAGAAAGGCAAACAGGCATCAACCCCGTTCCTTCAACATATCCCGCAACCGCTTGGGCGCCGGCTTCAGCGGCACCCGAACCGACGTCCACGGCCCCTGATTCGCCGGCATCAGCCACCTGAACCGGCTCCCCAGCCAGGTCGCCAGTCCGTACAGTGAAGGCGACCGATAAACCGCCGCCCACCCGCGCCAGATCGCCGAAACCAGCGCGCTGTACCCCGCTCCCTGACCCCGCATCGCCGGGTTGGCATGCGGCGCCGAGAAGGCTTCCTCGCGCAGGCGCACCAGCAGGTCGGGAATCGGGATCTTGACCGGGCAGACCTCGCCGCAGGCGCCGCACAGCGACGACGCCGTCGCCATCGACGCCGTTGCCTCCAGCCCGAGCATGTGCGGCGAGATGATCTTGCCGATCGGGCCGGGGTAGGTGGTGCCGTAGGCATGGCCGCCGATGCGCGTATAGACCGGACAGTGGTTCATGCAGGCGCCGCAGCGGATGCACTGCAGGGTCTTGCGCAACTGCTCGTCGGCATAGGCCTGGCTGCGGCCGTTGTCGAGCAGCACCAGGTGCACTTCCTGGGGGCCGTCCTTCTCGCCGGGCTTCCTAGGGCCGGAGATCATGTTGAAGTAGGTCGAGATGTTCTGGCCGGTGGCCGAACGGGTCAGCAGCGAGAGCAGCGGCGGCACGTGTTCGAGCTTTTCGACGATTTTCTCGATGCCGGTGATGGCGACATGCACCGGCGGCGCCGTCGTGCACATGCGGCCGTTGCCTTCGTTCTCGACCAGGCACAGCGTGCCGGTTTCGGCGACGGCGAAATTGACGCCGGAGAGGCCGATGTCGGCTTCCAGGAATTTCTCGCGCAGCACCCCGCGGCCGATCTGGATCAGCGCGTCGACGTTGTCGGTGTAGTCGACGCCCGGCACCTTTTCGTGGAAGAGGGTGGCGATCTCCTCCCTGGTCTTGTGGATCGCCGGCATGATGATGTGCGAGGGCTTCTCGCCGGCCAGCTGGACGATGTACTCGCCCATGTCGGATTCCAGCGCGCCGATGCCGGCCGCCTCGGCGGCGTGGTTGAGTTCGATTTCCTCGCTGACCATCGACTTGCCCTTGACCATCAGCCTGGCCGCGCGCCGCTTGCAGATGCCGACGATGATTTCGTTGGCTTCATCCGGCGTTTCCGCCCAATGCACGTGGATGCCGTTGCGCGTCAGGTTGGCTTCGAGCTTGACCAGCAGGTCCGGCAGCTTGCTGAGGTTGTACTGGCGGATGTGTTCGCCCAGCGTGCGCAGGCTCTCCAGTTCTTCCGCATCGGGGAACTGGGCGGCGCGCTTGGTCATCAGGAAATCCATCGCGCCGCGGAAGCTCTGGCGCAGGAAAGGGTTGTCGACCACGGCCTTGGCCCGGTCGCGGAAGCCTGCGGACGGCTTGAAATGAATGGGTTGGGCGTTCATTGCTCGTCTCCCATCAGCAGTACGACCAGCTCCTTCGGGCCGTGCGCGCCATAGGCCAGCGTCACCTGGATGTCGGCAGTCTTGGAGGGCCCGGAAACGAGCAGGGCGTTGGTCGGCAGGCCGTCCTTCCAGCCCTCGACCTGGGTCGCCTCGAAAAAGGTGTTGTAGATATTGGCGCTGTCGAGCAGCACGATATGGACCGGCGGCACCAGCGACATCAGGCGCGGCTCGT
>JAFLDQ010000177.1 GCA_017302355.1 Dechloromonas sp.
GTTGGCCGTCGGCCAGCCGGTTCGGGTCTTCGTGCAGACGCGCAGCACGGTGCCGGGCATCCGGGTGCCGGCAGCGGCGCTGATGAAGAACCCGGCTAACCAGAGCATCGTCTGGGTCAAGACGGCACCGGAACGCTTTGAGCCGCGCACGGTAAGCGTCGAGCCGCTGGACGGCACCCACGTGGCGGTGACCAGCGGTCTGAAAGCCGGGGATCGGGTTGCCGTCCGCGCTGCGACCCTGATCAACCAGGTCCGGTAAAGGGATGACGATGGAACCTATTCTCGACTCCACCCTGACCTGCCCGATTTGCGGACTATCAGAAAAACTGCACATGCCGACCGATGCCTGCTTGTTCTTCCATGAATGCTCAGGTTGCAAATCATTACTCCGACCCAAACCGGGTGACTGTTGCGTCTTTTGCAGTTATGGCAACGTGCCATGTCCGCCGATTCAGCAGCAATCGGATTGCTGCACACGACGGGAGCGCTAAATCATGTTCAAGTGGCTTCTCGATAACAGCCTTGCCAACCGTCTGCTGGTCATCATCGCCAGCCTGGTGCTGATGGCCTATGGGGCATTCACCCTCTCCCGCACGCCGGTGGACGTGTTTCCTGACCTCAACAAACCAACGGTCACCATCATGACCGAATCCGGTGGCATGGCCGCCGAGGAAGTGGAGCAACTGATCACCTTCCCGCTGGAAACGACCATGAACGGTCTGCCCGGTGTGGAAAGCGTGCGGTCGGTGTCCAGTGCCGGCCTCTCTTTCATTTATGTGACCTTCAACTGGAAAACAGAGATTTTTCGGGCCAGGCAGATGGTGTCTGAACGTCTGTCCTCAATGGAGGAAGGGCTGCCAGCGGGCGTCACGCCGCGCATGGGGCCAATCAGTTCGATCATGGGCGAAATCATGCAGATCGCCATTCCCATCGACACGGCGAAGATTTCGCCGATGCAGGTGCGCGAATACGCCGACTGGGTGCTGCGTCCGCGTCTGATGGCAATTGCCGGCGTGGCGCAGGTCATTCCCATCGGCGGCGAGGTGCGGCAGTTCCAGGTGCAGCCGAACACGACCCGCATGGCGGAACTGGGCATCTCGCACGAGCAGTTGACCGGGGCGCTCAAGGGCTACTCGGCCAACACCTCCGGCGGCTTCCTTGAACTCAACGGGCGCGAATACCTGATTCGCCATCTCGGCCGCACGTCGCGTCTGGACGACCTGAAGAACCTGGCGCTGACGGCCCGCCACGGTCAACCCGTTTTATTGCGGCAAATCGCCGACGTGACCTTCGCACCGGCCATCAAGCGGGGCGATGCCGGTTTCGAGGGCAAACCGGCGGTGATTCTGGGCATCCAGAAGCAGCCGACGGCCGATACCATCCATCTGACCCGAAGTATCGAGGCCGCAGTGGAGGATCTGAAGAAATCGCTGCCGGCCGGCATGGAGGCGCCCAAGGTAACTTTCCGTCAGGCGAGTTTCATCGAGTCGTCGATCAGCACGCTGCAAGGCAAGCTGATCGGGGCATCGGTCTTCGTCGCAGTCATCCTGTTCTTCTTTCTGGGCACCTTGCGCCCGACGGTGATCGCCCTAACCGCTATCCCGGTGTCGATTTTCATGACGGCGCTGGTCTTCGACTATTTCGGTCTGTCGATCAACACCATGACGCTGGGTGGTCTGGCCATCGCCATTGGCGGGCTGGTCGATGACGCCGTGGTCGGCGTCGAGAACGTGCTGCGACGGCTGAAGGAAGACCGGGCCAAGCACCACGATCACCGGATGCATCCGATCGAGCTGGTCGCCCATGCGACGATGGAGGTGCGTTCGGCCATCCTCTACGCAACGATCATCATCGTGCTGGTCTTCCTGCCGCTCTTCGCGCTGCCCGGTATGGAAGGGCGCTTGTTCGTGCCGCTCGGTATCGCTTTCATCGTTTCGACGCTGGCCTCGCTGGTGGTGTCGGTGACGGTGACGCCGGTCCTGTCCTTCTACCTGCTGCCACGCATGAAGTCGCTCGATCATGGCGACACGAAACTGCTGGCCTGGCTGAAAGCCAGCTATGGCCGCAGTTTGCAGACGGTGCTCAACCACCCCAAAGCGGCGTTGGCGGCCGGTGCCGTCGCCATTTTGGTAGCAGCGGCAGCCGTGCCCTTTTTTCCCAAGACTTTCCTGCCACCCTTCAACGAGGGAACGTTGCTGATCGGCATGCGCCTCAACCCCGGCGTCACGCTGGCCGAGTCGTCGGCTCTGGCACAACAGGCCGAGGTACTGGTCAAGGCGGTGCCGGAAGTCGTGCACGTCGGGCGACGCAGCGGCCGGGCGGAACTGGATGAGCATGCGGAAGGCGTCCATGTCAGCGAACTGGATGTCGGCCTGAAGCCAGCATCCGAAATGACGCGCTCAATGGGCGAAATCTCGGCCGATATTCGCGCCCGCCTGATCAACCTGCCCGCGGCGATTGCCATCGGCCAGCCCATCTCGCACCGGATCGACCACATGCTGTCCGGCGTGCGTTCGCAGATCGCCATCAAGATTTTTGGCGATGACCTCGACACGCTGCGCGGTCAGGCCGATGCGCTGCGTGGCAGGCTGGCCGGTATTCCCGGCATCGCCGATCTGGAAATCGAGAAGCAGGTGCTGGCGCCGCAGATCAAGGTCAGCGTCAACTATGCGACGGCCGCGCAATACGGCGTGCCGACGCCACAGATTCTGGCGACCCTGCAAAGCCTGGTCGAAGGCGAAAAAGTAACGCAGGTGGTCGAGGGCGGCCGGCGCTTTGCGCTGGTCGTGCGCCTGCCCGAGTCGTCCCGCTCGTTGCAAGGGCTGGGGCAGATATTGCTGGAAACACCTGGCGGGCCGATTCCCTTGTCAAAAATCGCCACCATCGAGGATGGCGACGGGCCGAATCAGGTCAGCCGCGATGACGGCAAGCGGCGTATCGTGCTTTCAGCCAACGCGCAAGGTAGGGCGCTGTCCGAGATCGTCGAGGACATCCGCAAGGTGGTCGGCGACAGCAAACTGCCTGAAGGATACTTCATCACCCTGGGCGGACAGTTCCAGGCGCAGGAAGAGGCTTCGCGGCTGGTTGGCCTGCTCTCCATCGTCTCGCTGGTGCTGATGTTTGTGGTGCTGTTCAGTCGCTACAAGTCAGTTGTGTTATCGGCGATGATCATGGCCAACATTCCGCTGGCGCTGGTTGGCGCAGTGTTCGGCTTGTGGATTTCCGGGCAGCCGCTGTCGGTCGCCGCGCTGGTCGGTTTCATCACGCTGGCCGGCATCTCGGTGCGTAACGGCATCCTCAAAGTCAGCCACTACATCAACCTGATGCGCATGGAAGGCGAGAATTTCGACCACAAGATGGTCCTGCGCGGCTCGCTGGAACGTCTCGCGCCGGTCTTGATGACGGCGCTGGTCACCGCCTTTGCGCTGGCGCCATTGTTGTTCGAGGCCGAGCGACCGGGCACGGAAATCCTGCATCCGGTAGCGGTGGTCATTTTCTCGGGCCTGATCAGTTCAACCCTGCTCGATACCTTCCTAACGCCTGTCATGTTCTGGCTGTTTGGCCGCAATGATGTGGAACGTCTGATGGCCGACCGCGATGCCGGTGCGCTTTAATTATTTCTCAACGAAAGGAAAAACCATGAAACCGATTCATCTTTTCGCCGCTGTTACCCTCTCCATATCCGGCCTTGCCTTCGCCGCCGGTGGCCACGAGCATGGGCACGAACACAAACCGCTCCACGGTGGCGTCGTCAGCGAGGTCAAGGATATGGATTACGAACTGGTTGCCAAGCCGGATTTGATCCAGTTGCATTTGCGCGATCATGGCAAGCCGGTGGATGTCTCAAAATCCAACGCCAAACTGACCATTCTCGTCGGCACCGACAAACAGATAGTGGAGTTGAAACCGGCGGGCCAGCAACTGGAGGCCGCAGGCAGTTTCAAATTTGCCAACAGCAAGATTGTGGCCTTGGTATCCGTCCCCGGCAAAGCACCGGCAACCGTTCGCTTCGTGTTGAAGTAGAAGGGAGGTCGCATGTCTGCGATCACAAAAGTTCTCGCAACATGTTTTCTGGGCGTGACGCTTTCCGGTTGTGCTGGGCATACTCATCGACTGGTATCGGAGAACGACTCGCTATCCGTCACTGGCTCCTTTAGCCACGAAGGCACACAAGCGCCGGTCATGGTTTTGGAACTCGAAGGAGCGCGATATGAGGGGCGGGGATTTGTGATTCAGCATTCTCAAGACCTCACAAAATTACGTAAATTGTTTGGCCCAGGCAAACATTACGACCGAATTACCAGCGGCATGGACAGCGATCACATAAAGAATTCGGCTTCGCCGATACTACGCTCCCAAAGTGGGGAAACAATTCTATGCCTGCTGGCTTGGAGTTCAGGCCAAAGTCCAGCCGGGGTTTGCACGAAGTCTGATGGAAAGCAGATTGATGTTCGTTTCGACTGATTCTGGGTAAGCATGCTTCGGGAAGCATAAAAAACCAAAAAGGCGACAAGCCTATGGCTTTTCTTGCTTCCCAAATAGCGAATGTTCGTTGTGTGCCGTCTTGGTGTCATTTTGAGCTATACCCCAAACGGATATCAGGGTAGGCCGCTCAAAGAAGTCCAGATAGAGTCAAATATTCAATTTATTGGCACCTGCCACGACAGGGCATAGATTTTTAGCTGACCGAATTCGCTCGGGAAAGGAGTTTAACGGGTCAAAGTGTCGGCTATGTCCGGTTCGGGATATTTCGAAGCGAGGATGAAAGGCAAGATCACTGTGCACCGGTAGGGGTCGCAAGATTACACAAATGTAATTTATAGGTCAGCATCCCGTTGGGCAACGCTCCGTACCATCAGTGTCTATTGATCTGAACTCGGTGAACTTGCCCCAATGAATTGCTCTCCGCCAACGCCAAAATTGCGCGCCGGGACCGGCTTCCTGCTGGTGGCCTTGCTGGCCGCCCCATTTGGTTTCGCTCAGGCGGAAACCCTGCGCGATGTGTTTGAAAAAACATGGGCCAATTCCCCTCAGGGGAAAACAGTCGTCGCGAAACGCGAGGAGGCGACCGCCAGCCGAACCGTTGCCGAATCCTTGTTTCCTGGTACACCGAAAATCGGCCTGGCGCAGCGCACTGACCGCTGGAACGACAATCTGGGCAAAGAAGAAAGCGAAATCGGCATTTCAGTTCCGCTCTGGTTGCCCGGTCAAAAATCAGCCCGGATAGCCGTGGCCGAGGCGGATGGCGACGAGAGTCAGCGGAGCATTGCCGCCACCCGGCTGGCCGTCGCCGGTGAATTGCGGACGGCCCTATGGACGCTCTATCTGGTGCATAGTGAAGCAGAGGTTGCCGTTGAACGTCTGGATGCCGCGGCCAAACTGGAAGACGATGTGACCAGGCGGGTCAAGGTCGGTGAAATGGCCCGCTCCGATCTGCTCCTCGTCAAGCAGGAAACAAGTAGCGCCCGGGCCGCCGCGGCCGAGGCGAAAGCACGTGTTGTGCGCAGCACGCAGCGCTACCGGGTGCTGACCGGCAGCGACCGCTTGCCGGACAATCCCCAAGAGCTGGTCATGGTGGCAGCCGCTGACGATCTCCATCCCCGCCTGGCGGCCGGGCAGGCCATTGCCGAGCGTGCCCGTGCCGGCATGAAACTGGCCCAGGAGTCGCGCCGCGATGCACCCAGCATCGGCATGCAATATCGCCGGGAGCGTGATGCCTCAGGCGCGACTCCACGCGACAGTGTCGGCTTCGCCATCACCATTCCCTTCGCTGGCGAGGTGCGCAACGCGCCCTTGATCGCCAGCGCCAACACGGCGCTGATCCAGGCCGATGCCCAGTATCAGCGGCTGCTGGCTGAGGTCGAAGCCGAAGTCAGGGAGGCCGAGGCGCAACTCGATGCGGCCCGAATCGGTGCCGAAATAGCGGTCGACCGTGAGCAAGCCGCTGCCGAGCGATTGTCCCTGATGCGCCGTTCCTTCGAACTGGGCGAAACCGCGCTTGTCGAGTTGCTGCGTGCCCAATCGCAGGCAACCGAAGCCCGCATCGAACTGGGCCGTAGCCGAGCCCGCCTGTCGGCCGCCCAGGCCAACCTGAATCAAGCCCGAGGAATTACACCGTGATCGATCAGCCATTCATCCTGAACTGGGCAGCCCTAAAAGCCTTTGTTGCAGCCATCTTTCTGGCGTTGTCCATGCCGCTCCTCGCCCATGAAGGCCATGACCACGGAGCCCCCGCCAAGCCGGCCGATGTCAACTTGGCGCCACGTTTCGAACTGCGTAGCGAAGACCTTGAACTGGTTGGTGTGCTCGCTGGCAAGGACCTGATCATCTATCTCGACCGCGCCGCGGACAACGCCCCCATTCCCGGGGCACAAATCGAAATCGAGGGCCAGGGGATCAAAGGAGTGGCCACCGAGATGGCAGGAGGCGTCTACCAATTATCCGCACCGTCCCTGACACAAGCCGGCAAGTACCCGCTGACCATCACCGTCCAGGCCGGTGAAATTGTCGATCTGCTTTCCGCCAGCCTGGAGGTGGGCGAAGCAGCGGTTGCCGTGACTGACGCCGGACATCCCGCTCGCAATTGGTGGCTCTACGCCGGCACGCCGCTGTTGTTGCTGGCCGGCGGCCTGGTCGTGCGTCGCCTGCGTCGCCAACCGCAACATGGAATTCATTCAGCATGACCGATACCAAGAACCTTACCCGCTATGCCCTGGCTCTGCTTGT
>JAFLDQ010000178.1 GCA_017302355.1 Dechloromonas sp.
GGGAGGAGCCGGGTCAGGTCGAGAACGCGGATGCCGTCCAGCGGTCCGGGCCGGCTCATGGTTCGCAACTGCCGAGCAGGTCGGCTTCGAGTTCGATTTCCATGCCTTCTTCCAGTTTCGTGTCGATGAACATGCCGCGATAGAGCCGCCCGCCATTCGCGGCGCGCCGGGCATGCGGTGTTTCCCACTGCTCGACGCGCAGGCGGACCATTCCCGACTGCGCGTCCCGCGCGTGATTGTCGGACGACACGCAGGGATGGGCCAGCAGCAGACGGTTGAATTCGTCGCGCGTGACGTGCTCGATTTCCCTTGGCGGAACCTGCGGGCACACCGCCAGGCGCCGGGTCCGCACGCCCGCGGCGACGATGCGGCCCTGGACGTGGAACACGGCATCCGCAACTTCGGGATTGATCTCGCGGTAGATCACGCAGCGGCCTGCCAGCCACGCCTCGGGATCGGCCAGAACCAGCCTTGCCGACGGCCGCAGCTCGGCGTCGGCGGCCGCGGCAGGCGCCGCCGCCAGCGCCAGCAGGATCGCCAGGAAATGCATCGGCGGCGAACCCCGATCAATAGACGCGGCTATCCTCGATCACCTTGCCGTCGTTCGCCAGGCCGCGGGGAGCGCAGAAGGCCACCTCGCCGCGCAGCTTGGTGACTTCGCGCAGACTGCCCGCGACCGCCTTGTCGAGGGCCTCGCTGCCGGCCTCGATTTCGCAATGCAGGACCATGCGATCCTGGCCGCCGGGGTTGTCGACGACCAGCCGCATGCGGTGGATTTCGGGATGGCGCCGGGCCAGCTCGGCAATCTGCTCGGGGTGGACGAACATGCCCTTGATCTTGGTCGTCTGATCGGCGCGGCCCATCCAGCCCTTGAGCCGGACGTTGCTGCGCCCGCACGGCGAGCGGCCGGGCAGGAAGGCGGAGAGATCGCCGGTGGCGAAGCGGATCAGCGGGTAATCCGGGCTGAAGGTGGTGACGACGACCTCGCCGACTTCGCCGGGATCGACCGGATCGCCGGTCCCCGGACGGACGATCTCGACCAGCAGTTCCTCCTCGACGACCAAACCTTCCTCGGCGTCGGTCTCGTAAGCGATGGCCCCGATCTCGGCGGTGGCGTAGCACTGGCGGACGGTGATGCCGCGCTCGCGCAGCCACTCGCGGGTGACGCCGGGCAAGGCCTCGCCCGAGACGCAGGCCTTGCTCAGCGAGCGGACATCGGCGCCGGTCTCGTCCGCCTTCTCGATGATGATGCGCAGGAACGATGGCGTGCCGACATAGCCTTCCGGCCGCAGGTTGGCGATCGCCTGCACCTGCTGCTCGGTCTGCCCGGTGCCGCCGGGGAATACCGAACAGCCGAGCTTGCGCGCCCCGCCCTCGAAGATGAAGGCGCCGGGCGTGAAGTGGTAGGAGAAGCAGTTGTGGATCAGGTCGCCGTTGCGGAAACCGGCGGCGTACAGCACGCGCGCCATCCGCCAGGGATCGAGCTCGCGCCCCTGCAATTCGTAGATCGGGCCGGGCGAAGCGAAAACACGCCTGGCCTGGTGGCGCGCCAGCGCGTTCAGGCCGCCGAAGGGGGGATGCTTCTTCTGCAGTTCAATGAGGTCGCGCTTGCGCGTCAGCGGCAGTCGCGCCAGGGCATCGCGGGTGACCACCTCGAACGGATTGATCCCGGCCAGATGGTGAAAATAATGATGCGTCGTTTCCTTGGCATGGGCGACCTGACGCGCCAGCTTGTCCATCAGCTCATCCTCGCGCTCGTCCGGGTCGCGGGTTTCGAGCGGATCGTAATAACTCATCGGTTTTCTCCATTTTCTTGCGGTCGACCGCAACAAGCTCCAATACGGCAGCCGAGGTCGCAAAGTAGCCGGTCAGGGCAAGGCGGAGCACGGCGCCGTTTGCTGACTGCAAACAAGCCGCGCGACAACGCCGCCATGGCCGGCGCACTGCGACCTCAAGACAGCCAGCGCTTGCGGCGGCGGTAGTGCTTGACGTCCTTGAACGACTTGCGCCCGGCGGATGAGAGGCCGAGGTAGAACTCCTTGACATCCTCGTTGCTGCGCAGATCCTCGGCCGATCCCTCCATGACCACCCGGCCGTTCTCCAGGATGTAGCCGAAATCGGCATAGCGCAGGGCGATGCCGGTGTTCTGCTCGGCGAGCAGGAAGGTGACCTTCTCGCGCTGGTTGAGGTCCTTGACGATGGCGAAGACCTCCTCGACGATCTGCGGCGCCAGGCCCATCGACGGCTCGTCGAGCAGGACCATCTTCGGGTTGGCCATCAGCGCGCGACCGATCGCGCACATCTGCTGCTCGCCGCCCGAGGTGTAGGCAGCCTGGCCGGTGCGCCGCGTCTTGAGGCGCGGAAAATAGTCGTAAACCTTTTCCAGCGTCGCCGCGACGGCGCCCTTGCCGTCGGTTCGGGTGTAAGCGCCGGTCATCAGGTTCTCCTCGATGGTCAGGTGGCCGAAACAGTGCCGCCCCTCCATCACCTGAACGACGCCGCGCTTCACCAGGTCGGCCGGGGTCAGCGCCTCGACGCGTTCGCCCTTGAGCTCGATCGACCCCTTGGTCACCTCGCCGCGCTCGCCGTGCAGCAGATTGCTGACCGCGCGCAGCGTCGTCGTCTTGCCGGCCCCGTTGCCGCCGAGCAGCGCGACGATGCTGCCCTCCGGCACGTTGAAGGAGACTCCCTTGAGCACCAGGATCACGTGGTTGTAGATGACCTCGACGCTATTGACGTTGAGGAAGATGTTGGCGGCGGTCATGTCGATTCCTGAAAGCGGCGCCCCGCGCCTCGCGGCACGGGGCGACTCACGTCACATCTTGCACTGCTCGGGCGTGCGCGGCGTGATCTTCTTCTCTTCCGCGTACTTGCGCGAAGCATTCAGCACCATGCCGCGCAGCAGCTTGTCGTCGGCCTGGTACCAGTCGTTGCCGGGAACCCACTTGCCGCCGTCCCAGGTCTGGATACGAACCCACGACGCGCCCATGTGGTCGAGGCAGGAGGTCGCGACCGGGCGCATGACGCCGGCAAAGCCCATGGCGTCGAGCGTCTTCTGGTCGAGGTTGAGATTCTCCAGACCCCAGCGCACCTGCTCACTGGTCATCACCTTGCCCTTGCCGAAGCGTTCCTGCGCCTTGCGCACGCCCTCGACGCCGAGCATCGCCGAGATCAGGCCGCGCATGTAGAGCACCTGCCCGACTTCCTCCTTGGGACCCGTGCCCTGGCCCTTGGCATGGAGCTGCGCCAGCACATCCTTGACCACCTTGGACTCCGGCTCGGCGCTGTGCTGCAGGGCGAGCGCGTTGTAGCCCTTCGCCCCGGCGCCGACATCCTTGACGTCGGGTTCGGCGCCGGCCCACCAGACGCCGAGCATCTTCTCGCGTGCATAGCCGGTGGCCTGGGCTTCCTTGAGCGCGGTCGAGTTCATGACGCCCCAGCCCCAGAGCAGCACGTTGTCCGGGCGGCTCTGGCGAATCTGCAGCCAGGTCGCCTTCTGCTCGACGCCCGGATGGGCCACCGGCAGCAGGATGAGCTCGAAGCCGTGCATCTTGGCGCGCTCCTGGAGCAACGGGATCGGCTCCTTGCCGAACGGGCTGTCGTGATAGACCAGCGCGATCTTCTTGCCCTTGAGCTTGTCGAGACCGCCGGCCTGCTTGCCAATATGCTGGATCGCCACGTCGGCCGCCACCCAGTAGGTGCCGAGCAGCGGATAGTTCCACATGAACACGGAGCCGTCCTGCGACTCGCTGCGTCCGTAGCCGGCGGTGATCAGCGGAATCTTGTCGACCGGCGCCTTGTCGGTCAGGGCGAAGGTCACGCCGGTGGACAGCGGCTGGAACACCGTGGCGCCACCGCCCTTGCCCTTCAGGCGCTCGTAGCATTCGACGCCGCGGTCGGTCGCGTAGCCGAATTCGCACTCCTCGAAACTGATCTTGACGCCGTTGATGCCGCCCTTGGCGTTGACCAGCTTGAGGTAGTCGACATAGCCGTTGGCCCACGGATTGCCGTTGGGCGCGTAAGCGCCGGTGCGGTAAACCAGGACCGGGAAGAATTGCTCCTTGGCTTGCGCGAACGCGGCGGGCGCGCTGACGGTCGAGGTGATGCCGATGGCGGCCAGGGAAACGGCCAGGGCAAGCGAACGGATTTTCATCTATGTCTCCTTCAGGGTGTGGATCGGTGATGCACTTGTGGTTGGTTGCGGAATCTGCCCCCTCGCTGTCATGGGCCGAAGGCGGGGCTAATGAGGGAACGGCCAGAGACGCAGCTTCTCCTTCGCCGTCACCCAGAGCCGGGCAAGGCCATGCGGCTCGACGATCAGGAAGAAGACGATCAGCGCCCCGAAGATGATCAGTTCGGCGTGCGAAGCCGCGGTGGTGGAAACGGTCACCCCGAACACCGCGCCGAGCGCCGGCAGGAACTGGCTGAGGCAGATCGGCAGGATGACGATGAAGGCGGCGCCGAAGAAACTGCCGACGATCGACCCCATGCCGCCGATGATGACCATGAAAAGCAACTGGAAAGAGCGGTCGACCGAGAACGCCGCCGGTTCCCACGAGCCGAGATGGACGAAGCCCCAGAGGGCGCCGGCGACGCCGACGAAAAAGGAACTGATGGCGAAGGCGGAGAGCTTGGCCCACATCGGGCGGATGCCGATCACTTCGGCGGCCACGTCCATGTCGCGGATGGCCATCCACTGCCGTCCGATCGCGGCCCGCGTCAGGTTCTTGGCGACCACGGCAAACACGACCAGCAGGAACAGACAGAACAGGTATTTCTCGACCGGCGATTCGACCGGCAGTCCGAAGACCTGCAGATCGGACACCGCCACCGAACCGGAAGACGAGTCGTTGGTGAACCATTTGACGCGCAGGAAGGCCCAGTCGGCGACGAACTGCGCGGCCAGCGTGGCCACCGCCAGATAGAGTCCGCGCACACGCAGGCTGGGGATGCCGAACAGAATCCCCATGCCGGCGGAGGTCAGGCCGCCGAGGAGCAGCGCGCCGAGCAGCGGCATGTCCGGGACGCGGATCAGGAAATTGTAGGCGGCGTAGGCGCCGATCGCCATGAAGGCGCCGGCGCCCAGGGTGATCTGCCCGCAATAGCCGACCAGCAGATTGACGCCGAGCGCGGCCAGCGACAGGATCAGGAAGGGAATCAGGATGGCGCGGAACAGGTACTCGTCGGCCAGGAAGGGAACGCCGGCGAAGGCGAAGGCGATGATCGCCAGGACGAGATAGCGGTCCTGGGCAATCGGGAATATCTGCTGGTCAGCCCCGTAGGAAGTCTTGAACTGGCCATTTTCGCGGTAGATCACTTGGCTTCTCCTGAATTACACGCGGTCGATGATCTTCTCCCCGAACAGGCCCTGCGGCCTGAACAGCAGGAAGATGAGGGCCAGCATGTAGGCGAACCAGATCTCGATGCCGCCGCCGACCATCGGCCCGAGGTAGACCTCCGACAGCTTCTCGCCGACGCCGATGATCAGGCCGCCGAGAATGGCGCCGGGAACCGAGGTCAGGCCGCCGAGGATGACGACCGGCAGGGCGCGCATCGCCACCGTCGCCAGCGAGAACTGCACCCCGAGTTTCGAGCCCCAGATGATGCCCGCCACCAGCGCCACGAGACCGGCGACGCACCAGACGATGACCCAGATCCGGTTGAGCGGGATGCCGATCGACAGCGCCGCCTGGTGATCATCGGCGACGGCGCGCAAGGCGCGGCCGGTCGACGTCTTCTGAAAGAAGAGAGTGAGGAGGACGACGAGAACGGCGGCGATCAATGCCGCGTAGAAATCCTCCTTGTTGATCAGGATGCCGCCCTCGAAAACGCTCTCCAGCACCATGACCGGATCCTTCGGCATGCCGACATCGATCTTGTAGATCTCGCTACCGAACAGCGTCTGGCCGACGCCTTCGAGAACGTAGGCGATGCCGAGGGTCGCCATCAGCAGGGTCGCCCCCTCCTGATTGACCAGATTGCGCAGCACCAGGCGTTCGATGATCCAGGCGACGATGAACATCGCGACCCCCGCCAGCACGAAGGCGAGGATGTTGGCCAGCACCAGGCTGTCGCCGCCGAGCGCCGCGTTAATCCATTCGGAAAAGCGGGCCATCGACAGCGCCGCGAAGAGGACCATCGCTCCCTGCGCGAAGTTGAAGACCCCGGAGGCCTTGAAGATCAACACGAAGCCGAGGGCGACCAGCGAGTAGAGCATGCCGGCCATCAGGCCGCCGATCAGGGTTTCGAGAAAGAATGTCATCGCACGCTCCGCTTAATGGCCGGCGCCGAGGTAGGCCTTGATGACCTCGGGGCTGGACCGGACTTCGTCGGGGTCGCCGTCGCCGATCTTCCGGCCGTAGTCGAGGACGACCACGCGGTCGGAGATGTCCATGACCACTCCCATGTCGTGTTCGATGAGGACGATGGTCGTCCCGAACTGGTCGTTGACATCGAGGATGAAGCGGCACATGTCCTGCTTTTCCTCGACGTTCATGCCGGCCATCGGCTCGTCGAGCAGCAGGATCTGCGGCTCCATGGCCAGCGCGCGGCCGAGATCGACGCGCTTCTGGAATCCGTAGGGCA
>JAFLDQ010000179.1 GCA_017302355.1 Dechloromonas sp.
GGTCGAGCAGCAGCAGGCCCCGGTCGTCGGCGATCTTGAACACCAGCTGCAGCACGCCGCCCTGGGTTTCGTTCAGGTTGAGCAGGCGGGCGAGAAGCAGCGGGCCCATGTCGGAAATCGTCGCGCGCACCGGAACGCCATTCTCGCCGAAGACATCCCAGAAGGCGACCGGATTGGCATACGGCTGGAAGCCTTCGAGGCCGAGATCCTTGAGCCGCGCTTCCAGTTTCGGCGTGACGACGCCGGCGGCGCCCATGCCTGACAGATCGCCCTTGACGTCGGCCATGAACACCGGCACGCCGGCGAACGACAGACGCTCGGCCATCGACTGCAGCGTCACCGTCTTGCCGGTGCCGGTCGCGCCGGTAATCAGGCCGTGGCGGTTGGCCATCTGCGGCAGCAGGGCAGGGTAGCCGTCTTCGGACTTGGCGAGGTAGAGGGGTTCGGACATGGCGGCTGACTCCTGCTGAAAGTGGGTTCCCGGCATTCTAGCAATGCCCGGACGGTAGTTTGCAAATCCTGATTAGCAATGAACGTCAGCAACGTCATTCCGGCGAAAGCCGGAATCCAGCATGAGCGCTGAAACCCCCTGGACACCGGCTTCCGCCAGTGTGACGGAGGATCATCGTCCCGTTTCTGACGATTCTTTCTAATCAGGTTGCAAATAGCGTGAGTTCGAGCGCCGCGCTGGCCTGACGGCACGGGGGCGAGGCGATAGAATCTCAGCCTGGAATTCGGACCGATGCACATGGCAACTGCCGACAACCCCATCCTCAATTCGCCCTACAGCGAACCGGAGCGCCACTACGCGACCGATGGTCAGGGCAACCTGAATTACCGGGATGTCCGCAGAGGCCGCCGTGTCTTCACGCCCGATGTACCGCAGGTGCCGGTCGGCCAGCAGGCGCAGGGCAGCATGTTCGACGTCAACGACCTGCGGGCCGACTACGGCGAGCATCTGGTCAATCAGACCCGGGATGCGATCCGGGAATGGCGGCAGTCGGGCTACCGCGGCATCACCAGCCGCGTCACGCGCGATCTGTTGACCTACTGGTTCGCCAACGCCGAGCGGGAGCCGCACCAAAAGCTGTTCTTCGCGCAACAGGAAGCCGTCGAAACCGCCATCTGGCTCAATGAGGTCGCCGAGAAATCGAATGCCGGCACCCATGTCCTGAGCCAGCTGCGCCAGCGCCAGCAAACCGCCGGCGACGATCCCGCCGACCAGTTGCCGCGCCAGGCCTTCAAGATGGCCACCGGCGCCGGCAAGACCGTGGTCATGGCCTGCCTGATCCTCTACCACTACCTCAACCGGCGCGAGTATCGCAACGACACCCGCTATTGCGACTATTTCCTCGTCGTCGCCCCCGGGATCACCATCCGCAACCGCCTCAAGGTGCTGTTGCCCGATGCCCGCCACAGCAATCCGCACGAGGCGAGCGATTGCTACCGCCAGCGCTATCTGCTGCCGCCCGCCTATCGCGAAGCACTGGCCGAACTGGCGCATCGGCTGATCGTCACCAACTACCACGAGTTTCTGCCGCGCCAGCTATCCGGCAACAAGCGCACCCCTTTCGACGGCAAGCTCGGCGCCGATGGCAACAAGGTCGTCGCCACCGAAGACGAAGCCCTGGTCATGCGCCGCGTACTCGGCGGCTTCAAGCCCGGCCGGCGGCTGCTCGTCATCAACGACGAAGCCCACCACTGCTACCTGCCCAAGGCCAAAGGCAAGAACACTGAACTCGACAATTCCGAAACCGAAAACGAGCGCGCCGCCGTCTGGTTTTCCGGCCTGCGCGCCGTCGCCCGGCGCTTCAAGCTGCGCGCGGTCTGCGATCTGTCGGCCACGCCCTACTACCTGTCCGGCTCCGGTTATCCGGCCTATTCCCTTTTTCCGTGGGTGGTCAGCGATTTCGGCCTGATCGAAGCCATCGAGGCCGGCCTGGTCAAAATTCCCTTCCTGCCCGTCGACGACAGCAGCCACGCCATCGACGAGCCGATCCTGAAAAACCTCTACGAGCATTGCCGCGACGAACTGCCCAGGAAAGGGCGAAAGGCAGTGGTTGGTGGTTCGTCGCCCGCGCACCGAACCACCAACCACCAACAACCACCCACGGAACTCCCGCCCAACCTGCCTGGCATCGTCCGCTCCGCGCTCGACCAGTTCTACGCCCATTACGCGGAATACGAGCGAGGACTGCGGCAAGAGGGCGAGATGCGGGCCGACTTCTTCAGCGCGCCGCCGGTGTTCATAGTCGTCTGCAACAACACCACCGTCTCGCGCGAAGTGTTCAAGGACATTGCCGGCTACGAAACGGTCGATGAGCACGGGCAGCCACGCACCGTGCCCGGCCGCCTGCCGCTGTTCTCGAATTTCGACGAAATTTCCGGTCGACCGCAGCAACGCCCGCCGACGCTGCTGATCGACAGCGACGCCCTCGAACACTCCGGCCAGATCGACGACGGCTTCAAGAAAGTATTCGCCCCAGAGATCGAACGCTTCAAGCGTGACTACCGCCAGCGCCACCCGGACAAGAGCGTCGACCAGCTTACCGATGCCGACCTGCTGCGCGAAGTCGTCAACACCGTCGGCAAACCGGATACCCTGGGCGCCCATATCCGCTGCGTCGTCTCCGTCTCCATGCTCACCGAAGGCTGGGACGCCAACACCGTCACCCACGTCATGGGCCTGCGCGCCTTCGGCTCGCAACTCCTGTGCGAGCAGGTCGCCGGCCGCGCCCTGCGCCGCCGCCACTACCACATCGACCCCAGGACCGGCAAATTTCCGCCCGAATACGCCCACATCATCGGCGTGCCCTTCAAGCTGTTCAAGGCGGGAAAGAGCGGCCAGACCGGCGTTCCCGAATACGCCACGCTACGCGCCCTGCCCGAACGCGCCAGCCTCGAAATCCGCTTCCCCAACCTGATCGGCTACCGGCTCGAAACCGACAGCAGCGAACTGCAAGCCGATTTCACGGCGGCGCCCGATTACTTCATCGACACCACCCGCCAGCCCGTCGAAACCACACTCGGCACCGCCGTCTCCGGCGACCGCCAGACCCTGCGCGCCGAACTCGACGTCCTGCGCGACCAGCAAGTCATCTACAAGCTGACCAGGGACTACCTGCTGCGCGTGCACGACGACAAGCAACGCAACGACCTGCGCCTCTTCCAGCAGGTCAAGACCATCGTCGGCCAGTGGTACGCACAAAAACTCAAACTGAAGGGCGAGGACGATCCCCTCTACAAGCGCCTCGTCATCTACGACGACCCGCAGCCCATCGTCGAAAGCATCAATCGCGGCATCGTCGCCCACGCATCCGAACGCGAGCGCGTGCTGCCCATCCTCAACCACTACAACCCGGTCGGCAGTACTGCCCACGTCTTCGGCCACACCAGCAAGAAAACCTGGCCGACCAGGAAGAGCCACATCAACCTCGTCGTCGCCGACACCGACACCTGGGAACAAATCGCCGCCAAAACCCTGGAGAAACTCCCCGCTGTCGAAAGCTACGTCAAAAACGCCTTCCTCGGTTTTTCCGTGCCCTATATCGACAACGGCAAGGAACGCAACTATTTGCCCGATTACCTCGTCCGCCTGCGCACCCCCAAGCTGCGCGAAGCCATGCTCCTGCTGGAAATAACCGGCTTCAACAAGGACAAGGAACTCAAGCGCTGGGCCGTCAACGAGCGCTGGCTCCCGGCCGTCAACAACGCCCGGCAGAAACTCGGGCAGTCGCCCTGGCATTTCGCCGAAATCGACGACATCGACGACATCAAGCCGCAACTGACCAAAACCATCCAGCGCATCGTCGATGCCATCGATGCCAAATGTACTGACAATGACACTACATCTGCTACACTCTAAGGAACCACTGATTTATTCGTCACACCGGCGAAAGCCGGTGTCCAGCGCCTTGATTTTTCTGGATTCCGGCCTTCGCCGGAATGACAAATCGGGAATAAATCAGTGCCTCCCTAAGTGTCATTGAAAGGAAACGCCATGCCCCCGACCGCCGCCCCCGCCAAGCGCGAAACCCTGAATCTGCGCATCAAACCGGAAGTTCGTGGCCTGATTGACCGCGCCGCCAAGGCGCGCGGCAAGAACCGCACCGACTTCATCCTCGATGCCGCGCGCAGCGCCGCCGAAGACGCCTTGCTCGATCGGGCGCTGCTGACCGTCGATGAAAGCGTCTATGCGGAATTTGTCGCCCGCCTGGACAGCGCCCCTGCGACCAATCCCCGCCTGCAGAAAACCCTGCAAACCCCGGCCCCCTGGGAGGCCGTTTGAAAATCAGCCTCCCGGCGCCGTTGACCGCAGAACACGACACCACCGCGTTTACCTGCGGGGTGGAGAGCCTGGACAACTGGCTCAAACAGCGCGCCCTGAAAAATCAGGCCAGCGGCGCCTCCCGCACCTTTGTCGTCAGCGACCCGCAGCGGGTCATCGCCTATTACGCGCTCGCCTCCAGCGCCGTCGCGCTCGAAGCCGCCGCCAGCCGCCTGCGCCGCAACATGCCGGACCCGATTCCCGTCGTCGTGCTCGGCCGGCTGGCCGTCGACCGTGCCTATCGTCAGCGTGGGCTGGCGCGCGCCATGGTGCGCGACGCCTGCCTGCGCGTCATCAATGCGGCCGACGCCATCGGCATTCGCGGCCTGATCGTGCACGCGCTTTCCGACGAGGCCAGACGCTTTTACGAACACGTCGGTTTCGACCCCTCGCCCCTCGACCCCATGACCCTGATGGCCACCATCGCCGACTTGCGCGCCGGACTGTAATCGGCGCAACCGGAACCCACCGTGACGACCGTACCCATCGACGCCATTGCTCAAAACATCCACCTCATCCGCGGCCACAAGGTC
This sequence comes from Dechloromonas sp., assembly GCA_017302355.1. Next base: position 4,861 of record JAFLDQ010000179.1, read on the forward strand.
TTGCTGGGCATGGATCTGGCCGGACTCTACGCGGTCGAGCACCGAGCCCTCATGCAGGCCGTGCGGCGCAATCCGCAGCGCTTTCCCGAAGACTTCATGTTCCAGTTGAGTCCCGAGGAATGGGAAAACTTGAAATCACAGTTTGTGATTTCAAGTTGGGGCGGACTGCGCACCCGGCCGCATGCCTTCACCGAGCAAGGCGTCGCCATGCTTTCCAGCGTCCTGCGCAGCGAACGCGCCATCCAGGTCAACGTGGAAATCATGCGCGCCTTCGTCCGCTTGCGCCAGATCCTCACCGAACACAAGGCGCTTGCCGACCGGCTCGATGCACTGGAACAGAAATACGACGCCGATTTCAAAGCCGTTTTCGATGCCATCCGCCAACTGATGACCCCGCCGACCACGCCCAAACGTCCCATCGGCTTCACCGCCGATCTTGGCAGCAAGCCATAGCCACCATGACCGACAAGAAAATCGACAGCCTCAAGCACAGGAAGGCCACCCGCGCCCGCATTCCCAGCAAGGAAGAAGCCGGCTGCGAACCCGACCAGCCGAGCAAGGCCGAACTGCCCTTGAACCCCGTCACCACGCGCGGCCAGGACCCCGAACTCTACTGGCTGGAAAAGTACGGCGTGGAAGACGACCAGGACGCCCTCGACCTCGACATCCGCTCGCTCTACCGCACCGAACACATCGCCCCGGAAAAGCTCATCCAGCGCCTCTACCGCCTCAAGCGCGAGGAAACCCGGCAGGACGACCTGTTCGTCGACGACCTCTTCGCCAACTACAAGGACATCGACGAACTCGACAAGCCCACCTGGTACTACAAGCAGGCCGACCAATGGGCCAACCGCCTGATCCAGGGCGACAGCCTGCTGGTCATGGCCAGCCTGCTCGAACGCGAAGGCATGAAGGGCCAGGTCCAGATGATCTACATCGACCCGCCCTACGGCATCAAATACAACTCCAACTGGCAGATTCGCGTCGGCGACCGCAACGTGAAGGACGGCGACGACGCCAGCCTGAGCGGCGAGCCGGAAGTCATCAAGGCCTTCCGCGACACCTGGGAACTCGGCATCCACTCCTATTTGAGCTATCTGCGCGACCGCCTGCTGGTCGCCAAGGAGCTACTCAGCGAATCGGGATCGTGCTTCGTGCAGATCAGCGACGAGAACGTGCATCTGGTGCGCTGTTTGATGGATGAGGTGTTTGGGAGTGAGAATTTTGTTTCGCTGATTTCCGTAGTTAAACGTAGTCCTCAACCTGACAAACTGCTTCCAAGTGTTGGCGATTTCATTCTTTGGTACGGAAAAGATAAGTTGCTAACAAAATTCAATCGCTTGTACCTTCCACGCAAGAGTTCGGAGAAGGATTACACCGATCACGATCTAACGTCATCTAAATACTATCCTGAATCCGTGTTCGTAATATTTCAAACCTTCTCTGTGGCTACCAACGCATGATTTTCTGGCTGGTCAGCCCCGTGATGTGTGCCGAAGCGGCTGTCGTCGGGTCGTTTTGCCCCGTTTCGAACG
>JAFLDQ010000018.1 GCA_017302355.1 Dechloromonas sp.
CCGAGCGGTCACGAACCTTGGGGACGCGCACTTCGACATTGCCGACCGCAGTGAGCACGTCACGTGCCGGCAGATAGCCATTCCTGACTACCGCGCGCTGCCCACCCAACATCTTCACGTTCCCGTACGCTCTAATTTCGCAACTCGGCAAGAGAGGAGCCTATGAGCGCGTACTCGCCAGCTACAACGCTCGGCCAAACGGAGCCGACCTTCTTTTCCTATGTCGGGCGTGTTATGGCGGGGTTGTTCGATTCCGCAAGAACGATGGTTTCATGAGCACCCCTGTTGGCGCGCATGATCCAGTGCGACCCGAGAGTTTTGAGAAGCGGGTAGATATTTGGCATGCAAGAACACAAGGCGCACGTTTCTTGCATCTTGACTTCGCTGAGGCGATGAGTCTGGCGCAACGGGGTGACCTAATCTACTGTGACCCTCCTTACGCTGACAGCCAAGCGATTCTATATGGTGCCCAAGCGTTCTCGCTGCAACGGCTTCTCGATTCAATTGCCGCGTGCAAGGCCAGAGGCGTATGTGTGGCACTGAGCATCGACGGCATGAAATATTCCGGTCGCAAGGTATGTGACGTTCCGATCCCGGATGGCCTATTTGAACGCGAAGTGTTCGTTAGCGTAGGCCGCTCAATGCTGCAACGTTTTCAAATGGATGGCTTAAGTCTTGAGGATCACGAGGTGCATGATCGGCTCCTGCTGACTGTTTGACGCCCAACGGCCGCAAGATGTCCGGGGTCACATGACGTTGCCGTTGGCGGGTGTCCGAAATGGCGCAAGCGTGAAACGGGTGCCAGGGAGAGTTGACGCCGATCAATCGATGCCGAGCCGTATGGGGTATCATCAAGCGCCTGTCCGGAGTAGCGCCCGCGGCAGACAACTGTAGCCAGCCAGCCGCCAGCCAGTGTTAGCGATTTCCATGATTTTGGCTGGCCTCCTCCGACGGGACCATCAGGTCTGGCCGACCGGCATTTCCGGTGCGGACTTGCGGAGGGCAGTGCAAGCCAGGGAGAGTCTCATGACACCCTCGGAAGGTGCCGGGTTGGCGCCGCGTCTTGCCATTGCCGTCGAGGCTTTCTTTGTACGCCATCGTTCCCGCCTGATCTGGGTTCACGTTGCCGCTTTCCTGTGCTTTCTCGCGATCATGGTCGTGCCCCTGCTGTTGCCCGACCCGCCGGAAGATTCGACTCCCTTGACCCATTTCACCACCTTCGCCAATTACGTGCTGTGGGGATTGTGGTTCCCGCTGGTCTTCCTGTCGGTAATCTTCACCGGACGTTCGTGGTGCGGGCTGATGTGCCCGATGGGGGCTGCTTCCGAGTGGGCCAACAAGGTCGGCCCGCGCTTGGCCATTCCGGCCTGGTTGCGCTGGGAAGGCACGCCGGTGGTGGCCTTCATCGTCACCACCGTCATCGGCCAGACGCTCGGGGTGCGCGAGCATCCCGAAGCGGCGGCCGGGGTGTTCGGCGGCACCATGGCGGCGGCCGTGTTGATCGGCTTCCTGTTCGGCCGCAAGAAGCGCGCGTGGTGCCGGCACATGTGCCCGATCGGCCGCATGCTGGGCCTGTATTCGCGGCTGGGCGCCGTTCAGTTCGCGCCGCGGGTGAAGGTGCCCGGCCACGATGCCTACACCGAGAAGGGGGCCTGCCCGACGATGATCGATCTGGCCCAGAAGAGCGAGTCGCGCCATTGCATCGAATGTTTCCGCTGCGTCAAGCCGCAGGCCAAGGGCAGCATCCGCCTGGAATTCCGCAGGCCGGGCGTCGAGATCGAGCAGATCCGCGAATTCCGGGCCAACCAGGCGGAAGCGTGGTTCCTCTTCCTCGACACGGGCTTGGCGCTGGGCGGGTTCCTGTGGCTGGTGGTCCCGCAGTATCAGCATTTCCGGCAGGCCATGGGCACCCTGTCGCTCGATCGCGGTTGGGAATGGCTGCTGGCGACCGGGCCGGCTTGGCTGGTCAGCGTCCACCCCGAGCGGGGCGAAGTGTTCATGTGGCTCGATTTCTTCACCATTACGACATTCATGCTCAGTTGCATGATCGCCATGACCGCCACGCTGGCTGCGCTGACCAGCGCCGCGGCCCGGTTGGCCGGCATGGTCGGCGGCGACGGCAGCTTCCGGGAGCGCTTTACCGAGCTCGGTTACCAGTATGCGCCGGTCGCCATGGTTTCGCTGGTCATCGGACTGGGCGGCATGCTCTTCGAGCCGATCAGGGAAACGCCGCTCGGCGCCGCCGGCGTGCATGCGTTCAAGAGCGCTTTCTTCGTGCTCGGCATGTTGTGGAGCGTTTGGCTCGGCGAACGCATCCTGGCGCGCCAGGGCGTGGCGCCAAGATGGCGCTGGCTGCCGTTGCTGCCGGGACTGATCGGCAGCGCCGCGGTGGGCTTCTTCTGGTGGGTGGCGATTTTCGGCTTGTAGACGCGGGAAGGGCGGGCCGGCGCGCAGCCGGCCCTGGCCTTGCTTACCGGAAAATGCTGTGGCGATGCGTGCCCAGATGAACGCCCAGGCCGGCCACGAACAGCGCGCCGGCAACGGCGTGGCCGCGTTTCTGGCCGGCGGCGAGCAGCGCGAGCGAGGTGGCCAGGCTGCCCAGCATGCCGATCTTGGCGAGCCGGTTGATCTGCCGGCGGCGGGACTTGCCGGTCGGCGCCGGCGTGGCCAGCAGACGGTCGAGGGTGGCGTCGACCAGCGTTTCGAGTTCCTCGACCGCGATCCGGCGTTGATCGAAATGCAGCACGAGGCTGCCGGCGCCAGGATTGGCGCTGGTTTCCAGGATGCCTTGCTGTTCGGCCAGCGCCGCCTCCAGATCGGCGAGGCGGCCCGGGTTGCGCAGGGTGCGATCGCGGATGCGGATGCGCCCGGGGGTGGCGGAAACGACGCGGCGGACGGCGAGGCTAGATGATGCGGACATGGTGGATGATCTCGTGATCGAGGGCGAACTCGCCCATTTTGTAGAGGATGACAGTCATCGGCATTACCAGACGAAGAAGACCAGACGCCAGACGATGACCATCAGGGTCACCGGGAAGAGCATGGCCAGACCGGCCGAACCCTTGCGCACGATTCCGGCCTCGGCGCGCCAGGCCAGGCGCAGCGCCAGCCACAGGCTGCCCAGGCTGCCGAGGGCGAGCAGGAGAATCCGGAAGGCGGGCAGCCAGCCGAGCCAGACGTGCTCGGCCTTGAGGTGGCTGACGGTGAGCATCGACAGGCCGAGGACGATGCTGGCGGCGGCCAGCGGGGCGAGGGCGAAGCTCAGGCGCTGCCACGACAGGCCCGGCGTCTTCAGCAGGCGGGCGGCGAGCGCCGGGCCGAGCCAGAGCAGGCCGCCAAGCAGGAAGCCGCCGCCGATCAGGTAGGCAAGGATCAGCGCGCCGTCGAGCCAGGTGAACAGGTCGCCGGCTTCCGGGTAATGGGTCAGCAGCCACCACGGCACGTCGTTGTCGAGCAGCGCGAAATGGTCGTGCTCGACCAGCCAGTCGGCGAGCGCCAGCTTGAGGCGGAGGAACCACGGGCTGACCGTCCACTGGAAGGCGGCGGTGGCGACGCCGAGCACGCCGAAGAGCAGGGTCAGCGCTTCCGGCGTGCGCGCCGGGGCGTCGGGGTCGAGCACCTCGGCGAACGGCGAGCGGGTGCTCAAGGCCACGGCGTCGCGCTGGCCGGCGCAGCGGCCGCAGGCGTGGCATTCGGAGGCGCTGGTCATGCGCCGCACGTCGACCAGCGGCGCGCAATTGACCGGTTCGTAGTCGCCCGTATGGCGATCCCAGGCGGCGCGGTCGACCTTGTAGTGGAGCGGGGCGATCTTGGCCAGCACGGCGAAGACGCCGGAGGCCGGGCACAGGGTGCGGCACCAGATGCGTTTCTCGCGGCCGTAGAGCAGGCCGAGGCCGACGGCGGCGACGGTCGAGCCACCGAGCACCAGCAAGGCCGCCTGTGGATATTCGTAGACGCTGATCAATTGGCCGTAGACCGTGGTGCAGACGAAGGCGACGAAGGGCCAGCCGGTCCACTTGAGCCAGCCGGGCAGCGGCTTGCCGCGCCCGTACTTGCTGACCCATTCGGAGACGGTGCCTTCCGGGCAGAAGATGCCGCACCAGACGCGGCCGAGCGTCACCGTGGCGATCATGACGCCCGGCCACCAGACGCCCCAGAAGATGAACTGGGCGAACAGGCGCAGGTTGTTCCAGATGTGCGCGTCTTCCGGCGGCAACGGCAGGAAGGCGGGGATGATGACGAGCGCCGCGTAAACGACGACGACCGCCCACTGGACGGTCACGATCAGGCGGCGGTTGCGGCGCAGGAAAAGGCCGATATATTCGAGTCGACCGCGACTGCGCTGCGGGTGGAAATGCAGGGGGCGCTCAACCACGCCCGCTTTTTCGCCAGCCGATGAAGACGACGGTCCAGTAGGCGGCCCAGGCGAGCAGCGTGGTCAGCGCCGGGCGGGCGCGGTAGCCGGCAAAGTCGGAGAACAGTTTGCCGGTCGTCGTCGCGTCGTCGATCAGCAGCGAAGTATCCCAGACCGGGTCGAGCATCGGCGGCAGCCATCCGGCGCCGATCAGGCGGTCGATGGCAGTGACGAACAAAGCCGAGGCGAGCACCAGCAGCAGGATCGACGAAAGACGCAGGAGCAGGCCGAGGTTAAGCCGGGCCAGACTCCTGGCCGCCAGCCAGGCGGTGAGGGCGGCGGCGGCGAAACCGAGCGCGCTGCCGATGGCGAGCGCCGACAGTTCGCCGCCCTGGGCGAGCCCGTAGAGGAAGATGACCGTTTCCGCGCCTTCGCGGGCCACGGCCAGCGCCGCGACGACGGCGACGCCCCAGTAGCCGGAGCGTTCGGCCGCCGCGCTCAGGTCGGCGTGCAGTTGCGCCTTGATGGTCCGGCCGTGCTTGCGCATCCACAGGACCATCTGGGTGATCAGTCCGGCGGCGACGAGCAGCGTGGCGGTCTGAAACAGGTCGAGCGCCTCGCCGGTCAGTTCGTCCTGCACCGACAGCAGCGCCCAGCCGAGCAACAGCGCCAGCCCGACGCCGGCAGCCAGTCCCCCGAACAGGGCGCGGCGACCGGCGCCGCTGTCGTCGTTGGCCTGCAGCCAGGCGTAGAGGATGCCGGCGATCAGGAAAGCCTCCAGGCTCTCCCGCCAGACCACGAAAAAGGCGTTACCCATGCTGCACTCCGTAATTCTTGTCGCCACGCCTGAGCGCAGCGAGTCATGTTTTATTTACTTGACGACGATTTTCGCCTGCCCGGTTTCCAGGTGAAAGTCGTCGAAGAACTTGTAGATGCCCGGTTTCATCGGAACGAAGACCATCGTCCGGGTGACCCCGGGCGCCAGGACCAGCTCCTTCTTCAGTTCCAGGCTCTCGAATTCCGCGGCACCCGGTCCCTCGTTCTTCACCTCCAGCCGGAAGCGCGTGTTGGCTGGCACTTCCAGCGTGTCGGGAAAGATCCGGCCATCCTTCATCAGGACCTTGTAGGTCGGCAGGTCGTCGGCGAATGCTGCGGTCGACGCCAGAAAAAGGCCGAAAACCGCGGAATGGAGAGCATGTTTCATGAGACTTCCTCAATAGGCGATGTTGGCGCGCAGTCCGATCACCGTGACCGGGTCGGCATCGCCGTTGCCGCCGCCGCGGGTGATCCACTGGAGGTCCGGAGTGAGCTGGAATTGCGGCGAAACGCTGAAGCGGTAATAGATTTCCGCCACATTTTCGGCATTGCTCGGGATGAAGGTGAAATCGGGAATGCCGTCGCCGTCGAGATCGCCGCTGCCGCCGTAATTCCGATAGGCGCTGTTTGAGTTCAGCCAGGCGTAGCCAATACCGATGGCATCGTTGGCACGGCCCCAGTAACTGCCGCTGATGTCGGCGCCGATCGAAATCACATCCTTGAACGGCAAGTCGCCCTTGGCCAGATGTCCGAAGCGGCCGAACAGGTTGACGCCATCGCCGACGCGCTGGTCGACCGAGACGCCGACCCCGGTGTGGCGAGACGTCGTGCCGTCGAAGTTGTCCGCGTCCGAGCGCGTCCAGCCATAGAGGCGATAGTTGCCGGTGAGGCCGTCGAACAGCTTGAGCTGGGTTTCTGCCTGCGCCATGTAGAGCGGCGAGTCGAAGGTGCGCTGATAGTTGGAGCCGCGTTCGCCGGCGCCGAAGACGCCCAGCGACAGACGCCACGGTTGCGACTTGTCGGTACTGTTGACATAAGACGTGACGAAGCCGGGCTGGAAGCCGTTGGCATCGACCCCGACTTCGCCGCCCGCGTCGAGCAGCGGGTTATGCACGAACACCGAGTTGAGGAACTGCGTCGTTTCGTCGCCGGCCGCCGTGTTCTGGTCGAAGAAGGTGAAGATGTCCATCTTGCCGAAGGTCAGTTCCAGCGTCTCCCGCGAATTGGGCTGGAATCCGCCGAAAGGCAGTGGAATGGCCGCCTGGTACCAGATCTCGCCGAGGACCAGTACCGAGTCGTCCGGGTTGGCACCGCTGGCCCGGAACGCCACCGCGTTCGGCGCGGCGCCGAAGTAGCCGAGGCCGGTGAAGGCCGGGTTCAGCCCGAGGCCCTGGCCGACACGGACATGGGCGAAGATCTTCTGCTCGATGTCACCGATCGGCTGGAGCGGCAGTTCGACCGCGATGTCGCCGCGATAATTGAGCTGGCTGCCGCTGTAGTTTGTCCCCGACGGGAAGCCATAGGCTCTCTGGGCAACCGTGGCGACGTTGGCGGAAACCTTGATGCCATCCAGCGCCTCGGCGATCTTCGACGGCTTCTTCATGTCCAGCACGTCCTTTTCCGTCGCCTTGAGGCGGGAGGTCAGTTCCGGTTCGTACTGGGAAATCCGCTCGCTCTCGAGGCCCTTGGCGATCTCGGCGCTTTCGTTCTTGAGCGTCTTGACTTCCTTTTCCAGTTCGGCGTTGCGCGCTTCCAGTTTCTCCATGCGCTCCATGAGCTTCTGCAGCGTGGCCGCATCGGATTTGGGCGGGGCGGCGCAGACGGGCAAGGCCAGCCCGGCCGCAACCAGCGCGGCGGTCAGTTTGGCGAGTTTCATGGCTCAATACCCGCCCTTCTTGCCGATGCCGACATAGGTGAACTCGTATTCGACGTCGAACGGCTTGAACCACGGGCGGACGCCGGTGGCGCGGTCGGTGTGGCGGCCGAAGTGGGCGTGCTTGTTCTCCGAAGGCGGCAGGATGGTGTACTTCACCTTGTATTTGCCGGGGCCGGCCAGCTTGATGTTCTCGCCGTAGTGCGGGCCGTCGCTGGCGACCATCGGCATGAAATCGCCGGCCACCTTGTAGTCGCCGCCGATCTTGCTGACCTCGTACTTGACGACGAGATAGGGAATCCAGGCGCCTTCCTCGAAGCCGTTCGCGTTGTTGGCCAGCGCGTGGATGTCGGCCTCGATGTGGATGTCCGATTCGGACGCCTTGCGCATCATGCCTTCCGGTTCCATCTCGATGGGTTGCAGGTAGACGGCGGCGATCTCCATGCCGGCCTTGTTCTGCGGCACGCCGATCGGATATTCGAGGGCGAGGGCGGGGGCAGCCAGCGCGGTGGAAAGGGCCAGCGCGACAACGAGCTTCTTGGTGGACAACATGGTGATGGACTCCCTGGTTGCTCTGGCTGGCTGAGGTATCGCTCGCTGCTACGGCTGGCTGGCTCGATGCGGTTGTGAAAAAAACTGTTTCAGCGCGAATCGTTCCCCGGCTGAGTGATGAAACCGATCCTGGTCAGACCGGCGCGGCGGGCGGCGCTCATGGTTTCGGCCACCGACTCGTAGCGGGTGCTGCGGTCGGCCTTGAGGTGCATCTCGACGTTGGCGTCATGGCGGACCGCCTCGCGGAAGCGGCTTTCCAGTTCGCCACGGTCGACCGCCTCGGAACCGACGAAAACGCGGTTGTCGCCGTCGATGCTGACCTGCAGCGTCAGCGGCTTGTCCGGTGTCGGCGCGCTCGCGGCGCGCGGCAGTTCGACCCTGACCGAGTGCGTCATCAGCGGCGCGGTGATGATGAAGATGATGAGCAGGACGAGCATGACGTCGACCAGCGGCGTCGTGTTGATCTCGGCCATCGGCGCCTGGGCGCCGGGCGAATTGAAGCTGCCGATCGCCACTTACGCGGCTCCGCTGGCGGCGCGGGCGCGCATCGGGTGGATCTGCGCGCTGTTGGCGACGAAGGGCTTGCCGACGGTGAAGAAGGCGTGCAGGTCGTGGGCGAAGGCATCGAGATCGGCGAGCAGGACGCGGTTGGCGCGGGTGAAGGCGTTGTAGGCGAAGACCGCCGGCAGGGCGACGGCGAGGCCGGCGGCGGTCATGATCAGCGCCTCGCCGACCGGGCCGGCGACCTTTTCCAGCGCCGCCTGGCCGGAAAGGCCGATGGCGATGAGCGCGTGATAGATGCCCCAGACGGTGCCGAAGAGGCCGACGAAGGGGGCGGTGGCGCCGGTCGTCGCGAGCAGGGTGAGGCCGTTTTCCATCGCCGCCTGAGTGCTGGTGAGCTGCTGGCGCAGGGCGCGTTCCATCTGCTCGGCCGGGTCGAAGCGGGCGGCCAGGCGACCGGCGGCGGTTTCGCAATCGGCGTTGCAGATGCTGGCCTGGCTGGCCAGTTGGGCGTAGGGGCTGTCGCTGCCTGCCGCACGCAGGCGTTCGATGCCTTCGCCGACGCTGCCCGCCGACCAGAAGGCGCCGACGGCGCGCGCGGCGCGGCGCATCCGCCACCAGTCCAGGGTCTTGGCCAGGATCAGGTACCAACTGGCCAGCGACATCAGGGCCAGAATCACGGTGACCGTCCAGGAAACGCCGTCGCCGTTGGCCAGAACGTGGGCGAAGCCGAAAGAGTTCTCCTGCATGACTACTGCTCCAGTTTGAAAATGACGGGGACGAGCGCCCAGCTCTGGACAGCCGTGTCGCCGCGCCGGGCGGGGATGAATTTCCAGTTGCGGACGGTTTTCTGCGCCGCCTCGTCGAGGCGCGGGCTGCCCGACGAGGTCTTGATGTCCACGCTGTCGGCGGCGCCCTGGGGATTGACCGAAACGCGCAGGATGACCTTGCCCTCCTCGCCGAGGCGCCTGGACAGCGGCGGGTAGGGCGGCGGCGGGTTGTTCAGGTAGTTGGCGTCGAAGCGCGCCTGGCTGAAGGCCGTCTCGGCCGGCGCGGCCGACGCCACCGGGTTCTCGGGCGGGGCGGCGATCGCCGCGGGCGCCGGCGCCGTGCTGGCGGTGGACTCGATGACCGGGAGCGGCGCCGGCGCCCTGGGAACCGGCGCCGGCTTCTGGCGCAGCGGCTGCGGGCGGACGACCGGCAGCGGCCTGGCTTCCGGTTCCGGCGCCTTCAGGGGTTCCGGCGGCTGCAGCAGCTCGACCATCAGCGGCATCTCGATGATCTTGGGCGCTACCGTTTTCGCCGCCAGGATCAGCAGAAGAATGCCGGCATGCAGCGCGATGACCACCGCCAGCAGGCTGCTGCGCTGAAACTGGGTGGGGCGGGGCAGGGCGTAGCTCATCGGAATTTTCGGGCGAGCGTACCCGCCGTCAGGAGAAAAAGCCGTTGGCTCGCTGGCTTGGTGCTGGCTGGCTACCGGGAAGGAGAGGGGTACAGCGAAAAGGAAAAGGCTATTTGGTCAGGATCAGCTTGTTCTCGCGGGTGACGCGCAGCAGGTAGATCTGGCCACCGTGGGCGATTTCGATGGCTGACGCACCCTGCAGCAGTTGCTCGCTGTCGATGCGCGGACGCAGCATCCGGATGGCGGCGGGTGGCGGCGTATTGGCGGGTTTGGTTTGCGGTGTCATGTGAGTCAAGGATACGAACGAGAACGGGTCGTATTTTCATGTTAATGAGAATTGTTGTCAACTGGAAATCGGAGCTTTATTGACCGGTGTCGCCCAGTCTGATCGTCGCGTGCGGCACGGCCGGCCGGATTTCCACCACATAACCGAGCCTCCGGCTGATGTACACCGCGGCCGGGTGGCCGGTGGCGAGGTGGACATGGGTGATGCCGAGATGGCCGGCCTGCGCCAGGGCGGCGGCGAAAAGACGACGCGCCTGGCCTTGCCGGCGGCAGGCCGGCAGGACGCTGGCGCCGAGTTCGCCGATCCGGCCATGCATGGCGAGGTGGATGAAGGCCGAGAGCGGGCAGCCGAGGCCGAAAGCGAGATCGTCGTCGAGCGCGATGCGCGCGACATAGCCGGCGATGGCGTCGTCGGAGAGGGCGCTGGCGAAGCGCCCGTAGCGGTCGTCGCGGTTCAGCGCCAGCAGGTGTTCGAGGATGGCGGCGCGATCCCCGCCCGCCAGCCGGCGGACGGCCGCCAGGGTTGCGCTCACTCCCAAGCCAGCGCCCCGCCGGTCTGGTACTCGGTGACGCGCGTTTCGAAGAAGTTCTTCTCCTTTCTCAGGTTGGCCTGCTCGTCGAGCCAGGGCAGGACGTTCTCGGCGCCAGGAAAAGGCTCGGCGACGCCGACCTGGCGGGCGCGGCGGTTGGCGATGAAGCGGAACTGCTGCACGTGCAGGTCGGCGTTGTAGCCGAGAATCGGGTCGCGCAGGATGAAAGCCGCGTAGGCGATCTCGGCCGCCTCGGCTTCATCCCACAGTTCGCGCAGCGCGGCCGGGTCGAGGCTCAGGCTCTCCTCGGTCAGCAGTTCGCGCACGACGCGGATGCCGAAGGCGCAGTGCAGCACCTCGTCGCGCATGATGTATTGCAACTGCTCGGCGGCGCCCTTCATCAGGCCGCGCCGCTGCAGGGCGAAGATCGGCGTGAAGCCGTTGTAGAACCAGCAGCCCTCGAAGATCACCGCGAAGAAGAAGTAGGACAGGGCGAAGTCGTGCAGGTTGGCGCGGTCGGTCAGGTCGAAGTCCGAGCGCAACACCTTGTCCAGTCGGCGGTTGGAGAGCACGATCTTGCCGTGGATTTCCGGCACGACGCGGTAGCGGTTGTAGATTTCCTGCTGGTCGAGGCCGATGCTTTCGATGCAGTGCTGGTAGGCCCAGGTGTGCAGCGCTTCCTCGTAGACCTGGCGGGCCTGGTAGATCTGGATCTCCGGCGCGCTCATCTTCTCCATGACCGCCAGGCCGATGTTGCGCATGGCGAGGATGTCGGAGGTGGTCAGGTAGGCGAGGACGTTCTCGAAGACATGACGCTCGGCGGGGGTCAGCTTGTGGTGGTAGTCGTGCACGTCCTGCGCCATGCCGATTTCCAGCGGCGTCCAGTGGTTGCGGTTGGCCTTGAGAAAGAACTCCCAAGCCCACGGGTATTTGAACGGGGCGAGCTGGTTGATGTCGGCGTGGCCGTTGACGATGCGCTTGTCTGCGGCGTTGATCGGGGCGAGCGCCGGCGCGTTGTCGCGGTCGGCTGCGGTTTTTGCCGGTTTTTCGGGGTCGACCGCAACCGTCGCGGCAGGCGTATCCCAGTCGTCGAAACGGAACGCGGCGTTCATTGGCAGGCCTCGCAGGTCGGATTGTCAATGGCGCAGAATTTCGGCGCCTCGTCGGGCACCACCGAGTCATCCCGCCCGCTTGCCTTCTCGGCCTGGCTGGCGCCGAGGGTGCGCAGGTAGTAGGTCGTCTTCAAGCCGCGCTTCCACGCCAGTTTGTAGATTTCGTCAAGTTTCTTGCCGGAGGGCAGCGCGAGGTAGAGGTTGAGCGATTGCGCCTGGTCGATCCATTTCTGGCGGCGGGCGGCGGCTTCGATCAGCCACACCGGGTCGATTTCGAAGGCGGTGGCGTAGCGCGCCTTGAGTTCGTCCGGCACGCGGTCGATGCGGGCCAGCGAGCCGTCGAAATACTTGAGGTCGGCGACCATCACCTCGTCCCACAGGGCTAGCGCCTTGAGGTCGCGGACCAGCGCTTCGTTGACCACGGTGAATTCGCCGGACAGGTTGGATTTGACGTAGAGGTTCTGGTAGGCCGGCTCGATGCTGGCCGAGACGCCGACGATGTTGGAGATGGTCGCGGTCGGCGCGATGGCGACGCAGTTGGAATTGCGCATGCCGTAACGGGCGATGCGATCCTTCAGCGCGGCCCAGTCGAGACGCGCCTCGCGGTTGAGGTCGACCGCCTCGCCGCGCCCTTCCTCGATCAGGCGAATCGACTCGTGCGGCAGGATGCCCTGGTCCCACAGGCTGCCGGTAAAGCTGGAATAGCGGCCGCGTTCCTTCGCCAGTTCGGTCGACGCCCAGTAGGCCTGGTAGCAGACGGCCTCCATGCTGCGGTCGGCGAATTCGACGGCTTGCGGCGAGGCGTAGGGAATACCGAGCTGGTACAGGCAGTCGGCAAAGCCCATGATGCCCATGCCGACCGGCCGGTGGCGCAGGTTGGCGTTGCGCGCCTTGGGGGTGGCGTAGAAGTTGATGTCGACGACGTTGTCGAGCATGCGCAGCGCGGTCGACACCGTACGGGCGAGTTTTTCCCGATCCAGTTCGCCGTCTTTCAGATGGCGCAGCAGGTTGACCGAGCCGAGGTTGCACACCGCCGTTTCGGAATCCGAGGTGTTCAGCGTGATCTCGGTGCACAGGTTGGAGCCATGCACGACGCCGACGTGCTGCTGCGGCGAGCGCAGGTTGCAGGCGTCCTTGAAGGTGATCCACGGGTGCCCGGTCTCGAACAGCATGGTCAGCATCTTGCGCCACAGCTGCACGGCGGGAATCTTCTTGTGCAGCTTCAACTGGCCGGCAGCGGCCTTGGCTTCATAGGCTTCGTAGGCGGCCTTGAACTCGGCTCCCGCCTTGTCATGCAGGTCGGGCGTGTCGACCGGCGAGAACAGCGTCCATCCCGCCCCGGCGATCACCCGCTGCATGAACAGGTCGGGAATCCAGTTGGCGGTGTTCATGTCGTGCGTGCGGCGGCGCTCGTCGCCGGTGTTCTTCCGGAGTTCGAGGAATTCCTCGATGTCCAGGTGCCAGGTTTCCAGGTAGGCGCACACCGCGCCCTTGCGCTTGCCGCCCTGGTTGACCGCGACGGCCGTGTCGTTGACCACCTTGAGGAAGGGAATGACGCCCTGGCTCTGGCCGTTGGTGCCCTTGATGCGGCTGCCCAGCGCGCGCACCGGCGTCCAGTCGTTGCCCAGGCCGCCGGCGTATTTCTGCAACAGGGCGTTTTCCTTGATGCTCTGGTAGATGCCGTCGAGGTCGTCGGCCACCGTCGTCAGGTAGCACGACGACAACTGCGAGTGCAGCGTGCCGCTGTTGAACAGGGTCGGCGTCGAGCACATGAAGTCGAAGCTGGAAATCAGGTCGTAGAATTCGATGGCGCGGGTTTCACGGTCGATTTCATTGAGCGCCAGCCCCATGGCGACGCGCATGAAGAAGATCTGCGGCGTTTCGATGCGGCGTCCTTCGATGTGCAGGAAATAGCGGTCGTACAGGGTTTGCAGGCCGAGGTAGCCGAACAGCTGGTTGCGTTCCGGCTTCAGCGCGGCGGCCAGGCGGGCGAGGTCGTAGTCGGCCAGGCGCGGGTCGAGCAGTTCGGCGCTGATGCCGCGCTGCACGAAAACCGGGAAATAATCGGCGTCGACCGCGGGATTCGCCGCCACTTCTTCGTTGAGGCTGGCCAGCAGCAGGCGGGCGGTGGCGTAGTCGTAGCCGGGTTCGCGCTCGATCAGGGTGCGCGCAGCGAGGATCAGCGCCTGCTTGACATCGGCCAGGGCGACGCCGTCATAGAGGTTCTTCAACGCCTGGTCGACGATGGTCTGTGCCGAGACTCCGTCGCCCAGCCCGGCGCAGGCGGCCGCGCAGGTTTGCAGCAGGGCGGCGAGGTCGAGCGGCCGGCGTTCGCCGCCGACGGTGACGTGCAGCGCCGGCATTCCTTGCACGGCGGCCACGGCGGCGCGTTCCGCCGCGCGCCGTTCGCGGTAGAGCACATAAGCGCGGGCGACGTCGTGCTGGCCGGAGCGCATCAGCGCCAGCTCGACCTGGTCCTGGATGTCCTCGATATGCACCGTGCCGCCGTCGGGCAGGCGGCGGGTCAAGGAGCGGACGACGGTCTCGGTCAGCCGGGCGATGACCTCGCGGACGCGCGAGGACACGGCGCTCTGGCTGCCCTCGACGGCGAGGAATGCCTTGGTCAGCGCGACCGAAATCTTCTCGGGATTGAATTCGACGACGGCGCCGTTGCGGCGGATGACCTGCAGGGCCGCCACGCTATGGGCGGAAAGCGCTAATGCATTCGAGGACACGGCGATTCTCCGGCATGGGGGGCGGAGAATCGGGGGTGCGTGCCGGACGCGATACGGCGCCGTCCGGCAGGAGCCGGTTGCGGTCGACGTTCACGAACGGATGAAAACACTGCCACGCACAGACCTTTCAGGGACACCCCGCCCCATCGTTGGTTGGAAGGACGTTGCGGCAGGTCTCCTGGCTCTCGGCTCGACGCTTCCCGCCGCCTTCCCGGTCGCAGACCAGTGGCAAAGATGGGCGGAACGCTCGCCGATGACAGTTGCGGGGGCAGCCCCGGCATTCGGACCTGGCGGTCCGGCACCGGATTCCCGTTTTAATCCCCGAAGGGAACCATCAACGAGGCGAAGTCTAGGCGGCGTTCGGCCAGCTTGTCAAGCTCCGAACCGCTAGATATGGTGTGTATTGAATGATTTCATACTACCGGTAGTGGTTCCTCGGTGTCGTTGGCCTCGATCAGGCGGGACAGTCCGGAGACGCCGGCGGTCTTCATGTAGAGGCACGGCTTGCCCGTGCGCTTGCACTGTTCCTTGACGCGCCAATAGGCGTTGTGGCTGATGCAGCCGGCCTGGCAGATGACCAGGTCGGCGGCGGCGAGGGCGGCGTCGATGCGGTGCAGGCTCTCCTCGAGTCCGCCGTCGTGGTGCAGGAAGCGCCCGCCGCGCTCCTCGATGACCTGCCGGTAAGCGTCGACCGCGCCGGTGCGGCCGCCGACGCAGAGGACGCACTTGCCGGCGACATTCACCGCACTGTTGCGGTCGACGGCCGAAAGAGGGCGGATTTCGGAATCGGCGGCGGCCGGCGCCGTTGCCCGTTGCACAAGCTGCCGTTTCAGGCTGGCGATCTCATCTTCCAGTGCGGCGGCGTGGGCGCTCAGGGCGCTCATCCGGGCTTCCGCATCGCTGGCGCGGCGGGCCAGCGCTTGGCGGTCCCTGAGGTCGGGCAGGATCCGGCGCAACTGGTCGAGTTGCGCGGTCAGGCTGGCGCCCCACGCGTCCTTGCCGGCCAGGTCGGCGCGCAGTTCGGCGATGCGCGCGCCGAGCGCCTGTGTGGCGCTGGATTTCTCGCTGCGCATCGCTTCGTTCTCGCGGCGGGCGGCGTCGAGTTGCCGGCGCAGTTGCGCGTTGTCGGCGCGCAGGGCCTTCAGGGTGTTCAGGTCGGCGCGCGCGCCGCTGCCGACCTGATGCTGGATCATGTGGATGTCGCCGTAAATCGCGTGCTCCAGTGTCGCGTCGCAGGCCGGGTGCGTCCAGCACGACCAGAGGGCGGCCGGAATTTCGCCGCCGTTGGCCAACGCTTCCCGCCACATTGCGCCGAGGGCGTCGCTGCTGCGGGCGGTGGAGTGACGGCGTATGCTCAACTGGAAGCGCCTTTCAAGCTGTTTGTGCAGCAATTCGGCGAGCCGGCTGCGTTCCTCGCAGGCGCCCACCGCCGTCGTGTGCAGCACGAAATCGCTGGTGTCGCGCGGGAAATGCATGATCCTGGTCATCAGCCCGCGCAGTTCGTCAACGTCGAAACAGACGCCGATCACCGGGCAGTGGAACTTGTGCGGAATTTCCCAGAGCTTGCGCCGGCGCGAGCCGTGCACGGGGGTTGGGGTGGCATCGGGGCGCGGCAGGGTCAGGGAGGGTCCGGACTGGCTGAACAGGCCGCCGGCGACGTGGAAAGCTACCTCGGACATGGGGGCTCCTTGGACAAGGGACTGGCTGGCCGGCGTCCCGGTTGGCTGGCGAAAGAAGACGAAAGTGCGGTCAGTCGCAGTACTCGAGGCAGGCGTCGGCGTTGGCTGCGAGGAAATGGATGGCCTGGTCGCGTGCGCTGGACAGGCGGAGGCATTCCGCGTGCGCCGTGCACAGGGTCTTGTCGAGCCGGCAGACGCGGCGGGCAGCCGCGGCCAATTCGGCGTTGGCCTCGCTCAGAAGTATCAGCCGCCGGCCGAGTTCGACGATCGCCTGCCCCGATTCGAGCGCCGCCGCCCGTTCGCGGCTGGCGTGCAGCAGGTTTTGCAGCCGGCTGATCTCGTTGTCCTGGGCAACGATCTTGCGGGCGGCCAGGGTGGCGCTGCGCTTCTGGGCCTGGCGCGATTCCCGCAGGGCATCGCGCAGCGCCAGGTTGGCCGCTTCCAGTTGCGCCACGCGTTCCTCCAGCGAAAGGGCTGGCTCGCGCTCGATCAGGGAACGGTTCTCAAGTGGCGCCAGCATGCGGCGTTTCCTTGTGTGGGAGCTGACCGAGCCGGTAGCTGGCGCGTTCGCACAGTTCGCGGGTCTCGTCGTCGAGGTCGGGTGCGTTGCTGAGGCGTTCGAGCAGGCGGGCGGCGTTCAGCGCGGAGTGTGGGCAGCCGCTTTCGCCGTGGATCAGCAACAGGCTGAGGGCGCCGGCCCAGAGTTCGACGGCCGGCATCGCTACACCGGCAGGGCAGGCACCCGGCGCCGGAACAGGATGCCGGCAAGGGGGGCGTTCAGGAACAGGCGGCGCATAATCATTCCGAATTGTTGAGAATGATTCGTATCCTACAGAGAAGTTTCTGGGTTGTAAATACGAATTATTCGTATTTGTTGGGCAGAATGAAGCCACGGAGCGGCCGTGGCCTTGTCGTGGTGTGGCGGGCAGGTCCGCCCGGGGTCGATGCGGGCGGCCCGGGAATGGTGCCCGCGTTCAGCGGTGGCCGTCGTCGATCCGATAGCTGGCGTGGCAGGCGACACAGCGCTGCAGGTTGTCGGCCAGCAGGCGGTTGACGGCGTCCTTGTCGGCGTGGGCGGTGGCGACGCTGGCGATTTGGTCGAAGGCCTCGTGCGTTGCCTTGCCGAGCGGGAAGAAGTCCTTGGGCGCCTTGCGGCGGATGCTGTGGACGAGTGAGCCGGGATCGGCGAAGTCGGCCTGGTGGGCCTTGAGACCGGCGCTGGCGGCGGCGGTGGCGACGGCGGGCATGTCGCCGGCCTGATTGGCGGCGACGATGCGCTGGACGACGACGAGGAAATGGCGCATCTCGCTCAGCAGGAAATGCTTTTCGCCGGCATCGAGCGTAATGGCCTGGCGTGTGTCGGTGCTGCCGTGATCGCCATGCGGGGTGTCGGCGGCGCGGGCTGCCGCTGCGGCGAAGAGGAAGATGGCCGCGGCGGTTGCGGTCGACGGCAAAAAACGGGCAAATTTCATGGTGATTGTCTGCTCATAGAAAAAACATGGCCTTGGCCAGCACCGTGATGCTGACGACGCAGGTAAAGACGACGCGATGAATAAGCGTGAAGCGCGCCGGGGTCATGCCGCCCAGGGCGAACAGGGTCAGCGCCGTCACGAAACAGGCGAGAACGATGCCGGCGAGGCCGACCTTGAGCGTCAGCAGGCGCCCGAGTGTCGAGTCGCCGAGGCCGGCGAAGTGCGGGAAACGGACATGCAGCATGGCCAGGCCGCTGACGAACAGCAACCCGACCACCCACGGCATCAGCTTTCTGGCGCGCAGGACGATGCCGGTCTCGACGGCGTGCATGGTTTCCGGCGGCAGCCGCCGGTGCAGCGATTCGAGGATCAGCACTTCGAAGATCACGGCGCCACCGAAGGTCATGGCGCACAGCAGATGGGCCGTGAGCAGGAGCGGGTAATGGTCGGCCATGCGTCAGAAGCTGCCGCGCCAGCTCAGCTGGAGGTTGCGCCCGGGCGCCAGGATCTCGTAGCCGGAGACACCCTCGGTCAGCGGTTCGACATAGGCCTTGTCGGCGAGGTTGCGGATCGCCGCACGCAGGGTGTTGCGCTTGTTGATGCGCCAGGTGGCGCCGATGTCGGCGGTGCCGAAGCCAGCGGTCGGGTTCTCGGTGCCACGGGTGAATTTGCTGGCGACCCGATCCTGGGCAGCGACCAGGCGCAGACGGGCGTCGAGCGTCCAGCCGGGGGCGATGCCGCCTTCCCAGCCGAGCGACATTTCGTCGGCCGGCATGCGCGGGAGCGGCTCGTTGTCGACTGAATTCCAGCCGCGCAGAACAGAGAATCCGGCCAGCAGGTACTGGCTGCCGGCCAGCCGGTAGCGCCCCTCGGCTTCGAAGCCCTTGATCGAAGCGCGGCCGATGTTCTCGGTCATCTTGACCGGCAGCCCCTGAAAGGTTTGCCCGGTGACGCGGCCGGCGAGGTAATCGCTGATCCGGTTGTAGTAGGCGGAGAGCGTGTAGCTGAAATCGCTGCTCGTCCCCTTCAGCCCGATCTCGCTGTTGAATGCGGTTTCCGGCTCGACCTGCGGGTTGCCGAAATAGAAATAGCCGTCGCCGCGTTCCGAGGACTCGAAGCGCTCGCGCAAGTCGGGGGCGCGGAAGGCGCGCGCAAAGCTGAGGTAGGGGACGAAAGCCGGGCTGGGCTGCCAGAGGCCGCCAAGTGACCACGAGAACGCGCCATCGGTCCGTTCGAGATTGGTGCTGGACGAGGTAAAGCCTTGCGGCGGCGTCACCTTCGGGACGAGGTAGCTGTCGGCATCGCCGCCCACCCGGTCGTAGCGGCCGCCAATGCTGAGCTTGAAGTCGCCGATGCTCCATTCGTCCTGCGCGTAGACGCCCACCGCGTTCAGGCGGCCGTTGACGAAGGGCGGCATGAAGGTGTTGCTGTTGTAGAGCGGCGGATTGCCGTCGATGTAGCGCTGTGGACTGGACTTGGTCTGCCAGCAGTCGATGCCGAAGGAGAGCAGGTGTTGCGGGAAGGCCAGCCAGTCGCCCTTGAACAGCGCGCCGTTGGTGTCGAAGGACACATCGGTGCGCACCCGGTCGCGCTGCAAGGAGGAACTCCAGGCGTCGATCTGGCGCTCGACTTCCTGCCGGTAGACGGTCGCCTGGAGGTTGAGCGGATCCTCGCCGCCGCTCTTGTACTCGAGGCCGGCGTCGTAGCGGGTGCGTTCGTTCTGCGGCGAGTGAATGGTGACCATCCCGAGGCCCGGCGGCTGTGCCGGGCGCTGGTTGGAGCCGGGGAACCAGACGTCGCGGTCGATATGGTTTTCGATGCCCAGGCGCAGGCTGGTGCGGTCGCCGAGCATGAGCCGGTACTGTGCGATCACGCTCTGGCTTTCATAACCCGTCCTGTCGACGGTGCCGTCTGGCGACCTGTAATCGCCCATGTCGCGATAACCCGCGGCGACCATCAGCGCTTGCCGCTCGTCGCCGTAGTTCGCCTTGGCCGAGCCGTAGCCGCCCTTGCTGACCGAATCGTAGCCGAGCCCGAAATCGCCGGTCAGGCCGGTGCCGAAGCGTGCCTGCGGGCCGATCAGGTTGACCACGCCGCCCAGCGCGCCGCTGCCGTGCACCACCGACGCCGGGCCGCGGACGACCTCGACGCGTTCGAGCAGGTCGAGCTGGAACATCGAGGCGACGGCGCCGTATGGCTGGGCCGAGTTGACGCGTATGCCGTCGCCGAGCAGGACGATGGATTCGCGCTTGAGACCCCGGATGACCGGGTTCTGGCCCCAGGCGCCGTCCACATTGACGGCCAGACCGGGATGGCCCTTGAGCGCTTCGCCGACATTCTGGGCGCCGCCCTCGGCGATGTCGTCGCGCGTCAGCGTGAGCGTGGCATTGGGGGTATCGATATCGGCCCGGGCGTAACCCTTGGCGGTGACGTTGACAGGCGGCAGGCTGCTTTCTTCGGCCTGGGCGGTGGAAACGGCGACGAGAACGGATAGCGCGACGGGGCGCAGTTGCGGCAAGGCCATGGTAGCTCCGGGATGACGTGGCTGGCGGGCGGAGGCTGGCTTGCCGGTTGGTCGAGAACGGCGAGATTTTATAGAATGCGAATGATTCGCGTTTTGATGGGGATCAATTCCGTGAATCCGGCCGTCTGCCCGGCAGGGCGAAGTCGGCGGATCTCCCGTAGCGCCCCGCCGTGGACCCCGCTCACCCGCAGTTCGGGGTGTTGGGGGCGGCTGGCAGCCAGCGTTTCCGCCGGCTTTCCCCGGCGGCCGCCGCGTCCGCTTGTCACGACTGCTCCGGCAATGGAGTCACTCCCCGCCTTCGGGAACGTAGATCATCGAGCCGTCCTTCATGCGGTAGGCGATGCCGGCTTTCTCGCCATCGCCGCTGCCGATGGCGCCGTTGGCCTTGTAGTGCTCGATCTTCTCGCCCTTCTTGACGACCATTTCCATGTTCGGCTTGCCGGGGTCGGTGATTACGGTCACGTCTTGCTTGTTGAAGGGGTTGAGCAACGGGTTCTGCGCCACGGTGATGAGCAGCGCGGCGATGATGACGAGGAAGATGTCGATCAGGTTGACCACCGACAGGATCGGGTCCTCGGTCTCGGTTTCGTGAAGAAGCTTCAGGCTCATGCGACCTGGCTCCGCAGGGCTTCGATTTCGACCAGTTCCTCGGCTAGCCAGCGGCGGCGGACGTTGACCACCCAGTAGGTGATCGAGGCGGCGATCAGCGCCAGGATGACGGCCGAGAAGGCGATGGTCAGGTTGTTGGAAACGTCGGCCAGGTTGCCGTCGGACAGCGACTTGAGCGCCGGGCCCATGGGGATCATGGTGGCGACGAGACCGAGCATCGGCGTCACGCGGCTGGCGATGCGCGGCACTTCGAGGTGACGGTGGGCGATGAGGTCGAGTTGATCCGCGGTCAACCGGAAATTCTGGCGGAATTCCGTGACCAGCGGGCGGCCCTTGCCCCGTCGCCGGTACCAGGCGAGCAGGACGAATTCGCCGAGGACCCAGAAGGCGTAAAGGAAGAGGGCGGCGATCAGCAGCAGGGTCGGGATCAGGAAGATTTGCGAGATCTGGTACATCGACAGTTCGATCAGGTTGGCTTGCATGGGGATGACTCCAGTGTTTCAGGGAAAGTGCGGCAGAAGCGAGCGGGGGTTGCCATTCATACGGCCCTCCGCTGGCGGCGAACGGTGGTCAGTGCGCCGCCAGCGGTTGCCAGGAGCAGCAGCCCGCCGCCGGCCAGCGCCAGGGGCGGGACTTCCGGCGAGCGCTTGTCCACCTTCTCCAGCGTCATGCCGGTGATTTGCGGCGGAGCAGCGGGCGGGGGCGGCGCGACCAGGTCGGCGGCGCTTTGCACCCGGGTCGGCGACGGGGTCGGCGCCGGTAGCGGTGCGACCAGGCCGAAGCCTGCGGCGGCGAATTTTTCGAAGGCGGCGTTGTCGCTCTTCACGTCGTAACGCTTGGCCAGTTCGCGGTAGCGCTGCTTCAGTTCGACGACGGTCCTGGCGTCGGCCTGCCAGTAGCCATGACGGGCCATTTCCAGCATTTTCTCGATGCTTTGCGCCAGAGCGTGCGGGTTGTTCTTCTCGAACCAGTTTTTCAACCCCAGCTTGTGCTTGTCGCGGACATAGACATCGACGAACTCCTGCCACTGGTCGTCGCGGACGATTTCGCGCGACACCGTGGTCCACCCGGTGAAGTTGTTGATGCCGTCGAGCACCTGCAATGTGCCCGAATAGCCTTCGGCCATCAGGCCCCGGATGTAGCCGGGGTGGAAGTTGCGGGTGGCGAGTTCCTTGGCCAGGAACTGGCCGGCGCCTTCGATGCGGCTGCCCTTGCCCTCGGCGGTGGTGGCGCGCAGATCCGAGATATAGAGCTCGGGCGCCTTGCCGTCGAGCAGGCGCACCGCCGCGCCGATGCCGCCCAGGTACTGGAAGGGGTCGTCGGTGGTCAGCATGCCGTAGAGATTCGAGCTGCGCGAGAGAACCGCGCCCTCGGTGCCTTTCAGGTGTTCTGCGTACAAATTGACCTTGGCGCCGCTGGTGTCGCCAGACTCGCCGGCGTCGGCGATGCCCTTGCTGCCCCAGGCGGATTCGTCGCTGCCGTAGGCGAATTGCATGCGCGACAGGTAGAGGCTGGCCAGCTTGCGGTCGCCCTCGCCCTTGCTCTTCCAAGTGCCGGTGGCGAGCGCGGCGTCGTCCAGCCCGGTGCCGTAGCGCCCCGATTCGTTGGAGAAGATGCGCGTCTCGGCGGCGCGCTGCGCGGCCTTCTCCGGCACGCCCTGGCGGACCAGGCGCTCGGCGATGGCGCGGCTGTTGGCGTACACCGGATTGTCGGGCTCAACGGCGCGGGCGGCGAGTTCGACCGCCTTGGCCAGTTGCTTCATGGCGTTGGGGAAGTGGTCGCGGTAGAGGCCGGTGGCCGAGAGGACGACATCTACGCGCGGCCGGCCGAGTTGCTCGCGCGGCGCCAGCCGGACATCGGTGACGCGGCCGCCGGCATCCCACACCGGCTCGACCCCAAGCGTCCATAGCGCCTGCGCTTCGAGGATGCCCTGGTGGCGCATGGTCTCGACCGACCACAGGGTGAAGGCGAGCTTTTTCGGCGGCCGGCCGGTCTTCGCAGTGTGCGCGGCGATCAGCGCCTCGGCGGCTTCCTTGCCGGCTTCCCAGGCCTGCTTGCTGGGTACGCGCGAGGGGTCGAAGCCGTAGAGGTTGCGGCCGGTGGGCAGGGCGTCGGGATTCCGGATCGGGTCGCCGCCGTACGAGGTCGGCCGGTGCCGGCCGGCGAGCGCCGACAGCAAGCCCTCGATCTCGCCTTGCGCGCCGAGATCGGCGTACCAGCGGCGCCCCTGTTCGATCTGCGCGGCGAGCGCCGGATCCGCCGGTAGCGGCGAGCGTCCGGAGAGCGTGTCGGCGAGCAGGCGGAAGGCGGGGGTTTCGGCCATCTTCGTGTAGTCGCCGACGAAAATCTCGTCGAGATCAGCTTCGGGAACGCCCATCCGGCGGCTGGCGGCCTCCCGGAAATCCTTGCCGAGCATCAGCAGCACGGTGCCCAGGCGATGCGTTTCCAGCGGCGCCTGGCCGAAGGTGTGGAGGCCGAGCGGCTGGGCGCTCTGCGCCAGTTCGTGCAGATGGTCGTGCAACGCGTCGACAAAGGCGCGGAATTCGCGCTCGATGCGCGCATCGCTCCAGCCCATGTCCTTGTCGATGCGTTCCTTTTTGACCCTTTTTTTCAGGTCGACCGCAAGCTTCTCCTTGACCGCGCCGTCGTCCTGCGCCAGCCACTGGTGCAGCAGGTCGTGGATGGCGGTCAGCGCTTCGTGCAGGCCGGCGGGAACGAAGGGCGGCGTCTGGTGGCTGACGACCACGGCGCGGCCGCGCCGCTTGGTCTGCAGCGCCTCGCCGATGTTGTCGACGATGTAGGGGTAGATGACCGGCACGTCGCCGACGGCGAGCATCGGGTAGTCGCTGACCGTGAGGCCGCGCTCCTTGCCGGGCAGCCATTCCTGCGAGCCGTGCGTGCCGTAATGGACGATGGCGTCGGCTTTCAATCGCTCGCGCAGCCACAGGTAGTGGGCCAGGTAGAAATGCGAGGGCGCCGCGCTGGTCGAATGGTAGAGCGCCTTCTCGGCTTCTTCCCAGCGTTCGCCGCGCGGCGCCTGCGGCGTGAAGACGATCTTGCCGACGGCGAGGCGCGGAATGACGAAGAATGCTTCGCCACGGTCGACGACGACCATGGCCGATTTTTCCGGGTCGCCCCAGCGCTGTTGCAAGGCATCGCGGAGCGCCGGCGGCAGCTGCTTCAGCCAGGCGCGGTAAGTGGCGACCGGCAGACGCTCGGCCAGGCCATCGTCGAGCAGGCGCTGCAGTTCGCCGTCGCGATAGAAGGGCGCGAGCAGGCGCTGCAGGTTGTTGATCAGGAGGGTTTCCGATTCGCCGTGCGTGTCGTAGCCGGCGGCCTGGAGGGCCTTGAGCGTGACCTCGAAGCTGCGCGGCAGGTTCATGAACGAGGCCGAGAGATTCTTTTCACCCGAGGGGTAGTTCCAGAACAACATCGCCACCTTCTTGTCGGCGTTGGCTTTGCGCTGGAGGCGCGCGAGGTTCAGCGCCTTGTTGACAACGGCGGCGGTCTGTTCGGGGATGGCGACGATCTCGCCGGTCTGCCGGTCGGAGATGCTGGCGACGACCGCGTCGATGATCCCGGCGTACTCGCCCTGGGAGAGATAGAACGGCACGTCGAGCAGCGGGACGCCCTGCGGGTCGGCGCGCCAGGCGGCCTCGTCGCCCTTGCGGTAGGACAGCGCCTGGGTGACGGGAATGCCGAGTTCGGCCAGTTCGCGGCGCCGGCCCTCGGGGTCGAGGACGATCTGGGTGTTGATGACGACGTCGGCGATGACGCGTCCGTCCAGCGTCAGCATGGCCTTGTGCGGGCTCATCACGCCGGCGAAATAGGGAAGGGCGATGGCGCCGCCGGCTTCGATGCGGGCGACGAGATCGTCGATGAAGGTCGTCTGCTCGGCGCCGATGTAGATCTGGTGCATGGCGATGGCGATGGTGGGCGGGCGCTTGGCCGGGTCGATGTGGCGCCAGCGGAAATAGTCGCCCGGCGTCGCCAGGATGCGCCCCGGCGCCTGCGGGTGATAGATGGCCGCATCGGGAAAGATGAAAGGCGGCGCCACCTTGGGCGGCGGTTCCTGACGCAGGTGGGCGGCGAGCGTCGCGAAGAAGCCGTCGAAGTTGGCGCGTCCGCCGTTGGTGTAGTAAGCGTGCAGGGTGGCGGCGGTCGCCTCGGGAAAGCCGTGGCCCTGCGGGCCGTCGTCCTTCATCCAGAGATGTGGCGCCTTCAGGTCGGGCAACGCCTTGGCCAGCCGGCCGCGGACCGCATCCTGCATGTGGCTGCGCGCGGCGTCGAAAATGACCGCGTCACGCCCGGCGAACAGCGTGGCGACCTGATCGGTGGGAATGCGCTCGGCGAACCGGGCTTCCACGGTCAACCCGTGTTTTTGGGCGATTTCCGTAACCGTACGGAACTTGCCGGGGGGAACCGGCGAGGTGGCGACGATGAGGATGTTTTGCGCCGTCGCGCCATGCCACGGTAGCAGCGCGGCGAGGGCAAGGGCGAAGGCGAGGAAGAGGCGGCGGGTCATTGTCATGGGGCGGGGGGGAATTCCCGGTTGGGTAGTTGGGGAGGCGGCATGGGCGGCGCGAACGAGCCAACGCCGGCGGCCCGGTTTGGCGGGCCGCCGGCGCTGGCGGGCTGTTCAGAAGTCGGCCTGGAGGGCGACGCGGACATTGCGCCCCGGCTGGCTGTAGAACTCGACGCCGGTCGGGTTGGTCGCGTCGGCCTGGCGGATGTCTCCCCACAGGTAGTATTTCTGGTCGAAGAGGTTGTTGACCGCGACGACGATCCGGCTCTGGCGGGTCAGGCTCACCCAGCCGGAAAGATCGGCGACGGCATAGCCTGGCGGCTTGAACCAGGTGCCGTTCGTTTCGTCCACATCCGTCTTGGCCGCCGCCACGCGAATGCGCGCCTCGCCGCCCCAGATGCCGGTGTCGTAGATCACGCCGAAAGTGCCTTTCATCGGCTCGATGCTGTTCAGCGGCTGGTGCCGGTCGGTATCCTCGCCGTGGGTGTAGGCCACCGCGCCATCGACGCGCCAGTTGTGGGCGAAGTTCCAGGAACCGCGGACTTCGGCGCCGTAGATGCGGACGTTGGCGAGGTTCTGGTTCATGTAGGTCACGTAATTGACGCCACCGATGCGGACGCAGCGCGGATCGCCCGGGCAGCGCAGCATCATGTTCTCGATGAAATCGGTGTAACGGTTGTCGTAGAACGCGATCTGCCCGCGCGCCGTCGCGCTGACCGCACGCAAGCCGATTTCCCCGCCGACGCTGGTCTCGGGCTTGAGATCCGGGTTGGGCGTGATGGCATAGAGTTGGGCCGGGTTGCGGAAGGCGCCGTTGACCTCGTTGTAATTCGGCGCCCGGAAACCGGTTGCGATCTGGCCGTAAAGCGAATAGATGTCATCGAATTTCCAGATGGCGCCCAGTTTCGGCGAGGTCTGGTTGTAGCTCTGTTCGACGGCCTGCCGGTTCATCGCCGTCAGCGCCTGTTGCGACATGCTGTCGAGTTCCGGCTTCAGGTCGTACTTGTCGTAGCGCACGCCGAGCGTCAGCAGGAGACGGTTGTCGACCAGGCTGATCTGGTCCTCGGCGAACAGACCGATGCTGTCGGTTTCGCCAATCGGAAAGTCGCGCAGCGGGAAGACCTCGCCGGCCAGCACCTTGGTGACCTGGCCGGTATTGACATTGAGGATTGTGCCGTCACGCATCTGTTCGACGCGCTGGCGCCTGAGATCGACGCCGTAGGTCAGCAGATGGCCGGCGCCGAGCCAGTCCGTTGCGGATTCGAATTGCAGGTTCAGGCCGCTGTCGGTCTGGTCGAAGCTGAATTGCTGGGCGATGTCGCAGGTTGCCCGCGGCGCCAGGCTGCTCGACGCCGAACAGCCGCCCGCTGTCGTGTAGCGCGCGTTCGAGCGGGTCTGCCCGTTGTCGTTGCGCGTCTCGGAATTCTGATGATAGACGCGGGCGAGCAGGCGGTCATAGAACATGTCCGTCGGCCGGTGCTCGTATTCGAGGCTGGCCCGGTAACGGCGGGTGTCGTCGTCGCCGTTCATCGCGCTCACGCGGGACATCGAACTGGGGATGCGGTAGAAGGTCGTCTGCGTTTCCTGTTCGCGTCCTTCGACGATGGCCGACACCTGGTGGCCGGCGGCCGGCCGCAGGATAAACTTGGCCAGGACCCCGCGGTCGTGCGTGGTCGCCGGATTGGGCGTCGACCGATAGGGGCCGAAACTGTTGTTGTCCCCCTTGTTGTCCGTTTCGTGGCCGTAGGATTGGGCGTAGCCGATGAGCGCGTCGAACATCTCGCTGCGCCAGGCGCCGATGACACTGCCGGAATAGGTGTCGCTGGCGCCGAAATAGGCGCCGCGCAGCCGCACGGCGTAATCCTTGCCGTCCGTCGTCAGGAGATCGCCCGGGTTCAGCGTCCGGTAGCCGACGACGCCGCCGAGGGCATCCGACCCATACAGGCTCGACGCCGGGCCGCGCACGACTTCGACGCGGTTCAGGAAATCCAGCATCGGCGCCGACCCGGCGTTCATCGTGTAATTCGTCGGCCCGCCGCCGTTGTAATAGTCCGGCAGGCGCACGCCGTCGATCAGCTGGACGACCCGGTTGTCCTCAATGCCGCGGATGTTGACCCGCGTGCCGCCGAAGCGCCGCTGGTCGCGCGCCATCGTGATGTCCGGCTCGTCGCGGAAAAGATCGGCCTCGTCGCCCGGGAGCCGGCGATCCATTTCCTGGCGGTTCAGCGTGGTTACGGTCGCCGGAATGTTGTCGACCGCCGTTTCGCGGCGGGTCGCCGAGACGACGGTCTCGCCGAGCGTCGTTTCCTCAGCGGCATTGGCCGAGATGCCGGGCAGGGTTGTAATGACCGAGACGATGGCGAGGTGGATTGCCCGACGTCGGTGTCGGACAGGCGGGTTCAGCATGTAAGCCTCCAAGAGTTCAAGGAACCGGCTGGCTACCTGGCAATGCTTGGTGGCTGGCTGCCCTGGCAATGCCTTGCCAGGGGCCGCTCCCGGGAGCGGCGGGGGTAATCAATGCGAATGATTATTATTCGTTACAGAACTCCTGTCAATGGCTGCGATCATTGCGCCAGATATCCGTGGCATGCGGATGGTGGGCAACGGCGGCGAGAGATGGGCCTGTTGCTGCGTTCGGGCGGCTGGCTGGGCCGCGGCGACGACGCGGCGGGCCGCTGCCTGCCGGACAGAACCGCCACGCCGGACGCGAGTCCCGCTCCGCGGCCGATCGCTCAGCGGGTCATTGCGGGCCCTGCACCGGCAGGGTGAGGATGAATTCCGCTCCGCCGCTCGCCCGATTCCGGGCCGTCAGCTCGCCGCCATGGCGCTCGACGATGGTGTAACTGATCGACAGGCCGAGCCCGGTCCCCTGGCCGATCGGCCTGGTGGTGAAAAAGGGTTCGAACAAGCGGCCCAGATCGGCTTCGGGAATCCCCGGGCCATTGTCGGCGAAGCACAGTCTCACCATGCCGTTCGCCGCCTTTCCCGAAATGCGCAGCCGCCCATCGTCGCGGGAGGACAGCGCATCGCAGGCGTTCTGGACGAGATTCATGGCCACCTGCTGCAACTGGCCGGACGACCCGGCGCAGCGCAAATCGGGCGGCAAATCGACGTCGACCGCGACCTTCGCCGAGGCGCTCTGCACCACCCAGCGCACCGAGCGTTCGATGACCTCGTTGAGATTCACCTGCTCCGGCAACATCTTGTCGACCGCGGCAAAGCGTTTCAGCGCGTCGACGATGTCGCGGGTGCGCTCCGCGCCTTCGATCATGCCGTCGATCAGCGCCGGCAGGTCGGCCAGGATGCGCTCGATGCGCAGCTCGCGGCGCAGGTCGCGCAAGGTCGCGTCGCCGGCGGCAGCCGTGGCATGCACCGCGTTCACATAGCCCTCGAGACGTTGCGCATAGCGCTTGAGCGACAGCACATTGCCGAGCACGAAGCTGATCGGGTTGTTCAACTCATGGGCGACGCCGGCCACCAGGCGGCCGAGCGAGATCATCTTCTCGGCGTGCAGCAGCTGGCCCTGGGTGCGCCTCAGGTCGTCGTGCGCCTGGCGCAGGGCCTGATACGCCCTACGCAGTTCGCCCACCGGGCGGCCGGTGATCACCATCCCCATCAGCTTGCCGGTCTGTGAAACGCGCGGGGTGCAGTTCATCGATACCGGAACCGTCGACCCGTCGCCGGCGCGCAGAAAGAACTCCTGATCGTGCACCCCGTCCCGGCCGAAGCGCGCAAAAACCTCCCGCGCCCTGGTCTGCTCGGCGGCGTCGGCAAAGAGGTCGTAGAGCGGCTGCCCCGCCAGTTCGGCGGCAGTCCTGCCGGCGAAGTGGCAGAGCGCGGGATTGACTTCGACGATGAGCCCGTGGCGGTCGCCCACGATGAGGATGTCCGACATCGCGCCGAGCACGCTCTCGATGAATTGCTGCGACTCCTCGAGCGCGGCGTTCTTGTCCTCCAGCGCCACCTCGTACTGCAGCAGGTCGTTGTAGACCTCGTCCATCTTCTGGATGACCTCGATCCAGGCCTGCTCGCCGAGCGCGGCCGAGTCCGGATCGAGCGGGTTGTCAGCGGGCAGGGCGGTAGTGGACATGCTCTTCACCCTGGTCATCGTGCGCGTGATGGTGCTCGGCCTGGAGCGCGATCAGATTGATCTGGCCATGGCGCACGCCGCGCTCGGCCAGCAGCGCCCCGGCGAAGCGGCGGACCTGGGTCGCCGGACCCTTGAGAATGACCGCCTCCAGACAGTTCTCGTGGTCGAGATGGCTGTGCATCGCCGCGACCGTGAGATCGTGGTGATCGTGCTGCATGCCGGTCAGCCGCTCGGCGAGCTCGCGCTGGTGGTGGTTGAACACGTAGGACAGCGCCGCCACGCGATGGCCGGAGGGCGGATCATTGCGGCGGTCGCTCTCGATGGCGCCGCGGATCAGGTCACGCACCGCTTCCGAGCGATTGCCGTAGCCGCGCGCCGCGGTCAGTTCGTCGAACTCACGGGCGAGAGCATCATCGAGTGAAATGGTGAAACGTTCCATGCCGGCCTTTCGGTGCACGATGCGCGCTGACTGCGCGGTGGAAAATTGCTCGAACCTGGTGACCATGGCTTGCCGCCAGCACCCAACATGGGCCGCCGATCCGGCATGGCGAGCACCATGGGAATCCGATGCCGACGACTGGATATCCCTGGCTCACTTCACCTGTGCGGTCGAGCGCACGACCTCATCCAGAAGCTTGATGAAATTCCGTTTCGGCTTGAACCGAACCCGCAACTCGGCGAGATAGTCGGCGAACTGTCGCGACTGATCGAGCGCCTTCATCAATCCGCCGACCTTGCGAATCCATCGGGTTCCCTCTGCGTAGGCCGAGTTATTGGTTTCGTCCAGGATCGTCGGAATCGCGCGCCGGTAAAGGCTGATCGCATCCTCCGGCCGGGCGGATTCGAGCTTGCCGGCCAGGGCAAGCAGCAGATTGCGGTCACAGATGCCCTGGTGAGCGGCCGTCCACGCCGCATCACAGTCCTCTTCCCACAAGGCGATCGCAACCCGCAGCGAATGGTTCGGCAGCGACGGCTTGGGTTTCCAGCGACTGGTCGCCGCGGCCTCGCTGGCGGTGGTCGCCGCGAGCCTGGCCAACGCTCGCTCGCGCTGTGCCGGCCAGACGCCGAGTTTCCCCGAAACGACGTTCAATTTCTTGAAGGTTTCGAGGCCGGGACGTTCCTCGAACTGAACCCAGGTCAGTTGCAGGGCCTCGTCGTTACGCCTGCGCTCAAGGTAGATCGCCACCAGGAAATCGCGCAGGTCGTTGTGCGGACGATCCGGGAACGCCTCGAGGCCGCGTTCCGCCCATTGCAGCGCCTCGTCCGCGCGGCCCGCCTTGGCGAGGATCTCGGCAATGGCGAGGTAGCGATAGCTCGATGAGAGGTCGCCGGATTTGATCGCCACCAGTTCATCGACGTCGCCACTGGCCTCGGCCAGGCGCTCCATGATGCGGGTGATCGTGGCGCGATGACTGTCGTAACGCTCGCCATCTTGACGCGGTTCGATTTTGCGCCACTCCGCTTCAGCCAGTTCACGATAGCGTCGCAGGCCCTTCTTGCCGAGGGGGTCCCGGTAGGTTGCGGCGTCAAAGCTGCACACCCCAAAGGGCAAGGTCGTTTCAAGGCGGAACAGGCGTTCGGCCAGCGCGACAGGGTCCGGCTTGGCCATCGTACACGCCTCGACGTGCATCTCGCCCAGGCGACCAACGATGCCGCCAATCTCGCCGTTCGAGTCGTCAACCTGCCCCAGCGCGTTCTCGATTCGGTCGATGGCGTACTCGGCGAGATCCACCAGCATGGCGGCCGTGTCCGGAGTGAGCAGTTCAGCCAGTGAATCGGCAACCTGGTCGAGGTTTCCAGCGAAGGTACGGACCTCGCGCCAGTCGACATACCCGTCGGTGCGTGACGCGGCGTCGATCGTGCGCCGGAATGCCTTGACCGCATCGCCACCGCCGCGCACTCGCTCGGCCTTGAGCAACAGCGACTGGTAGAGCCTGTCGTCGCGCCGGGCGACATCGAGCAGGAGTTCAACCAGGGTCTCCCGTGAGCAGGTGCCCAGAAAATCCTCGATGTCCTGCCAGGGATCGCGTCGCCTTTCCTTGCCAGATGTCTTGCCCGGCTCCTGCATCGCCGAAACCTCGGCCAGCCAGGCCAGTCCGACGGCCACGCAATGCTTGCAGAAATGGCCATCGGCCGCCCGCGGACACGTGCAATCGCAGGCCAGAGCGCCTTCGTCGTCGCGCAGCTCGACCTGGTAGGACTCGTTCCCCGCAACCCGGGCAACGATCCGGTCGTCGGTCACGCGCAGGCGCCCGACCGCGCCCACGGAAAAATACTCCTCACCGCGCCGGAAAGCCGTTGCGCCGGCAAGGTCTTCGAGCACGGCGGTGGTGATCAGATCAGCTTTCACAAACCATCTCCTCGATTCGTCTTCCCCCCGACCAGGCGCGTCCTGGCGAATTTCCGTCAATGTACCGTGCACACCATGCGGACGGGCCGCGATGCGCTGAATTGCCTGCGATGCGTGGTCGCGGCAGTGTTTGCGAGCGGCCACTGTTCTGCCACGCGAACCGATGGCCGGATCTTCCGTGCTCCCGACATCCGTCGTGCCGACCTTCTCCCGGGGCATCGCCAGAGGCCAGGAACGACGGTTCCGGAACGGGATGGTGAAGGGCTGCCACAGGCGAGGGATGGCGCGAGGACCGCGCTTCTGAACCTTGTGATACGATCCGCGCCGTCATGCGTCTGTTCATCGCATTCCTCCTCTCGCTGTGCCTCTCGTTCACTGCCGCCCACGCGGTGGGGACGGATCTGTGCGACGCCCTGGGGGAGGGGGTGAATGACGGGCTGACGGCCGCGTTGTCCACCCATGGGGATCACCTTGGCCATCATGTCCACGACCATGAACACCCGCCGGCGCTCGACGACCCGTCATCGCCCGCCGACCCGGCCGCGCAGGCCGTCCATCTGGATCACTGCCATCCCCACCAGTGTTTCACCTCGGTGCTTCCCGGTCGCCTGTCCTGGCCAGCGCTGGCCGGGCCGCAGGTGTTGCCGGCCGGCCCCGCCGACCGCGTCGACACGCTGCCCC
Organism: Dechloromonas sp.; assembly: GCA_017302355.1. The sequence goes on from JAFLDQ010000018.1 coordinate 32,091, forward strand.
CTTCACGCCTCGAACGCCCGCCCAGAGCCGCGCCTGCCTGAATCGGCGGGACGTTTCGCCTTGCTTTCCCTGTAGCGCCCCACGCCTGGGCCCCTGACCGGGGCCGCGGGTCGTCCCGTCGAAATCCGTCCGTTCGCTCTGCCTGAGGATCTCGATGTTCGATTGCCTGTCCCTCCTGGGGCGGCGGGCCGCCTTGCTGGCGGCCTTGACCGGCCTGTCTTCTTCCGGCGTCTACGCGGCGCCCCTCACCGAAGCCGAAGTCCTGCGACAAGGGCTCGCCCGGCCCGAACTCGGCGAACTGGAGCGCGCCCGGCTGGGCGACGCCGACGCCGAGGCCATCGAGGCCCGCACCTGGCCCAACCCGACCTTCGAAGTGGTGCACGACAAGACCGGCGCCACCCGTGAGACGAGTTGGCAGATTGCACAGCCGGTCGACCTTTCCGGGCGGCGAGGGTTGCGCATCGACGCGGCGGACCATCGCCGGTCGGCCGCCGAAGCCGAGAACCGCGCCCGTCGCGGCGAGCGGGCAAGCGAACTGCGTCGCGCCTTTCACGCCGTGTTGCGTCAGCAGGAGGTCTTGCGCGCGATGGAAGCCTGGGCGGGGCGATTTGCCGAAATCGGCCGTGTCGTCGACAGGCTGGCGCGGGCGGGCGAAGCCTCGGGTTACGACCGCCGCCGTCTGCTGCGCGAACAACGCGCCGCCGAGGCCCGGCTCGCCGAAACGCGCGGCGAACTCGACCCTTGAGCATCCGCCAGTTCTTCACGACGTACTCCTGAATCTCGGCCTTGATCAGGTAGATGGCGAAGGAAACCAGGCGCACACCACGCGTCGGGTCGAAGCGCTTCACCGCCTTCATCAGCCCGAT
>JAFLDQ010000180.1 GCA_017302355.1 Dechloromonas sp.
TGGCCGTTTTCGGCGCCCTTGCCGGCCTGGCGATCCTGGCCGAGAGCAGCAGGCCGGTTTATGTCGATCCGCACGATGCGTGGCCGGCCGATCTGCCACAGCCGATTGTCGGCGAGGGTCAGCCAGAGGCGTCCGCAGCGCCGGGCGATCCCGCCGGAAACTGGTACTACTGCGGATCGAGCGCGATGTACTACCCCTACACCCGGGAATGTCCCGAGGGCTGGCAGACAGTCCCGGCGCGGCCGTATTGAGCGCGAACGAACGGCCGGCCGGACGCGAGCGATGACGGCTTCGGTCACGGCGCCCTGATTGCGCGGTCGACGGCACTGCCCGATGAAGACCCTTCTCATCGTCTACCACTCGCTGACCGGCGGCGCCCTGCAGATGGCGCAGGCGGCCATGCAGGGAACGGCGGCCGAGCCCGCGCTCGGCACGCGCCTGCTGCATGCGCGCGACGCCGGCCCCGACGACGTTCTGCAAGCCGACGGCTACGTCTTCGCGACGCCGGAGAACCTCGGCTCCATGTCCGGCCTGCTCAAGGACTTCTTCGACCGGACCTATTATGCCGCGCTCGACCGTGTGAATGGGCGGCCCTACGCGACCCTGATCTGCGCCGGCAGCGACGGCAGCAGCGCCGCCCGGCAGATCGCCCGCATCGCCACCGGCTGGCGCCTGAAACCCGTCGCCGAACCGCTGATCGTCTGCACCCACGCGCAAACCCCCGAGGCCATCCTGCAGCCCAAGATCATCGCTCCCGCCGAACTCGCGCGGTGCGCCGAACTCGGCGCGGCGCTGGCGACCGGCCTCGCGCTCGGCGTGTTCTAGGGGCGCTCATCCAGGACGGGACTTCCGGCCTCCGGAGCGGCGAACACGCCCGGGCGGACGCCCCGCTCATTCCCGATCCGCCCGCTCCCAGATCGTTGCCTCCGCCAGGGTGTGCTGGAATTTGCGGCGGGTTTCGCGGATGACGAAGGGTATCTCCCTCGGCGCGCCGAGCAGGCGAAAATGCTTGCCGAGGATCGCCTTCAGCCCGTCGAGCGTCGTGAAATTCTCGCCGTCCTGCTTGAAACCGCCGATCCATTCCGTTCGCGCGGTGTGCTCCTCGAGCCAGGTGCAGGGCGAGGTGATCACCAGCAGTCCGCCGGGCCTGATCCGCGTATGGATGCTTTCGAGCAGCCGGCGCGGGCTGTGCAGGCGGTCGATCAGGTTGGCCGCGACGACCAGGTCGTATCCGGTATGGATCGTCTTGAGGTTGCAGGCATCGCCCTGGACGAAATCGACCTTGTCGCGCACCGCTTCGAGGCCGAGGTCGGCAAGGCGCCGTTCACGATACGAAACCAGTTCTCCCTCATCGGTCAGCGTGTACCGCAGGCTGCCTTGGGTTGCCAGTTGCACGCCGGCCCCGATGAAGCGCGCGGAGAAATCGATCCCGGTGACCCTGGCGAAATGCCGGGCCAGTTCGAAGCTGGTCCGGCCGGTGGCGCACCCGAGGTCAAGCGCCCTCTGGGCGGGCCGGCCGGCCATCGCCGCGACCGCCAGCTCGGCGACGGCGCGCGGAAAATTGGCGACGCCGAAGTATTCGTCGCCGTAATGGAACTCGGCGTATTCGGAAACCAGGCGGTCGGTCTCGTATTGCGACACCGGCCGCGCGGCCAATGGATCACCCACCACGTAGCGGAAACCGGCGTGCTGGAAGAAGTGCCGGCGGAAAGCGTAGCGCGCCGCGTGCCTGGCCTCGTTGCCGCAGGATATCCAGGAACCGCCCTTGATCAGGTTGTGGCGGTCATCGAACGTTGGCGTCGTGAAATCGTCGTAGATCGGGTGCACGCGGAAACCGTCGAACGGATGGATCGGCGTCTCGGTCCACTGCCAGACGTTGCCGACCACATCGAACAGCGGCCCGTGGGCAAAGGTATTGACCGGGCACGGCGACGCCCAATGATCGAGGTGGATGTTGGCGGCCGCCGGCGCATCGTCGGACAACTCGGCGAGCCCGGACAGCGCGAGCAGGCGAACCCACTCGTCCTCGCTCGGCAGGCGGACGGCGGCGCCGCTGGTCCGCGCCTTCCAGCGGCAGAAGGCGCTGGCCTCGTGGAAATTGGTTTCGACCGGCCAGTCCCAGGGCATGTCCACGATCTGCGTCAGCAAACGCAACCGCCAGCCGTCGGGCTCAAGTCGCCAGAATGTCGGATGGTGCGCCCTGGCAAATCGTTTCCAGGCCCTGCCTTCCTCGCTCCACAGGCGGTCGTCCTCGTAGCCCCCGGCTTCGATGAAGGGCAGGAACTCACCGTTGGAAACCAGATGGCGCGCCGCCTTGAAGGCCGGCACGACCGTGCGGTACTCCCCGTATTCGTTGTCCCAGCCGTAGCTGGCGTCGGCAAACGCCTTGCCGAGACGCACCTCGCCGGCGGGAACGTCGACCAGCGCGTTGTCCGGCGCCGCTCCGGAGAGAGCGCACGGCGGCCACGCCGGATGCGGGCGCACATGGTCGAGACGGTGCTGACGGATCAGGACCGACGAGGTCTCGAGGTGGATCCGCTCGTGTTCGATGCCCATCAGGATCACCCACCACGGGTTCTCCCAGCCGATCGGCAGGGTCAGCGGCGCATTGCGGATGGTCGCGTCGACCGCCGCCCGCACGCGGTTGCGATAGGCCCTGACCTCGGCAACGGCCGGCCAGTCGTAATTCGCGTCGTCGAGGTCGTCCCAGCTCATTTCATCGACCCCGATGGCGAACATCGACTCGAAACGCGGATTGATCCGCTCCTTGAGCAGACCCGCCAGCAGCAGCTTGTTGATGAAGAAGGTCGCGGTGTGGCCGAAGTAGAAGATCAGCGGGTGACGCAGCGCAATCGGCTTTTCGAAATACGCCTCGTCGCGGGTCAGCACTTCGAACAACTGCTCGTAGCGGTCGAAGGTCCGGTGAAAGTAGTCGAGGATCCGGCGCCGACTCCCTTCCGGATCGGCATCGGCGAGTGGCGGGGTGCGTGGGAAAAGCGCTGCTGACATGGAGTTCGCGTAAGACAGGTTGGCCGGATGGCTATTAGATCACGCCGGACGATCATCGCGTAGGGGTCGGCAGCTGGCCGGCCTCGCCGCGCCCCGGATCGAAACCGATCGACAAGCCGCAAATCAGGCGACAGCGCCGTTGAACGGCGGAAGCCTCGCGCACCGCAATACATCGCGCAAGCCTGGTTCACGAAGGGGTACAGAAACCGCCAGAAGTATTTGCCGCCGGGAATTGCGGCCATTGTCGGCTGAACCGTGAAAAAACTCACGCACGGCGCGCGCGGCGCCCTGTAGTTTCAAGCCCTTGCAAGCGCGAGGCTTTCCATGGCTTGGGTTCTCGGGGTGGTCGGTGCGGGGTTCGGCGTCGCATTGGCGCTGGGTGCGTTCGGATTCGGCGTGCGTCATTGGGCGGTCAGGGTTCTGTGCGGCGCGGTCGGGGTCGTCGCGCTGCCGGCGTGGATCGTCGCGGCGCTGTGGTCGGGGCGTGAAAGTCTGCCGGCGGCGGCGCTGTGGTCGGTGGCGTGCTGGTTTGTCCTCGCTGCCGGCGTGTTGCTGGCCGTGCGCGCAGCGGCCGGCATCGCATGGATCGCGGCCGGTGGCCGGCGGCGCGCGGCGATCGCCGCCGGGGTCGTGCTCGCGTGCGGGGTCGTATGGGTTCTTCTGGTACGTCCAGCGGAAATGGCGCCGGATGCCCAGGCGGCGGTGCCGGATACGCAGGCAACGGTGTCGGATGCCCAGGCGCCGGATACGCAGGCGACTGTGTCGGATACGCAGGCGGCGGCAGTGCCGGAGGCGCACGAGGTAAACGCAACGGCGGCGGATTGTGCGTGTGCGGTCGGCGCCGTGTGCGTCGGACCGCGCGGCGGTCGCTACTGTCTGCGCCCGGATGGAGGAAAGCGGTCCCTCCCATGAATTCCGCCCAAGTCATGCAGCCCGTGCCCGGTCGCGCGTCGCCGGCGGTTTCAGCTTGCCCCACGGATCGCCCTGCCGGCCTTGCAGCGCCAGATCGAAGCGCTCGCATGGTTCGCGCTTGAGGCGCCGCGCGCGGGCGATGTCGGAGAGAACGGAAGCGGGCGTCGGCGGGGTCAGGGCGCCGGGGTCGCCGGGGAGACGGCGAACCAGTCCAGCGCGCGATCCCACAGGGGCTGTGCCGACGGCCGGAAATAGCCCATGTGACCAATCTCCTTCAGACCTTCGCGTCGGGGATCGAGGTCCACGCCCTGCCAGTCGGTGTTGCTGTAGCCGGTCATGAAGGCGTCGCGCGAGCGCGGGGAGGCCCAGCGATCGTCGAGTGAATTGGCGGCGATGATCGGCGTCGTCACCTGCGCGAAGCCCTCGATGGATTGCGCCATCTCCGGGTCGTCGAAAAAATACCGGGGAAAGCCGCACCAGCGACGCCACTGCCGATAGACGCCCAGCGGCAGATCCTCGCCGAGCCCGAGGACGCTCCACGCGAGATAGCCCTTCCAGCGGATGATCGCCGGACCAACGATGCGCCACATGGCGAGTACCCGCAACTGTTCCAGGGGCGGCATCCAGCCGTGCCATCCGGCGCCGGTGCCGAAGGTGAAGAGGCGATCGATCCGCTGGTGATTCGGCAGAAAGCCGAATGCGTGACCGCCGAAGGAATGGCCGACCATGAACAGCGGCAGCTCCGGCCCGCTCATGGCATCGACGGCGGCGACGAGGTCAAGCGTCGCCCAGTCGAGAAAGTTCATCGCGAAGCCGCGCAGCGAATCGGGGCGCGAGAGGCCGACGCCCCGGTAGTCGAGCGTCAGCGTATCGAAGCCGCGCGCGCTGGCGTGCTCGGCGAAGCGCCGGTAGAAATGCTGCGGCACGCCGGTTGCCCCGGCCACGATCAGCTTGCCCCCGCGCGGCCCGCTCGCCTCGTAGCGCCGCGCGCCCAAGCGATAGCCGTCGGCGGCGACAAGCGTCACGTCGCGCGCTCGCGTACCGGGGGGAGATGCGGCCGTGCTCATGAATGCAGTCTGTGGACCGGCCGCGCGATTGTCAACATGGCTTCCGCCCGCCATCGGCGATGCCGGAATTCTTGATCTGTCTTGCCGCGGCCCGACATCCGGCGACGCTACAATACGTCGTCCATGGAGTCCGCCCGCTCGCTCGCCCGCCATCTCGCCGACGCCGCGACGCGCTGGCCGCGAGCGCTGGCGATCCGCACCCTGGAGCACCGGTGGACCTTTGGCGAGTGGCTTGCCGAAGTATCCGCCCTGGCCGCCGGCATCGAAGCTTCCCGTCACCCGCTGATCGTTTCCGGCAGCAGTCTCGACCTGGCCCGGCATGCCTTCGCCTGCAGCGCGAGAAAACGGCCGTTCCAGCCGGTCGACCGCAACGCTCCCATCCGTTGCGGCTCGCCGCTGCCGCCCGGCGTCACGCTCGTCGTCGCCACCAGCGGCAGCGCGGGCGAACCGCGCGGGGTCATGCTGAACGACGCCAATCTGGATGCCGCGGCCGCCGCCGCCAACGGCCACCTGCCGCTGCTGCCCGGCGATCTCTGGCTCGACTGCCTGCCGCTCCATCACATCGGCGGCCTGTCCATCCTCTGGCGCTGCGCCCGCGCCGGCGCCGGCGTACTGCTACATGAAGGCTTCGCCGCCGAGGCGGTGGCGGCTTCGCTGGCGCAGCCCGCGGTGACCCACTTGTCCCTGGTTCCGGCGATGCTCGCCCGCCTGCTCGACACCGGCGTTCGCCCGCCCGCCGGCCTGCGCCACGTCGTGGTCGGCGGAGCGGCCCTGACCCAGGCGCTCCATGACCGGGCAGGGGCAACCGGCTGGCCGCTCAACCCGAGCTACGGGATGAGCGAGACGGCGGCCCAGATCGCCACCTGGACGCCGGCCGACGGGCCGTGGCGCGAGGGACTCGCCGGCCGCCCGCTCGGCGCCAACGAGTTTGCCCTGGCCGGCGACGGTCGCATCCGCATCCGCGGCCCGCAGGTCATGGCCGGCTACGTCGACGGCGGCGGCGTCGCCGGCGATGGCTGGCTGACCACCGGCGACCTCGGCGAAATCGACGCTTCCGGACGGTTGACCGTGACCGGGCGCGCCGACGACATGCTGATCAGCGGCGGCTGCAATGTTCACCCGCTGACGGTCGAATCGTGTCTCGCCGGCTGCCCGGGAATCCGCGATGTCGCCGTCACCGGCCTGCCGGATGCGGTCTGGGGCGACCGCATCGTCGCCCTCGTCGTCGGCGACGCCGCGCCGGAAAGGATTGACGACTGGTGCCGCGAGCGCATGCCGGCGGCCGCCCGGCCGCGGCGCATCGTCCGGCTGGCCAGCCTGCCGCGCAACGCCACCGGCAAGCTGGAGCGCGCCGCGCTGCGTCAACTGGCCCTGGACGCCC
>JAFLDQ010000181.1 GCA_017302355.1 Dechloromonas sp.
GCCGCCGCACCGCTGCCCGCCTTCGCCCTACGAGCGCGCCTGCCTGATCGCCGGCCTGTTCAAGCAGCGCAAGATCAAGGGCAAGGTCATCATCCTCGACCCGAAACCCGCTCCGGCGCCGATTACCGTCGGTTTCCAGGACGCCTTCCGCGAGATCTACCAGGACCAGATCGTCTACGTGCCCAAGGCGGCGATCCAGGAAGTCGACCCGTTCAACAGGAAGATCAAGACGGCGGCTGGCGACTTCGGCTTCGACCATTCGATCCTGATGGCCCCGCACCAGGCCGGCGACATGGCCTGGAAGGCCGGCGTCATCGGCAGGAACGAGGATGGCAAGGCGACCGGCTGGGCCGGCGTCGATCCCTTCATGCTGAACCTCAAGGACGACCCGGACACCTACGTCATCGGCGACGCGGTCGGCATCGTTTCGCCGCGGTTCCGCTTCTACCCGAAGGCCGGCCACGTCGCCAACGCGCACGCGAAGATCGTCGCCAGGTACATCGCCGAGCGGGCCAGGGGCCGCGAGCCGAAGTTCGCGCTGCCCGACAACCTGTGCTTCATGATGGTCAACACCGAACCGCGCGAGGACATCGCCGTACGCTTCAAGTACTGGGTGGATGAAAAGGGCGCCATCATGCAGGACCAGACCGACGACGACCTGCGCAGCGAAGAACTCGTCACCGAAGACTTCGCCTGGGCCGGACGCATGTACGAGGATATGTTCGGATGATCGTCGGCACCGCCGGCCACATCGACCACGGCAAGACGACGCTGGTCAAGGCGCTGACCGGCGTCGATTGCGACCGTCTCAAGGAAGAGAAGGCGCGCGGAATCACCGTCGACCTCGGCTACGCCTACACGCCGACGCTCGGCTTCGTCGACGTCCCCGGCCATGAAAGGCTGATCCACAACATGCTCGCCGGCGCCACCGGCATCAACTTCGCGCTGCTCGTCATCGCCGCCGACGACGGACCGATGCCGCAGACGCGCGAGCATCTGGAGATCATCGAACTGCTTGGCATCCGGCGCGGCGCGGTGGCGCTGACCAAGATCGACCTTGCCGCGGTCGACCGGCAAAAACAGGCAGAAACCGAAATCGCCGAACTGCTCTCCAACACCGTACTGGCCGGCGCACCGATCTTCCCGGTCGCCGCCGTCAGCGGCGAAGGCGTCGGCGAGCTGCGCGCGCATCTCGAAGTGGCTGCCGCAGCGCAAAGCGAACACCAGGCCAGCGGCGGCTTTCGCCTCGCCATCGACCGCTGCTTCACGCTCGCCGGGGCCGGCACCGTCGTCACCGGCACCGCCTTTGCCGGCTCCGTGCACACCGGCGACCGCTTGCTGCTGTCGCCGCCTGGCCGCCCGGTGCGTGTGCGCAGCCTGCGCGTGCACGACATCCCGGCGGAATCGGGTCACGCCGGGCAACGCATCGCGCTGGCGCTCACCGGCATCGAGAAGGCCGAGGTCGAACGCGGCATGTGGATCGTCGCGCCTGGGTTGCACGCCCCGGTGCGCCGCTTCGACGCCAGGCTACGCGTCCTCGCCGGCCAGCCGGGGCTGAAGCACTGGACGCCGGCGCATCTGCACCTCGGCGCCGAGGATGTTGCCGCCCGCGTCGCCCTGCTCGGCGCCGACGAAATCCCGTCCGGCGGCGAACACTGGGCGCAAATCACCGTCGACCGCGACATCGCCACGCTCGCCGGCGACCGCTTCATTCTGCGCGACGCATCGGCCCGCCACACCATCGGCGGCGGCATCGTCGTCGACATCTTCCCGCCCAGCCGCGGTAGGCGCAGCCCGGAACGGCTGGCGATGCTCGCCGCGCTGGCCGACGCCGATCCGGCGACCGCCTTGCATCTCGCCGCCGAGCAGCAGGCGGCCGGCGCCGACCTCGCCGCACAGGCATGCAACCGCAACCTGGAACCGGCAGCGATGGCGGCGCTGTGCGCCCGCCTCGACCTGAAAGTCGTTGGCGACGCCGCTTTCGCGCGGTCCCGCTGGCAGGAACTGGAAGCCCGCCTGCTGGCCGCGCTGGCCGCCGAACACGAACGCGCCCCCGACCTGACTGGCGTCGAGCGCGACCGCCTGCGCCGGTTGACGCTGCCGACCCTGTCCCGGCCGGCGTTCGACGCGCTGCTCGCCGCGCCACTCGCCGACGGGCGCGTCGCCCGCACGCACGCCTGGCTGCATCTGCCGCAGCACCAGGTGCAGCTCGCCGCCGCCGACCGCGACCTGTGGCTGGCCCTGAAGCCGCTGCTCGACGCCGCTCCCTGCAACCCGCCGCGCGTCCGCGACGTGGCGCGGGCGACCGGCATCGGCGAAGACACGGTGCGCGCCCTGTTCAAGCGCATCGCCCGGCATGGCGACGCGTGGCCGGTGGCGCACGACCATTTCTTCACCGCGGAAGCGGTGACCGAGCTTGCGCGCCGGGCCGCCGGCATCCACCAGCGCGACGGCTGCATCCGCGCCGCGCCCTTGCGCGACGAGATCGGCGGCGGCCGCAAGGTGGCCATCCAGATCCTCGAATTCTTCGATCGCATCGGCTACACTCGCCGCATCCGCGACACCCATCTTCTGCGCGGCACCCCCGAGCAATTCGGAGCATGAACAACGGAAGAGATCGTTCCCCGGTGGGGCGGCCGGTCTTCAAAACCGGTAGGGCCTGTCAGACAGGCTTGGGTAGGTTCGACTCCTGCTCTCTTCCGCCAAATTTTGCCGTCTGCACGTCCGCGCTCCGGTCGCCTTCGCCTTGCCGTGCAACAGCACTGTCAGCGGCTCGGCTTCGCGGCGCGAACGCGCGGCCAGCAGAATTTCCTCGATGACCCGCCATGGCCCACACCCCCTTCACCGGCACCCTCCCCGACGACCGTCTCTACTGCCCGCGCTACGACATGTGGGTGCAGGAGGCCGGCAACGGCGAGGCGCTGATCGGCGCGACCGGTTTCGGCGTCTTCCTTGCCGGCGAGATCATCGCCTTCACGAGCAAGCCAAATGGCGCCACGGTCGACATCGGGCGCGGCATGGCGACGGTCGAATGCCGCAAGACCGTGCTTGCCGTCCACGCCCCGATTTCTTTCGTGTTGCTGGAAGGCAACGAAGCCGCCGAGGAACGGCCGTCCCTCGTCCATCGCGATCCCCACGCGGCCGGGTGGATGGCCCGCGTCCGGCCAACGCGCTGGGAGGCGGAGCGCCCCGCCCTGATCGACGGCGCCGCCTATCGCGCCCATATCCTCGGGATCGAGCCGGAGGCCAGGTTTGGCTGACCATCTCGCGCTGCTGGTCTGGGCGGCGACGCCGGAGCACCCGGAGTTGCTGGTCACGCCACTGGTTCACGCGCTGGCGGCACGGGCGCTCGACGCCGAGGTCGAGATCCATTTTGCCGGCCCGGCGGTTCGCTGGCTGGTTGCCGGCGTTGCCGATCAGCGGTTCGCGACCCTCGCCGGCGAGAAATCGCTGGGCGACTTCCTGCGCGAAGTCGCCGCCGAGGATGTCCGCCTGGTCGCCTGCGGCATGGCCCGCGCTGCCTGGGTCGGCGCCGGCGAGACGCTGATCTCCGGGGCCGGCGCCGCCGGCGCCACGGCCTTTGTCGCCCGCGCGCTCGACCCGGCGTGGCGGACGCTGGTCTTCTGATGCCGCGCGGGAAGATCACCGGCGTCGTCCTCGCCGGCGGACTCGGGCGGCGCCTGGGCGGGGTCGACAAGGGGCTGCAGGATCTGCGCGGGCGGCCGCTGGTCGCCCACGTCATCGAGCGCTTCGCGCCGCAGGTCGATGAGCTGCTGATCAACGCCAACCGCAATCGCGAGCGTTACGCCGCCTTCGGCCACCGTGTCGTCGCCGACCTCATCCCCGATTTCGCCGGTCCGCTCGCCGGGCTGCACGCGGCGCTGTCGGCGGCGGCGCACCCGCTGGTCGCGACCGCTCCCTGCGATTCCCCCTTCCTGCCGGCCGATCTGGTTTCTCGCCTGTTTTCCGCGTTGACCGCGGCAAATGCCAGCCTGGCCGTCGCCCGCACCTTCGACCAGCCGCACCCGGTGTTCTGCCTGTGCCAGCGCGGCGTACTGCCGCATCTGAGCGATTTCCTGGCCGGCGGCGGGCGCAAGGTCGATCGCTGGTACGCCACTCTGGATGTCGTCGAGGTCGCTTTCGACGACGAGGCCGAAGCCTTCGCCAACATCAATACCCGCGAGGAAATCGGGCGCTTCGCGGCGGCCAAGGAATAACGACGGTTATTCCGGCAGCCGGACCCGTCCCCGTTCATCGAGCGGGAAGAACGGGTTCCAGCAGACCTCCCAGAGAAAGCCGTCGGGGTCGGCGAAATAGCCGCGGTAGCCGCCCCAGAACACCTTGCCGGCGCGCCGGACCAGTCGCCCGCCGGCGGCGACCGCTTCCGCCAGCAAGCGATCGACCGCCGCTTCGGATTCCACGTTGTGGGCCAGCGTGAAGCCTGGAAAGCCGCTGCCTGCGACTGCGACATCGGCATCCTCGGCCAGCGCGGCGCGGGGAAAGAGCGCGAGGACGACGCCGCCGGCATTGAAGAAGGCGATCCCGGGCTGGCTGGCCGGGGATTCCCGCCAGCCGAGCGCCGCGTAGAAGGCGCGGCTGACGGCGAGGTCAGCGACCCCGAGGGTGATGAAGCTGATGGTCTGGCGCATGTTTCGGCATTTCCGGAATGCAGCGATCTGCCAGTTTATACCCTGCCCGCTTGCGCGTAGGATGGAACTTCCCGACCGCCGGAGGTTCTGCCGTGACCCGCCGCTTCCCGCTCCATGTTCATATCTCGACGCTGTTCATCGCCCTGATCCTGCTGATAGGCAGCGTTATCGGCGGACTCGGCTACCGGGTCAGCCGCGAGATCCTCGAAACCACGGCAGGCGATCTGAATGCGCGCATCGGCCGCGAAACCCTGAGCGAATTCACCAACCTGATCGGCCCCGCCGAAATGGCGGCGCGACTGGTCAGCCACGACGGCGTCACGCGCACCGGTTCGCTGGCGGAACGCATGAACTACCTCGGTTTCATGCGCACGGCGCTCGACAACTCGGCGGCCCTGACCTCGATCTACGTCGGCTACGGCGACGGCGATTTCTTCATGCTGCGCCGCTTCCACAGCCCCGTCGAGGGGCAGACCTTCAACGCCCCATCCGAGGCCGTCTACATGGCGCAGAGCATCGAACGCGGCACGGACGGCACGCGCGGCAGCTTCATCTTTTTCGACGCCGCGCTCAAACAGCTGCGCAGCGACGATCTGCCCGACTACGCCATGGCCTACGACCCGCGCACGCGCGGCTGGTACCAGGCGGCGCAGGCATCCGCCGGGCAGATCAAGACGCCTCCCTATGTCTTCTACACCAGCCAGAAGGTCGGCACGACCATCGCCAACCGCGCCAACAACGCCGACGCCGTCGTCGGCGCCGACATTCGTCTGGAAACCCTCGACCAGTCGCTGGCCCGGCAGAAGGTGACGGCGGGCAGCCACGCCGTGCTGGCCAACCGGGAAGGGCTGACCATCGCCGACGAAAACCTGGCGCAGGCGATCCAGTCGGCGGCCGCGCCCGGCGGCCAGCCGGCGCTGCCCCGCCTGGCCGATCTCGGCATCCCGGTGCTCGCCCGCATCGGCGAACTGCTGCCGACGCTCGACGATGCCGGCGGCGGCCGCGACCTCGCGCTGACCGTCGACGGCGTCGACTGGCACGTCTCGCTGCGCCCGGTGCAGCTGGAAGGCGCCGCGCCGCTGTACCTGATCACCGCGATCCCCGACGCCGAGCTGATGTCCGCCGCCAAACGGCTGATGCGCCACGCCGCGCTGGCCACGGTGCTGGTCATCCTGCTCGGAATCCCGGTCACCTGGCTGCTCGCCCGCGCCATTTCCGGCCCCCTGCGCCAGTTGGCGCGCGCGGCGGAGGCGATCCGCCACTTCGAGTTCTCGCAGCCAATCAAGGTCGATTCGCTGGTGCTGGAAGTGAATAACCTGACGCTCACCATGGACAGCATGAAGCGGACGATACGCCGGTTTCTCGATGTCACGCACGCCATCGCCGACGAAAGGGACTTCGATCGCCTGCTGCCGAAACTGCTCACCGAGACGATGGCGGCGGCCGGCGCCGAGGCCGGCGTTCTCTACCTGGCGGACAACGCCCACCTGCGCCCGGCGGCGGCCTTGCGTTGCGACGGCGCCGCGCTGACCGCCGGCGACGCCTCGGTGGCCGTCGCCGCTTGCGGCCCGCTGCTCGAGTCCGCCCTTTTTCAATTTTCAAAAGCTGGTGATGCAGGTCAGGAAGCAGGTCGCTCATTTGCTTAAGCATTGTATCTGCCCTGAAAATGAACATTCCGCTGTTCCATAAAAAATCACCGCTTTCAAGAAATACT
>JAFLDQ010000182.1 GCA_017302355.1 Dechloromonas sp.
GCCCGCCTGCTGGAAATCCTCTCGCGTTCGGCCGACGCCGGCGCGCCGCTGAAATCGCTGCCCGATTCGCCGTCGACCCCGGAACTCAACCTCAAAATGGCCGAGGGCGAACCCTTCGCTCTGATCGACAAGCTCAAGGCCGAGGGCCGCTTCGACGGCGCGACCGAAAGGATCACCATCGACGGCCTGCGTGTCGAATACCCCGACGGCTTCGGCCTCGCCCGCCCCTCGAACACCACCCCGGTCGTCGTCCTGCGTTTCGAGGCAGACAACGCCGCCGCGCTGGCGCGCATCCAGGGCGATTTCCAGCGGGCGATCACGGCGGTGTGGCCGGGGGTCGAAGTGCCGTTCTGAGCGAGGCACGATGGCCGCGACCGCGGCCATTCGGACTGCTGTCGGCCCAATGGAAGGATTCGTCCTCGCGACGGTTCGGTGACAGGTCTCCGCGAATAGCGGTCACCCGGACATCCGCAAGACAGGTTTGTCTGAAATCCTTGCGAGTGCTAGCATTCCTTCCAGACAGACGAATGTGGAAAGGTAAGGAACATGCTCGCGACGATGACATCGAAGGGCCAGATCACCATCCCCAAGGCGGCGCGAGATGCGTTGCAACTGCACCCCGGTGATCGGGTCGAGTTCGTTTTCGGCGACGACGGGCGGCTGTTCCTGCTCCCGGCCACGCGGCCGATCGCCAGCCTGAAAGGCATGTTGCCCAAGCCCGCGCGTCCCGTCTCGCTCGAAGAAATGGATGCGGCCATTGCCGCCTCCGGCCGTTCATGATCGGCCTCGACACCAATGTTCTGGTGCGCTACCTCACGCAGGACGATCCGGTGCAGTCAGCGCAGGCCAATGCTTTCGTCGAGCGCCAGCTTTCCTCTGCCGAGCCGGGCATCATCGGCCATGGTGTTCTTTGTGAAGTGGGCTGGGTGCTATCGCGGGCCTACGGCTACACCCGCAAGCAGGTCGCCGATGCCTTGGGCGCCCTGTTGACCTGCCGCGAGTTCCAGGTCGAATCGCCCGATCTTGCCATTCTCGCCGTGCAGGACTATCGGCAGGGCACGGCCGACTTCTCCGATTACCTCCTGGGCCGCGCCCATCAGCGCCTGGGCGCCCGGTACACGGCCACGTTTGACCGCAAGGCGGCACAAGCGCCGCAGTTCACGCTGCTGGCTTGATGGCTCGTCCCGCCAGCGGTGTCCGCCAGTGTCCGGGGTCAGCGCCAGTGTCCGGGGTCAGGTCTTGCATTACGTTCTGGCAAACGCACTTCCCGCCGAATGGCTGGGGCTGCCATTGCCGGATCGTCCCGGTCGACGCCCGCGAATACGCCAAATCACGGGCCGCCGGCGAGACCGAGCCGCCGGCCGGCTGGGACGATTTCCCCGAAGACGGCGACCCGCCCGGCGTCGCGCGCGGCTTCGGCTATGCGCCGGGGGCGTCGCTCGACAATCTGGCCGCCTCTGTTGCCGAAAAGGCGGACAGCCTCGCCGGCAGCGCCCCGCGCGCCATCTTCAACCAGATTCGTGCCGAGCTAACGCCTTCCGCCATCCTCAAGGTGCCGGGCCTCGATGCCGACCTGCTCGCCGACGTCGCCAGGGTCAAGCGGGCCGAGCATTACATCGGCGCCATCCGGCCCGCCATCCTCGGTGATATCGCCGAGGGCGGTATCCGCGGCAACGCCGCCCTGGTGCACGAACTGACCGAGGTCGAGGCTCTGCGGGCGGCGGGCCTGAACGTCTATGACCCCGACGATATCGACAAGATCGTCGCGGCTTTCCGGCTGGCCAGCGAAACGAGTGAGCCGGAGACGCATATCCCGTGGCATCTTCTGGCCTTGCGCGCCGAGGTCGACTACGCTGTCACGAAGCTGGCCGCGCGCAATATCGAAGCCAGTTCGTCTGAGGTGGCGCGTGGCCTGTATGGCGTCGATGTTGCCAACCGCAACTTGATGGAGAAGATGTATATCGAGATGCACGCCATTGGCGCACAGTGGTCCGATGCGCCGGCGAGACAGGAGGTCATTGATGCGTTATCCCTTTAGGCTTGTGCTGGTCGATGGCCGCGCCGTCGGAGCGCTGATCGACATGGGCGGCTATCTGGCGACCACCTACGTGGGGCGCGATTACTTCGCCGAGGCGCGGCGGAGCGAAACGCCTACCCATGGCGTCCTGGGCGAGGCGCTGCCCGCATGGATCGAGCCGTCCGTCCGCGCCACCGGGACGGTGACCCTGGGTGAAGTGCAAACCAGCGACGACCTGCCGGAAGTCACCGGCTATTCGCCAGAGTCGCGCGCCGCCTGGCGCGCCCTGTGCGCCTGGATCGGGCGGCGTCTGACATGACCGCCTTCACCGTCACCGTCGACGATGACGAAGTCCGCGCCGCGCTCGCCGCGCTGGCTGGCAAGATCGGCAACCCGCGCCCCTTCCTGCTGGCCATCGGCGAGGACATCATGGAGCGCGCCAAGCGCCGCTTCGAGACCTCCACCGACCCGGCCGGCCGCCGCTGGCAGCCGAACGCGCGCGCCACCATCGAGGCCTTCGTCGCCGGCCGCGGCGGCTTCGGCAAGCGCGGCATCAACAAAAAGGGCCAGGGGCTGGCGATGGGCAAGAAGCCGCTGATCGGCGAAACCGGCTCCCTGCGCTGGCAGTTCCACGTCGCCGCCAGCGGCAACGCGGTCACGGTCGGCAACAGCATGGCCTATGCCGCCATCCACCAGTTCGGCGGCAAGGCCGGGCGCGGGCGCAAGGTGACGATCCCGGCCCGCCCCTTCCTGCCCGTCACCGCCAGCGGCGCCCTCTACCCGGCGGAAAAGACGCGCATCCTCGACGCCCTCAACGAATTCCTGATGTGATTCGTGGATCGTGGATGGTGGCTAGTGGCTGGTGGCTGGTGGCTGGTGGCTAGTGGCTAGTGGCTAGTGGCTAGTGGCTAGTGGCTAGTGGCTAGTGGATGGTGGACGGTGGTTCGATCCACGATCCACGAACCACGAACCACGAACCACGATCCACGAACCACGATCCACGATCCACGAACCACGAACCCCGTCCCCCTGCCGAACCCCGTCCCCCTGACGTGGACCGTTCCCGCCGATGAAAATCGGCGGCATGGCGAATCCGAAACCTATCCAGATCTTCAAGCCTGGCCGGCATGCCGCGATGAGCGGCGCCGTCCTCGACTTTTCCGCGGGTGACCCGCCGCTTCGGCGGCGGCCTATGACCCGGCGCTGTCCGAGGCTCCCATCGTTGTCGGGCATCCGGCCACCGACGCCCCCGCCTATGGCTGGGTAAAGTCGCTGGCCTTTGCCGATGGCGGGCTGGAAGCCGAGCCCGACCAGGTCGACCCGGCTTTCGCCGAGATGGTAGCCGCCGGCCGCTTCAAGAAGATTTCCGCGTCGTTCTACCCGCCCGCATCAAAGCACAACCCGGCGCCCGGCGTCTGGTATCTGCGCCATGTCGGCTTTCTCGGCGCCCAGCCGCCGGCCGTCAAGGGGCTGCGCGCGCCGTCCTTCGCCGAAGGCGGCGACGTTGTGATTGTTGGGGCGCGTGTCCGGGGTCAGGTCTTGCATTACGATATCTCCGATAGGCGGAAGTCGCCAGATGGTTGATTGCAAGACCTGACCCCGTCGCACGCGTCGCGACCTGCACGCCTGCATGACCCCGTCGCCTGACCCTCAAGACCCCCTGCTCAAGTTATCGGGGAGGTTGCTCGACGAAGCTTCGGCCTAATCCAGAATGGCGGTCAGCCCCAGGACATACAGAGCCCCGACCGACAGCTGCGCCACCGTAATCGGCAACCCGATGCGCAGGAATTGCATGAAGCTCACGCGCCGGCCGTTCGAGGCGCAGATACCGACGGCCACGATATTGGCCGAGGCGCCGATCAACGTCGCGTTGCCGCCGAGGGTGCCGCCGAACATCATCGCGACGAACACCGGCAGGGTGACGCTGGGCCAATCGGCGAAACCGGGGGCGAGCGCGATCTCCGGCACGGCCTGGGCCGCCACCAGGTAGCCCTTGATCATCACCAGCGCGGCGGCGACCAGCGGGATATTGGCGATCACGAAGCCGATCGTGCCGATGCTGGCCAGGGTGACGAGCGCCACCAGTGTGAACTCGGACCCGAACCAGCCATGGAACTGGATCGACAGGCCTTGCAGCAGATCGGTCTTGATGAAGGCCTGGACCAGGGTGAAGATGGCGCCGAGAAACACCAGCGTCTTCCAGTCCACGTCGCGGATCACCGCGCCGACCGGCTCGACGCGCACGCCGTAAGCCACGAGCAGCGCCAGCGAAGCGCCGATGATCGCGACCTGCGGCGGGACGATGTGGATCGGCAGCGATTCTCCGACGATGAACAGGACCACCATGATCAGGACGACAAACAGCGCCAGCGCCAGGAAGGCGGGATGCTTGATGGCGACCTGGGATCTCGGGGGCAGGGTCGTTCGCATGCTCCAGACTTGCGGCAACAGGCGCGGCAGGAAGGGCACGACGACCAGCGCGGCCAGCAGACCGCCCAGGCTCACCATCCGCAGATAATCGACGAACGACAGCCCGATCGCCCGCCCGACCAGAAAGGTCGCGGGGTCGCTCACCAGGGTCAGCATACCGGCGGCGTTGCTGACGATCGCCGTGATGATCAGGGGGCCGACGAAATCCACTTCGAGCACCTGACAGACGCGGATGATGATCGGCGCCACCAGGATGACGACGGTGGCGTTCGGCAAGAAGGCATTGAGCGGCAACAACAGGGCGACGATGATCAGCAGCAGTCGTTTGCCGCTGCCGCCGGTGGCGTGGAGCGTGTACTCGCCGAGCCATTCGAAGACCCCCGTCTTGTCGAGGACGCGGGCCACCACCATGCCGCCGAACAGCAGGGCGAGCGGACCGCTGGCGGTGTGGACGATCGGCATCAGGTCGTTGCCGTCGAGCACCCCGAACGCGATCAGGACGCTGACCCCGATCAGGGCGGCGACCATCATGTCGATCAGGTCGAATGCGATCAGGAGGATCACGGCGGCAAAGACGCCGAGGGTGAGATAGATCTGGAAGTCGGTCATGCGGGTATCGCCTCAGTCGATCGGGGGAGCATAGTGAAGTCCGCCCTGGTTCCAGAGCCGGTTGAGACCGCGCTCGATCTTGAGCGGGCTGTCGCGCCCGATGTTGCGCTCGTACATCTCGCCGTAGTTGCCAACGGCCCGCAGAGCACGTGTTGCCCAGCCGGGCTCGATCCCCATCGCACGGCCGATGACGTTCCCCTCGTCGGCGGTCCGCCGCACCAGGAGATTCGTGTTCTCCGCAACGACTGCATCGAGGTTGTCGCGCGTGACTCCGTGTTCCTCGGCAAGGATCAGGACGTTCAGAACCCAGCGGATCACCGTGGACCACGCCGGATCGCCTCCCCAGACGGCGGGGCTGAACGGTTCCCTGGAGATGCGTTCGGGCAGGATCAGGAAGGCATCTCGATCACTCGCCCGCAGGCGCATGGCGGCCAGCAGGCTGGCGTCCGACGTGTAGGCGCGACAGCGACCGGCGAACAGGGCTGCCGCCGCCTCGGGGGCCGAGTCGATGATCAGCGGCTTGACCGACCAGCCTTTCGCCGCGAAATAAGTCTTCAGGTTGCGCTGGTGCGTCGTTCCCCGTTCGACGCAGATGCTTGCGCCATCGAGGTCGACGAGGGTCGCGATCCCGGCCGGGACCAGAAAACCCTGGCCGTCGTAGAAGAGGATCCCCGGAAACTGGACCCGTAACACCGCCTCGCGGGTCAGGGTCCAGGTGGTGTTGTTCAGCAGCAGGTCGATCCGGCGCGTCTGCAGCGCGGGGAAACGGGCCGAGGCGAGGAGCGGCACGAGTTCGACCTTGTCTGGATCCCCCAGGACCGCCGCCGCCACCGCGCGGCAGAAGTCCACGTCGAACCCGCGCCAGCGCCCGTCGGCGTCATGCTCCGAAAATCCCGGGACGCCTTCGCTGATCCCGCAACGCAGTTGCCCGCGGGCCTTGACGCCATTCAACACCTCGGCGGCCTCGACCTGCGGCGAAAGCGCGAGCGTCAGGGCCAGCAGGGCGGTACAACAGACAGTCCAGTCGATCTTCATCCGGAGCCTCCAATTTGACGAGCGAACATTAGCACCAAGCCGCAACGGAGGGAACCGGCGCAGAACCCAGGGCGATCGCATGAATGACGCCGTCGTAGACGCTTGAAAATAGTCGTTTACGATCAGGGGGTTACAAAGGGTCTGTTCACAGGGGATTGATTTGTGTAGTTTTCTGTCTTTTTGGAGCGATTCATGGAGACGGAAGGCAAGCTGAGAATAGCGGACGTATTTGTTGGGATGCGCGACCCGAG
>JAFLDQ010000183.1 GCA_017302355.1 Dechloromonas sp.
AATACCGCGGATCCCGGCGGGCCGCTTCGCGAAAGGCTGCGCCCTGAATAAACCCGGTCAGCCCGGAAAGCACATTGACATATTTAGGCCGTCATATTTAACCTATAAATATCAATCTGTTACAACGTTCATTATACCCCGGTACGGCTCACCTATCGCCCCATCCGCAAAATATGTAGATGTGCTAAGTCACGAGGATTGGCTATCGACCCCGAGCGGTCAATCCGCTGTTTTCAGGTACTCAGCGGGCACGGACGGCGAACCACACTGGACCAACGGCGATCTCCTGGTGGAATCGGTGTATCGCTTCAAGGGACAAAGTGCCGCTGCCGTGATACTCACCGAGTTCGATTTCCCGGAACTGAACGATCAGGCCCGGCGCAAGCTCTTTGTGGGTATGACGCGAGCCCATCTCGCCGTGGAACTAGTGTTGTCGAAATCCGCGGAGAAGTGTCTCGTCAACGCTTTTGAGTCATAGGCGCATCGCCAGAGCGCAAGCGGCAGTCAGCATAGAAACACATTTTGTGCCACGCCAGGGCTTCGACAGGCCCAGCCCGAACGGTGGAAATTTGATCGGCGTGCCCCAGGCCGGTTGTTAGATGCAAATATCGCTTGGCGATACTATCGCCTGGCGATAACATTGATCACATGATTACTTCGTTCCACAACGACGCAACGGAAAGCATCTGGCGCGGTGAGTTTACCAAGAAGTTGCCCAGCCAGATTCAGGCGGTGGCGCGACGCAAACTGCGGATGGTAGCCAATGCGCGTACCCTGGAAGATTTGCGCAGCCCGCCAAATAACCGGCTGGAAGCGCTGATCGGCGATCGAGCGGGTCAGCACAGCATTCGTATCAACGATCAATGGCGGGTGTGTTTTGTGTGGAACTCCGGGCACGCGGAACGTGTCGAGGTTTGCGACTACCACTGAGGAGGCATCATGGACAAGCTGCCCAACATTCACCCCGGCGAAGTGCTCAAGGAAGAATTTCTTGAGCCGCTGGGCATTACCCCCTACCGCCTGGCTAAAGCCATCGGCGTGCAGCCGATTCGGATTGGTGAAATCTGCGCCGGACGGCGTGCTGTAACAGCAGATACCGCCTTGCGCCTCTCGCGGGCACTGGGCACGACACCGGGTTTTTGGCTGGGCTTGCAAGCCGACTACGACACGGAGGAAATTGAGCGCGTGCACGGGGATCGGTTGAGCAAGATTCAATTGCTGGCGGCATAGATGGCCCGCTGAAAACGTAGGCAAAATGACCGCCAGAGAACTCGAAACCGCGCTGCTAGCCCGGTGTGCCGCCGTTGCGCGGGAAGTTGCGCCGACCGCGCAAGATCAGCGCGAGGCCAACGTGTTCCGGTTGGCAGCGACAGTCGTCCGCTCACGCTTCCCTCGCGAGTCCGCCAGCCTGAGGCGGGCGAGCGAGCAATATTTTGCCGCGCATCCCGATGAACGGCTGGCGCCGGGCGATGTCATCAGGAATGGCTGGGTTCCGGGTCTACCGCGTCTGCGCGACATGCTGAGCCATCGGCTTTGTGGGCGCTGAAACCATGCCGACGAACCAGGTATTCCATACTCACACCGCCTTGGCAGATGGTCTGAAAGCGCTTTTCAAGCAACTTGAAGAGCGCCTTTCACTGCGCAGCCCCATCGATGCGTATCTGGCGGGTGGGATGGCCGTTCATCTCTACACGGCAAGTCGTGTCACGACCGACGTCGATGCCGAATTCGCCAGCCGCCTTTATATCCCGAGTGACCTCATTGTTGACGTTACGCTGGAAGATGGAACGCGCGAGTCGGTCTATTTGTAACCGTCCGGTTATCACCGCCTATCGGAGTACAGAGGAATCAGGCAGGAGAGGATGGGTTGGCTGGCTGAGCAATTTGCGCAGCGACGTTCCACGGCAGCAAGTCGCTGACGCGGTTGACCGGGTAATCCGCGATGCGCGCAATGACGAAACGCAGATAA
This sequence comes from Dechloromonas sp., assembly GCA_017302355.1. The sequence continues at coordinate 1,970 of JAFLDQ010000183.1, forward strand.
GCCTCGGAATCAAGCCCGTTGAGTCTGGCCGAGCCGATCAGGCTGTAGAGTGCCGCGGCCCGTTCGCCGCCGGCATCCGATCCGGCGAACAAGAAGTTCTTTCGCCCCAGCGCCACGGCGCGCAATGCCCGTTCAGCGGCGTTGTTGTCGATCTCGATCCGTCCATCCGAAATGTAGCGGATCAACGCCTGCCAATGATTCAGGGCATAGCCGATGGCGCTTGCCAGTCCGGATTTCTGCGAGAGCTGTCGTCGGGTATCGAGCAGCCAGACATGAAATGCATCGAGGATCGGTTTCGCCCGTGCCCGTCCTTGTTGCCGGATATCGGGGGGTTTGCCACGCAGTTCGCCCTCGATGGCATACAAGGCAGCGATGCGCTGCAGTGCCTCGGTGGCGATGGGCGAACCCTGCGCCTGATGAATCTCGAAGAACTTGCGCCGGGCATGGGCCCAACAGGCGGCTTCAAGAATGTCACCCCGGGCGTACAAGGCATCAAAGCCGGCAAAGGCATCCGCCTGGAGAATCCCCTGAAAGGATTTCAGGTGGCCCTGGGGATGTCCGCCCTGGCGATTCGGTGAGTAGGCAAACCAGACCGCCGGTGCGCTGGCATCGCCCGCCGGTCGATCGTCGCGGACATAGGTCCACAGGCGTCCCGTCTTGGTCTTGCCCTCGCCTGGGGCAAGCACCGGCACGGGCGTATCGTCGGCATGAATCTTCGTCCCACCCAGGACATGCTGCTGCAGGTGATTGACCAGCGGGCGCAACAGCGCCGCGCATTGTTCCCACCCAATCGGCCAGCGTCGAGCGTTCCAGATCGACACCTTCGCGGGCATAGATGCCACTCTGCCGGTACAGGGGAAGATGATCGGCGTACTTGGCCACCAGGACATGGGCCAGCAAGCCCGGGCCGGCCAGGCCCCGGGCAATTGGCCGGCTGACGGCAGGGGCCTGGACCATCGTGTCGCAACGCCCGCAGGCCAGCTTGGGCCGGACATGGCGGATCACCTTGAAACTGGCCGGGATATAGTCGAGGACTTCCGAGACATCTTCACCCAGAGACTTCAGGTGACCGCCACAATCCGGGCAGCACGCCGGTTCGGGTTCGTGCACCACGGTTTCCCGAGGCAGATGGTCGGGGAGCGGTTTGCGAACCGGCTGACGACCCGCTTCCTTCGGCGGCACCGTTGCCGGGGTGACGGTGCGTTCAGCTTGGGCAGCTTCGAGTTCCTCAAGGGAGAATTCGAGTTGCCCGAGCATCTCGTCGATCTTCTCGGATCGCTGACCGAACTGCAGGCGCCGGAGCTTGGCGATGACCAGTTTGAGATGTTCGATTTCGGCATCCCGCTCGGCGAGCAGGCTTTGTTGCGCCAGAATCATCGCCTGCAGGGCATCGGTGTCTCGGGGCAGACTTGCGGGACTGTTCATGCCACGAGTCTACGCGCTTCGCTGTGCTGTTAACAGCCCTGTTTACAAAGGTTTACAATAATTCACCCGGCACGCTCCGGGTGCCAGCTGCGGCTTGGCCGCCGCCAGTCGATGCCTTCGAGGAGCATGGAGAGTTGGGCCGCGCTCAGGTGAATCGAACCTTCCATGGCCTGCGGCCAGATGAATCGGCCACGTTCCAGACGTTTGGCAAACAGGCACAGGCCGTCGCCATCCCACCACAGCAATTTGACCAGATCGCCGCGTCGACCGCGAAAGACGAAGACGTGCCCGGCGAAGGGGTCGGCGACCAGTTTCTCCTGCACAACCGCGGCCAGGCCATCGAAACCCCGACGCATGTCGGTGCTGCCGGCGGCGAGCCAGATGCGGGTGCCGGACGGGATGATCATGACTGCCGCAATGCCGCCAGAACACGGCACAGCGTTTCGGGCTCTTCCGGTAATTCCTACGGTAGACATCCTGCTCATGGATCATGACGTTGATAAAGCGACATAGAGGAAGGACGGGGAGTCCGGAGTGTTGAGCTGGAAGATTTTGAGCTTGAAGTACTCGGTATCCCGCAAGCCGCGAGCCCGCTTCCTGAGTAGACCGATGCTGACGTTTCCGGCCTCCAGCCGGGCGGTGGTGATTGGATGCGCCGCGTAGTTGCAGATGCCGGTACGGTGAGACTGCAAGGTCTTCACGAAGGCGGAGAGGCCGGTGATCTTGGCGGCCTGGGCCATGCCGCACCAGTCGTTGAGGCGGGCCGCCATCTCGGTGGGGGTGGCGGGCCGCTGCCACAGCAGCTGGAGTTGTTCCTTGAGCGTGTAGAGGGCCAACAAGGAGGCGTTCTGCGCCAACAATTGATCGAGCCGCCCCTGGTCGGATTCCTTGAGGGTGCCGCGGTTGGAGAGCAAGAGGTAGAGGCTGCCCTTGATAGCTGCCTGGCCGGTCAGGTCATTGAGCTTCTTCGCTTCCCTGAACTCGGCCCGGCGGCAGTCGCGGATCACCTTGCTGAACATCTGCATGACGTGGAAGCGGTCGAAGACAAGCGCGGCGTGGGGCAGGCTTTTTTGCACGGCGGCGATGTAGGCCAGCCCCATGTCGAGGGCGACGGCCTCGATGCCCTGGGCGCACTCGTCCGACAGGGCGTCGAGGAAATCCAGCAGGACGGACGAGTCACGTCCCTCCTTCACCCACAGGATGCGGCCGTAACGCGCCCCGGGCGTCAGGTCATAGACCAGGGTGAAGTAACTCTGGCCCTTGGCCCGCGCCACCTCGTCGACACCCAGGTAACGGATACCGGAAAGCGTTTGCGGGCGCGGCGGCTCGATCGTCTCCGTCAGATGAGCGCACTCGATCGCCTTGACCGAATCCCAGGACAGCCCCGTATGGCGCGCTACCACCGCAATCGGCATGTGCCTCGCCATCCCGGCAATCAGCCGCGCCAGACGCCGGGTCACCCGGGCGCCAGGGGCCACAAAGGGCAGCGCCTCAACCCGCACCTGACCGGGCGAGACGAAGGTCTCGGCGTATTCGATCTCCACCTCGCATGGCCGGCCGAACATGGGCACATCCAGCACGGTGCGCCGCAGCAGGCGATTGACGCCGCCTCGCCGTCGTGTCCGGTGATCCACCGGCCGACGACGACGGTCCCGGTCGCACACGATGCGCACCCGCCCGCTGGCTTCGTCCATCACAACTTCCTTGATCACCTGCCCCTCAAGCCCGAAAATCCCTGCCGGGATGACCGCTCCCATATCCTGTACCTGCCCGCGTCGTCGAAAAACCGTGTAGATACACGATCTCCGGGGTGTCGGTCATCTATTCTTACCGTAGAAATTACCGGAAGAGCCTAAAAATGCCACGGACAGTACGTTAATCATCGATGCAATGGACTTACTCTACACGCGGAAATTCGATGGGTTTTGTCTGATTACAAGCGACAGTGATTTCACTGGTCTGGCAATGCGCTTACGAGAAGAGGGACTCACTGTTCTAGGCTTCGGCGAAAAGAAAACGCCAGATGCCTTTCGCAATGCTTGCCATAAATTTGTCTTTACTGAAGTTCTTCGTCCAAGTGCCATAACCGAACCCTCTGCATCGGTTAGAAAGACCGAAAATGATCAAAAATCGGCTCCAGTTCAATTTGTTGAGGTTGCAGAAACGAAACAAGAATTCCCTAAGAAATTTATCCTAGCCGCACTTGAACAATCGAGTGACGATACTGGATGGGCGCATTTAGGTACTTTCGGTAGCTACCTCACCAAGCTTCAACCCGATTTTGACTCTAGGCTTTACGGCTACAAGAAGCTGTCCGATCTTGTCAAAGCCAAGACAGAACTCTTTGTAACCGAAGAACGACAGGCTCCGGGATCAACACAAAAAGTTCTGTATCTTCGTGCAACAAAAATAGATCAATGACCCGGCAAAGCCGACATCAGGCCCAAATACTCGACGAAGGGGTCGAAATCGCGGTCGCTGTAGAGCAGGGCGTAGCCATGTTCGATACAGCTCGTGGCGATCAGGGTGTCGATGGTCTTTCTCACCGCCACCCCCAGTTCCCGCAACTGGCGGTAATTGCGCGCCGCCTGCAAGGCCACATCGCCGCCGACCAGGGGAACGACCGGCAGTGCGCCCAACAGGCTGCGCGCCTGGTTGAAATCGCGATCGCTGGCGAACCCCTGAAGTACTTCCGTGAGAACCAGATCGCCGATCAGCAACAGTTCGCCGGACAGCAAGCGGTCGAGACAATCCGTCCGCGGTGTCGCGGCACCGCGAAAATAATCGATCCAGACACTCGAATCGACCAGGATCATCGATCCCGCCGCATGGCGTCCAGATCACCCTGCCAGTCGAGCCGACCGCGAAATTTACGGATTTCCTCC
>JAFLDQ010000184.1 GCA_017302355.1 Dechloromonas sp.
AGCGACTGGGCGCCGTTCATCTTCTCGTTCATCGAGCGTCTTCTCCGGAAATGGTCAGCGAACAGGAAATCGGATGCAGTATGCACAAGGGGATCGAATTCCTGCAACGGATTATCGTTCCATCCGGCGGTTGCGGTCGACCGCGAAACGAGGGCGGGAATGCTGGCCGGCGCCTGTTGATTGGCGTAAACAGCGCGGCGAGTGCCCGAACCAGCGCACGCAACTGCGTGACAGCGCCGATTGTTCGGCGTAGCCCAGCGCGCTCGCGATCTGGGTCATCGAAAGTCCCGCCTGGGCGATCAGCGATTGCGCCATCTCCCGGCGCACGTCGTCCTTGATCTCCTCGAAGCGGGCGCCCTCCCGGGTCAGGCGGCGATGCAGGGTGCGCGGGTGCATGGCGAGGGACGCGGCGATATGCTCGACCCCGCAACGTCCCGCCGCCAGCAGAGGCCGGATCAGCGCCCGGACGCGGACGGCCAGCCGTTCCTCGCCGCGACCGTACTGGCTCTGCAGGTAACTCAGCGCGGCGTCGGCGAGTTCGGCATGGCCATCGTTGACCGGCAGGCCGAGATCCTCGCGCGAAATGCGGATTCCGGCGCCGGGCTGCTCGAACAGGAGTTTGCCGCGCAGGCGTTCGCGGTAGCTGCGCAGCGGGGCGATCCGCGAATGCGGCAGGCAGGTCGTCAGCGGCATGCACCTGCCCCCCGTCAGCAGCTCGATGGCCTTGTGCGCCAGGCCCACCGCCAGTTCCATCTGCTGACGGCGGGCGATCGGGCGGCGCAGCCTGAGGTCCACCGCGATCATGACCTGTCCGGGATCCGCCTGGGGCAGCAGGTACAGGCGCCATGCACTGCCCTGCACGTGGATGTAGCGGGCCAGGCAGTCGATGGCCTCGCGCAGGTCGGCGGCATGTTGCGCCGCCAGCGCGATCGGCCCGAGGACGCTCAGATCCTGGCGGTCGAGCAGGCGCAGTCCGAAATCGGGGCAGCGCAACCCGTCGGCGGCGTCTTCGAGCAACTGGATGAAGGCGCGATGCAAGATATAGATATCCGGCTGCTCGAGTTCGGCGGGATCGAGCCCGGCGTTGCGCAGCAGTTGCCGCGCGTCGCCGCCCAGTTCCGTGACGAGCGGGGCGAATCCGACGATCGACTGCGCGCGAAGCTGGTGTGCCATGAGGTTGTCTGTCCGTGCGTGGGTCCAGGCGAGAGCAAATTGTCCGCAATTGACAAGTATATTTGCAGAATCGCATCATTATTATCAGGCTATCGAGGCAAGTCCACATTGCCGCCATCCTGAAGGAAACCGTATGACATCGATCCATCGCTCTGCCGCCATCGTCAGCGCCCTGTCGCTGCTATTCGTCCCGGCGCTGGCCGGCGCCGCCGGGAAGCCGGCGGCGGTCGATGCAGCGCGGCTGAGCGCCGCCGACAAGGAAGCCGGCAACTGGATGACACATGGCCGCACCTACGGCGAGCAGCGCTTCTCGCCGTTGACCAGGGTGAACGACAGGAACGTCGATCAGCTCGGCCTCGCCTGGCAGTTCAAGTATGAGCTCGATCGCGTCGTCGAGGCGACCCCGGTCGTCGTCGATGGCGTGCTCTACACGACGGGCGCCTACAGCATGGTCTATGCGCTCGACGCGACCAACGGCAAGCTGCTGTGGAAATACGACCCCAAGGTCTATCGCGGCATTCAGGGCAGCGGCTGTTGCGATGCGGCGAACCGCGGCGTCGCCGTATGGAAGGGCAGGGTCTATGTCGGCGTCTATGACGGGCGCCTCGAAGCGCTCGACGCCAGGACCGGCAAGAAGGTCTGGTCGGTCGATACCATCATCGACCACGAGCGCAACTACACGATCACCGGGGCGCCGCGCATCGTCAAGGGCAAGGTCATCATCGGCAACGGCGGCGCCGAATTCGGCGTCCGCGGCTATGTCACCGCGTATGACGCCGCGACCGGAAAGCAGGCCTGGCGTTTCTTCACCGTCCCCGGCGACCCGGCCAGGGGCGACGAGAGCGACACCATCACGATGATCCGCAAGACCTGGCATGGCGACCAGTACTGGAAGCAGGGCGGCGGCGGCACGGCGTGGAATGCGATGGCCCACGACCCCGAACTCGACCTGCTCTACATCGGCGTCGGCAACGGCTCTTTCTGGAACTACGGCCTGCGCTCCGAGGGCAAGGGCGACAACCTGTTCGTGTCGTCGATCGTCGCCGTCCGGCCGGACACCGGCAAATACGTCTGGCATTACCAGACGACGCCCGGCGACGCCTGGGATTACACCGCCACCCAGGACATCATCGTCGCCACGCTGCCGATCGACGGCAAGCCGCGCAAGGTGGTCATGCAGGCGCCGAAGAACGGCTTCTTCTACGTCCTCGACGCTGCCACCGGGCAGTTCATCTCGGCCGAGAAGTTCGGCTCGATCGTGACCTGGGCCAAGGGGGTCGACAAGACCACGGGCCGTCCGATCATCGATGCGGAAGCGGCGGATTACTGGACCAAGGGCGAGGCCAAGCTGGTCTTTCCGGGCTCGCAGGGCGCGCACAACTGGCACCCGATGAGCTTCAATCCGCAGACCGGTCTCGTGTACATTCCGCAGCACACGACCGCCGAGCACTACAATCCGCTACGGACGGCGCGCAAGCCGGCGAGGGGGGTTCCCAATCTCGGCATCGAAATCCCGGTGGTGCCCGAGGACAGGAAGGGACTGGACGAACTGGCCAAGCTGTTCACCGGCAAGTTGCAGGCCTGGGATCCGGTCCAGCAGAAGGAGGTCTGGGCGGCGCCGTACCCGATGATGTCGAATGGCGGCACCATGACCACCGCCGGGAATCTGGTCTTCCAGGGCACGACGCACGGTGAACTGCTCGCCTATGCCGCCGACAGCGGCAAGAGACTGTGGAAGCGCGAAGTCAGCAGCGGCGTGGTCGCCGGGCCGGTGACCTATGAAGTCAAGGGCCAGCAGTACGTCGCCTTCAACGTCGGCTGGGGCGGCACCTTTCCGATCACCTTTGGCGCCATCGCCCAGCGCTCGCCGGTGGTGCCCGACTCGCGCCTGTTCGTCTTCAAGCTCGGCGGGTCCGCGGCGATGCCCGAGGTGAGGCGTCGCGTGTTCACCCCGCCGTCGCCGCCGTCGCAGACCGCTAGCGCCGAGAACGTGCAGGCTGGCAGGACGCTGTTCAACGATAACTGCGGCGCCTGCCACGGTCTCGGCGCGATGAGCGCCAACGTGATTCCCGATCTGCGTTACCTGGATGCGGAGAAGCACAGGCAGTTCGAGGACATCGTCCATGGCGCCCGTTCGCATCTGGGCATGCCGCCGTTCGGCGGCCGTCTCGAGACCGATGACATTGAAAAGATTCGCGCCTTCCTGATCCAGCGGGCGCATGATTTGAAGAACGAACTGGCGGGCGTCCAGCCCGCCGCCGAGGAGAAGATGAAATGACGAAGAATCCCGCAACCGATCCGCTGGCTGTCCCGGCGGAATTCCTCAGTGTCCTGCACAAGCAGCAGGCCGCCTACAAGCGCAACATGAACCCCGGCCTCGAGGAGCGCCGCGCCGACCTGCGCGGCCTGCACCGCCTGCTGGTCGAGAACCACGAGGAGATCGTCGCCGCCGTCAATGAGGATTACGGCTGCCGCTGCCGGTTCGAGACCAAGTTTGCCGAGACCTACATGGCGCAGGAGGCGATCCTCGATACCATCAAGCATCTGAAGAAGTGGCTGAAGCCGCATCAGCGCTCTCTCGATCCGACCCAGTATCCCCTGGCCAAGGCGTGGACCTTTCCGCAACCGCTCGGCGTCGTCGGTATCGTCGTGCCCTGGAACTTCCCGATCGCGATGACTTTCCAGCCGCTGATCGGCGTCTTTGCCGCCGGCAACCGGGCGATGATCAAGATGTCCGAGAACTCGAACAATGTGGCGCTGTTGCTGAAGCGGATTTCATCGAATTATTTCCCGGAAGACAAGCTCGCCTTCTTCGAGGATGGCGGCGGTCGCGGCCCCCAATTCACATCCCTGCCTTTCGATCACATCTTCTTCACCGGTTCGCCCGCCACCGGCAAGGCGGTGATGGCCAATGCCGCGAAAAACCTCACCCCGGTCACGCTCGAACTGGGCGGAAAGTCGCCGTGCGTGGTGGCGCCCGATTACCCGATCCGCACCGCCGCCGAGCGCATCATCTGGGCGAAGATGCTCAATGCCGGCCAGATCTGCACCAACGTCGATTACCTGTTCCTTCCCGAAGGCAAGGTGGACGAGTTCGTTCGCGAAGCGAAGGAAGTCGTCAACAAGCGCTTCCCCGACATCAACAACGGCGATTACACTGCGGTCATCGACCAGCGCTCCTACGACCGCCTGCAGGAAACCGCTGCCGATGCCGTCGCCAAGGGCGCCCAGCTGATCGACCTCTACAGCGGACCGGCAGCCGATGGCGCGCGCCGGATCATGCCGCCGCGCATCGTCGTCGACGTCGATGAAAGCATGGACATCATGCAGCGCGAGATCTTCGGCCCGCTGCTGCCGGTCAAGACCTACCAGACCAGGGAAGAAGTGGTCGAGTACATCGGCGACCGTCCGCGGCCGCTGGCTTTCTATCTGTTCAGCAACGATACCGGCCTGCAGACGTTCTACTTGAACAACACCATTTCCGGCGGCGTCGCTCTCAACGAATCGGTGATCCAGGCCGGGATCCACAATCTTCCCTTCGGTGGCGTCGGCAACAGCGGGATGGGTCACTATCACGGCTACGAGGGCTTCATCACCTTCTCCAAATTGCGCCCCGTCTTCAAGCAGAGCCCGTTGCGTACGCTCGACCTGTTCGTGCCGCCCTACAAGGGCCTGCCCAACAACATCCTGAACGTCATGCACAAGATGAAGAGCTGACCGCCGCCGGGTCTATACTTGCCGGGCGTTGCCGGCCGCGCCGGCCGGCAATGCTTGGCCGTACCGCGGTCGCCGAGCCTTTCCCCGGTCTCGCTGCGGCCGGCGCCGGCATTCAGGAGGGAAACTCGGTGTTGGACAACCACTGGTGCGCATCGGTCGATGCCACCATCGATTTGCGGACCGGTTGCAATCCGCTGGAAAAGCATGGCCCGCAAGCGGTCATCGTGCATGCCGACGCCTGGGCGCCGATGGACGCCGTCGCCGATCCGCATGACATCCGCCAGGTCATCGACTACGAGGTGATCTTCCTGGCGATCCGCAAGCTCGAGGGCAAGCCGCATTCGACCTGCCTGGAAACCAGCATCCTCGAAATCATGGATGCCATCTTTTCGATGGCGATCGTCACCACGGCCTTCGTCTCGATGCACAAGCCGCACGTGTACAACGGACAGGCCACGCCGGCGGTTTCGCTGGCGCTGACCCGCGAGCAGTGGGAGAAGCGGCGGGAATGATCGCCGCGATCGGCGCGGTCGCCAGCAACGGCATGCTCGGGCTGAACGGCTGGCTGCCGTGGGACATCCCGGAGGAACTCGCCTATTTCGAGGAAACGGTGGCCGGGGCGGCGCTGGTCATCGGCCGCCTGACCTACGAGTCGATGGATGTCGTGCCGCCCGACTCGTTCGTCGTCAGCAACCAGCCCGGCCTGGAACTGCGTCCGGGTTGCGTCCAGGTGGATTCGGTCGAAAAAGGACTGTTGACCGCGACAGCCACCGGCAAGGACGTTTTCGTGATCGGCGGCGCGTCGATCTACGCGGCGGCCTGGCCCTACTGCCAGCGCTTCTACCTGACCCGGATCGGGATGCCGTTCGCCGGCGATACGCTCTTCCCGGAAAGCATCCCGCTCGCGCGCTGGACGGTGATCAGCGACGTGCGCAAGACCTTGGTCGAGCGGAAATCGGGCCGCGAGGTCGAGTGCCGCTTCCTGCAATACGCGCAGCCGCACCCGCGCCCCCTGACCACGGGCGATCCGGCGCCGCCGCAGACGGCCAGGTCGATCAGTCGATGACGTGCGAAACCAGGCCGTCGGCGAGTTTCGGCTCGAACCAGGTCGATTTCGGCGGCATGACATGGCCGGAGTCGGCGACGGCCATCAGGTCGCCCATCCGCGTCGCGTGCATGGCGAAGGCGACGGCCATCTCGCCGCTATCGACGCGGCGCTCGAGTTCGCCGAGGCCGCGAATGCCGCCGACGAAGTCGATGCGCTTGTCGCGGCGCAGGTCGCCGATGCCGAGAACGGGTTCGAGCAACTGGTCCGAAAGCAGGCTGACATCGAGCCGGCGCACCGGGTCGCCGGCGGGGACGAGGGCCGGGTCGA
>JAFLDQ010000185.1 GCA_017302355.1 Dechloromonas sp.
GTCATCGTCCGGCAAGCTTGCCGTGTTCATTCCCAGACGACTTCGTCCGGCTGCAGGCGCAGGCCGTGGCGGGTCAGCGGGCGCTGGCCGATGCTGGCGATCAGGTAGGGGGCTGCCGCCAGGCCGAGGGCGTCTTTCAGGGCGCGGTTGAGCTTGGCGCATTTCTGTTCGAAGAATTCCTTGCTGAAGCCGTCTTCCTTCGCCAGCATTTCGGCGGTTTTTTCGTAGTCGACCGCATCGATGCCGACCAATTGCGCGTAGAGCGAGAGAAACCCGCCCGGGTCGGCGTCGGTGTGGCGAACCGGCGCCTGGCGATGTTGCGCGCGCCGGGCGAGCCAGGCATACCAGGCGAGGAGTTGCGGCGGCAGGGCGACCGCCGACCGGCCGCAGGTCAGTTGGCGACGGGCGAGGTCGATGCGCAACGCGGGCTTTTCCAGGTGCGCCTGCGTGGCGGCGACGGCCTCGGAGAAGCTCAGGTCCGGCGCCAGCGCCGCTGCCGGCAGGAGCGGGCGCAGGCGGACGAAGGGGATTTCGGCGAGCATGACGCGGGCGTCGGCGGTGTGGATGGGGCGCCCGTCACGGGTGTGCAGCAGGCGCGGCACGGCGGGCGGGTAGTAGAAGTCGGGCAGCGACTCGAAGGGGTCGGAGACCAGCACGTGCGACAGCCTGTCCTGCGGCCGGGCGGCGAGCGACAGGCAGTAGCCGAGGTAGAAGCCCATGGTTTTGCGCCCGCCGGCGATCGAGACGTGGAGTTCGCCGGCCGGCCCGGCGGTGAATTCGCGCACCAGGGCATGGATCGCATCCGCCGCCTGGGCATTGTCTTCGGGCGTGCGGATGTCGGCGAGCGGGGCGCCGTCCCGGCCGGCGATGGTGTGTATGTGGGTTGGGGTAAAGGCGATGCCGAGGGCCTGCGGGTAGTCGCGACAGAACGCGTGGAACTGGCCGGCGACCGGATCGAGCAGGGAAAGCCGGGCGCGTTCGGCGCCTTCCTGGCTGGTGATGAGGTGGATTTCATCGGGCGCCCAGGCGGGAGTTTGCGCAACGCACAGGGCATAGAGGGTTTCGGTGACGATCTGCGGCGAGAGGCCGGTGACCGCCAGCAGGACGCGTTTCGAGTGCATGGCCGGATTATGCCCCGTTGCCGGCGAAAGCAGGGGCGAGCGCTGCCGGCAACCCGGTCCATTGGATGCCTTCGGGCAGCGTGGCGCGGCCGATGCGCTCCTGCAGGCCGCGGGAGGGCAACGGGTAGCAGCGCACGTCGTCGGTTTTGCCGTCGATCAGCGTGTCGACCGTGGCAAGGCATTCGGCGACCTGGCGTTCGCTGCCGATGAACAGGAAGATGCTGTATTCGATCGGCGTCGCGCGATCGACCATGGCCCGATGGACGCGGCCGAGGCGGCGCGGGTCGGTGATGTCGTAGCCGATCACCCAGGCGTGGCTCATGCGGCCTCCGTGCCGGCGGGCGCCGGTTCGGAGGCGACGGCGTGGGCGATGTCGCGCACGGCCTGTTCCAGCTCGCGGCGGAAGCATTCGGCGCGTGTTTCATACGCCGCGTAGTAGCGGCCGCGCCCGGCCTTGCCGAGCAGGCAGCCGCTTTCGGTGTGCGAGAAGTCGCCACTGGCGAGCGTGCCTTCGCGGAACAGCGCCAAGGCGAAGCGATCGGCCTGTGGACGCAGGGCCTCCATGACATCGCAGGCGAGCGATTCGCGGCCGAAGTCGAGGCAATGATAGAAACCGATGAACGGGTCCAGCCCGGCGCCATACAGGGCGAGTGTCGCTTCGGCGTGCAGCAGCGTGTAGGTGAGCGACAGCACGGCATTGAGCGGGTCGCGCGGCGGCTGGCGGTTGCGCCCGTGAAACTTCAGGCTGGCCGGGACGATCTCGGCGATGGCTTCGAAGTAGGCGGCGGCGGCCCCGCCTTCGAGACCGCGCAACGCGGCGATGCTCTTCTGCTCGTCGATCTGGGCGAGCATGCCGGAGATTCTTCTTTCGCAGACGCCGAGCGGATAGCGGTGCATGGGGTCGCCGGCGCGGCGTTCGCGGATCAGGTCGAGTTGTCCGGAGAGTTTCGCGGCGACGATGGCCCGGGAAAACTTGAGGCAATAGTCGCCATCGAGCGAGAGGCGATACTGGGCGATCCGCCGCGCGGCGTCGTTGTGCGGGCGGCCAAGGAGCAGACTGGGCGTTCCCTTGCGGCCGGAAAGGACGACGACGCCGATGTCGTGTTCGCCGAGCTTGCCGAGAAGGCTGGCGCACAGCTTGACGTCGCCGCGCAGGAAAACGCGGGAGAGCGGCTGCAGCGGCACGGTGCCGACGCGTTCGCCGTTCTCGATGAAGACGAGCGCTTCGCCATCGGCCTTGAGCTCGACATTCCGGCGGTCGACGTAGAGGCTGGTCATTTTCCGGGTCCGGATCAGAGAATCATGAAGGCGCCCTGGTGCGGCGGCAGGGCGGCGCCAAGGCAGGACGGTTGTTGGCGGGGATCGAGCTGGAACAGATGGGCGCGGTCCTCCGCGAGGTTCATGCGCAGGATCAGCCCGATCCTTACGTCGCGCAGTTCAGCAGGGGTCAGCCAGCACTCGAAAAACGATTTCTGGCCGCCCACCCGGTAGCCGCGCAGGAACCGGTGAACGCGATTCAGCCGCCGCGGGTCGGCGATGTCGTAACAGACGAGGTAGAGCGTTCGGGCGGGGGCTGGCATGGGGACATCATAGCCAGCGAGCGCCGCCCGGCGGGTGGCGGCAAGCTTGCCGTATGCCCGCGAGCCGGGCGGCCGCGGCCGGGTGGTCGCCAGCGCCGTCCCGGGGTCACGATAACGGAATCATCTTCCCGGCGTACCTGGTCAGGATCCTGTAGGTGTCGCGGTCGAACCGCGGGCGGCCGGTAGCGCGCAGGGCGTCGAGTTCCTCTTGCGAGCGGGCGCTGCCGACGTAGCGCCAGGCGTCGATCAGGTGGGCTTCGCCGCCTTCGCGGAGCAGCGCCGGACCATGGACGGGCCAGGAAACGAGCCTGATCCGCGCCAGCGCACCGACCAGGCGCAGCGAGTGTCTGGCAGGGCACTCGTGGCCGATGCAGGCGCCCTGACAGCGCCCGGTCCGGCAGCCGGAGCAGGAGTTTCCGGGGCCAGCCCTTTCCAGGCCGAGCGGGGCATCGCACAGCTTGTGCTCGACGGCCAGGGCGCGCAGCGTCTCGCTGGCCTCCCGGGCGCTGCCGAACAGGCCGTAGTACGCGGCGCGAATTCCGAAGTCGAGATCGTCCGCCATGGCGAGTTCCGGGCGCAACCACCCTCCGCCTGCATCGACCAGCGTCCACGTGCACACCTCGCCGTTGCGCCGCGGCCGGCGGTTGTGGCTGGGCTGCAATTGCCTGACGAGAGCCGCTTCCCGGAGCAGGGCGCCGATCTCGCCGGCGGTTTCGATCCAGTCGATGCGCTTGACCTCCCGGGCGAGGTTCATTTCCCTGGGGGAACCGTGGTCGGCTGAAAAATGCGCGAGCACGCGCTGGCGGATGTCTTTCGCCTTGCCGACGTAGAGGGGCAGGCCGTCGTCGCCGTGGAAGAAGTAAACGCCGGGCGTGTCGGGCAGGTCATCGACGATGCCGGCATCGAGCTGCGGCGGCAGGCAGGGGCGGGCGTTCTGCGCCGCGAGCGCGGCGTCGATTTCGTCGCTGCTGCGGTCGACGTGGATTTTTTGCCAGAATTGGCGGATCAGTCGCGCGTCGGCAAGCGCGCGGTGGCGGGCGCCGGCGGCGAGGTTGTGGCGCTCGATCAGCGAATCCAGATTGTGTCGCTTGTGTTCGGGGAACAGGGTGCGCGACAGCTTGACCGTGCACAGCAGCGGCGCCCGGAAGGTGACGCCAAGACGCCTGAACTCGTTCTTCAGGAAGCCGTAATCGAAACGCGCGTTGTGGGCGACGAACAGCCTGCCCGCGAGCCGGCGCAAGGTCTCTTCGGCGACATCCGCGAAGGGCGGAGCAGCGGCCACCAGCTCGTTGCTGATCCCCGTCAGCCGTTCGATGAACGGCGGGATGCGCGTGCCGGGATTGACCAGCTGCTGCCACTCGCGCACCGATCCGTCCTCATCGACTTCGACGATGCCGATTTCGGTGATGCGGTCGCTGGCGGCGGTGGCGCCGGTGGTTTCGAGGTCGACGAAGGCCAGCGCGCGGGCGGTCATCGGCGACGGCTAGACCGGCTGCGTCGCGGCGCGCAGACTGCGGTCGAGGTCGTCGCGGGCGAGGGCGACGATGTCCGGGTCGAGGATTCCCTTGCTGGCGAATTCTCCGAGCGTGTGCGAAATTTCGTCGAGCCTCTGTGCGCCGCGGTAGGGGCGGACCTGCGCCAGCGCCTGGAAGACGTCGGCGACGGCGACGATACGCGCTTCCGGCGCCAGCGTCGGCGCCGACCGGCGGAACGGGTAGCCGCGGCCATTGAGCGCTTCGTGGTGAAAGGCCGCCCATTCGGCGACGGTTTCGAGACCGGGGACGTGGCGCAGGATCTGGTAGGTCTCGAAGCTGTGCCGCTCCATGACCGAGAACTCGGCGACCGTCAGTCGCGCCGGCTTTTCGACGATTTCATCGGGCACGCAGAGCTTGCCGATGTCGTGCATCAGCCCGGCGATTTCCATCTTGGCCAGCGCATCCGGCGCGAACCCCATGCGTTCCCCGAGATAGCGTGACAGTTGCGCGACGCCGAGCGAGTGGGAAGCGGTGAAGTGACTCTTGGCATCGACGATGCTGGAGATCAGCCGCGCCACATGGCGGAACTGCGGGAATTCGATGGTGACATTCCACAACGGCAACTCGAGATCGTTGAGGTAGCTCTGGACATGGCGCGGGACCAGCGAGATCCAGAACGCCTCGCACGCGGACGCCGCGAGGAAGGCGTCGACCACCTCCCGCCGCAGGACGCCGCCCGCCAGGGCGGAGATCTCGCGGCAGATGTCCGTGCTGTGGAACAGCGGGTTCTCCAGACCATGCCGCAGCAGCAGCGTATCCACCCGGTCGCCCAGAAGGATCAGGTTGCTGTCGATGGCGTCCGCCTCGCCGAGGTCCGCCGGCAGTTCGCTCCACGGCGTGTGGTGATGGCGAACGGCGTTGGCCAGCAGCGAGAGGTGGGCGAACGGCTGCATGAGATGGAAGGCGCGCTCGCAGTGCGCCTGCCTGTCCACGCCAGGGTCGTCGGAAACCAGCCGGCGGTGCTCGGTGGTGGACGAAACCCCCATATCGTGCAGGAGGCCGGCGAAGACGATGTTCTCCAGGCGCGCTTCGGGCAGTCCCAGCAGCAGCGCTGTCTCGCGGGCGATCATGGCGACGCGCTTGCCATGCTGGAAATCGCTGACGCCGACCAGGTCGAGGGCGTCCGAGACGGCAAACACGGCACTTTTCAGGTTGATCGTGATGGGCATCTGTCGCTCGCTTGGTCTCACCGAAAAGGAAGCATACCACTACCACGGGCGGCTGAAATGGCGTTCGCCGGGGATTGGGCGAAACGCGGCGAGGCGGCGGTTGCGGCGCTCGGCCAGCGTGGCCAATGGCGCTCCCCGGAGTCTCGCCGGAGCGCCTCGGGTATAATTCCGGCCTCCCCGCCTGACCCGAAATTCCCT
Source organism: Dechloromonas sp. (assembly GCA_017302355.1). The sequence continues at coordinate 5,604 of JAFLDQ010000185.1, forward strand.
CTCCATGGCCGACATTCTTTGCCTCAAGGGCGACGCCGCCTTTTCCGCCTTCCGTCTCCAACGCCTGACCAATCGCCTGACGGCGGCGGTGCCGGACATCGAAGGAGCAGGCGCCGACTATTGGCACGTCGTGGCGCAGAAGCGCGCCCTGAATGCCGGCGAGCGCGCCAGGCTGGCGACGCTGCTCGAAGAGAAGCCGGCCGGCTTTGATGCCGGCGAACTGTTCCTGGTCGCGCCGCGCATCGGCACCATTTCACCGTGGTCGTCGAAGGCCACCGACATCGCTTTCAACTGCGACTTGGAGCCGGCCATCGAGCGCATCGAGCGCGTCATCGCCTTCCACGTGGTTTTGAAGCAAAACCGGGCGTTGACCGCAGCAGAGAGGAAAACCGTCGCCGGCCTGCTGCACGACCGGATGACCGAATCGGTGCTCGCCGGTTTCGCGGAAGCCGGCGAGCTGTTCCGCCATTTCGCGCCCAAGCCGTTGGCCACGGTCGACCTGCAAAAAGGGGGGAAAAGCGCGCTGGTCGACGCCAACGGCTCGCTCGGCCTGGCGCTCTCGGACGACGAAATCGACTACCTGCTCGACATCTTCACCAAGGCCGGCCGCAACCCGACCGACGTCGAGCTGATGATGTTCGC
>JAFLDQ010000186.1 GCA_017302355.1 Dechloromonas sp.
AAGACGCCGTTGCCCCACTCGATGACGTTCAGATAGACCTCGAGGATCCGCCGCTTGCTCCACAGGTTTTCGAGCATCAGCGTGATGATCGCCTCCTCGGCCTTGCGGACATACGACCGGGTCGGCGTCAGGAACAGGTTCTTCGCCAGCTGCTGGCTGATGGTCGAACCGCCGGCCACCGTGCGCCCACGCTTCTGGTTCCTTTCCATGGCCTTCTGGATGCCCTCCCAGTCGAAGCCTTCATGATCGACGAACCGGGCATCTTCCGCGGCGACGATGGCGCGCTTCAGATGCGACGAAATGCGCTCGTAGGCGACCCACTGCTTCTTCAGCCGGGCATCGGGATTCTTTTCACGCAATTCGCCGAGACGGATTTCCATGAAGCGCGTCGTTCCCGGGTCGACCCACTTCCACAGCAGCACCCAGCCGAGGAGCCACAACTGCCAGACGAGAAAGACTCCGGCCAGGCCGAGCAACGCCCACTTGAACCATCGGCCAAGACGGCTCATGCCGCCAGTCGTTGACGCAATTCCGCGAGTACCGGCGCGCTGTCCGGCCGCACCCCGCGCCAGACGAAAAAGGCCTCGGCCGCCTGCTCGACCAGCATGCCGAGGCCATCGGCCAGCTGGCCAGCACCCTGTTCACGGGCCAGAGCCATGAACGGCGTTTCGCCCTTGCCGTACATCATGTCGTAGGCGAGGCTGGCGGGAGCGAAGATCCCGGCCGGCAACGGCAGCGTCGCCCCGGAGAGGCTGGCCGAGGTGGCGTTGATGACGACATCGAATGTCCGGCCGGCGGTTTTGGCAAGGTTTCCGGCGTCGACCGCAGCAAGGTCGGAAAACTGACGGGCGAGCGCCTCCGCCTTGTCGGCGGTGCGGTTGGCAATGAACAGGCCGGCCGGCCGGCGCTCGAGAAGTGGTGCGATGACGCCGCGCGCCGCGCCGCCGGCCCCGAGCAGCAGGAGGCGCCGACCGGCCAGCGGAACTTCCAGATTGACTTCGATGTCGCGCACCAGGCCGGCGCCGTCGGTGTTGTCGCCGAAAATCCCGGAGCCAGTGAAGGCGAGCGTGTTGACCGCCCCTGCCCGCTCCGCGCGCACGCTGCGTCGAGTGCAAAGGGCGAACGCCTCCTCCTTGAAGGGGAGCGTGACATTCGCCCCCTTGCCGCCGCCGGCAATGAAGTCGCCAACCGTCGCGACAAAACCGTCAAGCGGGGCGAGGATCGCTTCGTAGCTCAGGTCCTGACGGCACTGCGCGGCGAACCGGGCATGAATGGCCGGCGACCGGGAATGGGCAACCGGATTCCCGAACACGCAATAGCGATCGGTCATTTTGAGGTGACCTGATCGCCCTGCGTGAAATACCAGGTTCGGGTGATCTCGAGAATGTCGGTGTCACGCCGTATGTCCGGAGGGAACTGGGAGTACGGCGACGCCATCTGGACGATCCGCTTTGCCGCGTCGTCGAGCACCTTGTAGCCGGAGGAACGGTTGATGTCGACGCGATTGAGGCTGCCGTCATGGTTGATCGAAGCGGTCAGCACCAGTGAACCATAGAGCTTGCCACGTGCGGCCTCGGGGTAGTTCAGCGTGCCGATGCGCTCGACCTTGCGGCGCCAGTCCTCGATGTACTGGGCAAAGCGGTATTCCTCGGTACGCGCCCCGATGAACCTCTTGCGCGGACGCTTGTTGTACTCGTCGACGCTCTTGCTGATCTCGCCTTCCAGCCGCGCCATCGCCCGCGCCGACTCTGCGAGATCGAGGCCGCTGACGCCGGTCACCGGCGTCGGTTGCTCGGCGGCATTGCGCGCGGCGGCGACGGCGCGCGCCGTCTTGGCTTCGGTCAGCATCTTCTGCTGCGCCGCGTCCAGTTCGCGCATGCGGCGCTGCATGCGCTCGATTTCGGTTCCCGTGGTCTGCTGCGGGGTCGGCGGCAACGGCGTCTTGATCCGGCGGTTCTCGTCGGTATTGCCGCCGCCGTCGAGGTTGGCCTGCGCCAGGGCCTGCGGATTGGTCGGCTTCTTCGCCGACTTTGCATTGACCAGGACGATGTCGAGCGCCTTCTCGCGCATCGCCTTCGAGGCGTCCGGAAAACTGAAGTGGAGTGAGAGAGCAGTGCCGTGCAACGCAACAGAAACCCCGATGCCAACTACGATAGGTGGGATCGTGGGTAACCAATTGCCCATACGCTGCCATAGGCTTCCGCTCACTGCGCTTCCTCCTCCTCGATCGCCTCGGCCAGGGCATCGTCCATGACGGCAACATGGCGGCAGCTGACCTCGGGACCCAGCAGGTCGATGGTATCGACCGCGAGCCGGACCCGGCTGCCAAGTCCGAGATCGGCCGGCAGCGACGGCACGCGCAACAGCAGCGGCAGACCGTCGAGCTTGACCTGCTGCTCGCGGCGCACGGTCGCGCCGATCTCGCGGATATCGTTCTGCCGCAGCCAGCGCAGGCACCAGTAGCGCTCCATCAGGCGCTGGAAATCGGCGTATGCGGCGTAGGTGGTTTCGAAATCGCGCATCGCGCCGAACAGTTCGGCCGATCTCTGGGCGAACGGCGGCGTTTCGCCCTTCAGGCAGGCGATCAGCTGCCATTGATTGACCAGATCGCAGTAGCGGCGCAGCGGCGAGGTCATCCACGCGTACTGCGGTACGCCAAGCCCCTCGTGCGGCAGCGGCGAGGTCGTCATGCGCACCTTGCCCTGGGTCTGCGCGCGGTACAGGCAGGCGATGTTCCTCTCGGCGAGCAGCCCGCCCCAGGTTGAATTGGCGACGATCATCAGTTCGGCAACCAGCTTGTCCAGCGGGCTGCCGCGCCGGCGTTCGCTGATTTCGACCGTGCACCGGTCGGGATCGGCGAGATCGCCGGCGATGGCGAAGTTGTAGTCGTTGATTCCCTGCGTCGCCGACGGTTTGCCGCGCCGCCCCTCGCAGGCGTTGGCGAAGCGCCAGAGGTGGAGCAGTTCGTCGCTGAAGGGGAAGCCGGAGAGTCCGCTGGCCACGGTTTCGGCGTTGAAGACCGGCTCGATTTCGTGATGCCGCAGGTTGGCGGCGATATGCACCATCTCCAGCCGGGATTCCTGGGAAATGACCTCGAAATCGTCGTTGACCGTGAGATACAGCGAAACCGCCGGGCAATCGACGCCCCCGGCCAGCGTGTAGCTGTGGACGACGGCATCGGGCAGCATGGTGATCTTGTTGCCCGGCATGTAGACCGTGGACAGGCGGGCGCGCGCCACGCCGTCGAGCGGCGATCCATGCTCGATGGCCAGCCCGGGGGCGGCGATGTGGATGCCGATGCGCGAGCCGATGCCGGGCAGCCAGACGACCGAGAGCGCGTCGTCGATCTCGGTGGTGGCGGCGTCGTCGATCGAAAAGGCGGGGACATCGGCGCGCGGCAGATCGCCGGGCAGTTCCGGCGCGGCGAGCGCGGGAAAGGCCGTGCCTTTCGGGAACTGTTCATGCAGGAAGCGGCGGTAGTGCAGGTGGTAGGCCGACCTGATCGCGCCGCACTGGAACAACAGTTGCGCCGGGGTCAGGCCGGTATCACTACAGGCGGTTTCGAAGGCCTTGGTTTCCGGCTTGTTGCGATCGGGCGCATAAAGCAGCGCGTCGGTCAGCGCGGCGATTTCCGGCGGCAGACGGAATGCCTTGAGTTCGCTGATCCAGCCCTCGATGGCGAGCGCTTGCTGGCGCTTCTTTTCCAGGCTGGCCAGCGCCGCCGCGAGGATGTCGGGAGGCGCCTTGCGGAAGCGGCCCTTGCCCTTGCGGTGGAAATAGACGGGCGCGGCGTGCACGGCCAGCAGCACCGCCGTCGCCTCGATCGGGGCGGGGTCGTGTCCGTAGTAATCACGGGCAAAATCGAGAAACGAAAACTCGCCATCGCTTGCGCACTCCCAGAGGAAATCCGCTTCGATCTCCTCGGCCAGCGGCGTCGCCTGCTCCAGCAAGGCGCCCGGCGAAGGCTTCTCGAAGCGCAGCAGGACCGCGGCGGTCTTGATCTTGCTGCGCTTGCCGGTGGACATCTCGACCTGCAACGAGCTGTCGTTGTCGGCCATGACGCTGCCCGCCTTGAAGCCGCCATCCTCTTCGAACAATACATTCATCGCCGGATTATAACCCCGCGAATTCAAGGATTTGCGGCATGAATTCGGGAAAGCGGGTGAAGCTGTGGTCGCCGCCGGGCAGCACCGTCTGGCGGCAGCCGACGTAAAACCCGGTCGCCTGGCGCCAGTCGAGCACCTCGTCGCCGGCTTCGCTCAGCAGCCAGTAGCGGGCGGGTGTGGGCTTCCTGACCTGCGCCGCGAGCTGTGCCGCATGCGCCGACGTGAAGGTGAAGCGCTCCCCGGTGTGGAAATTGGCATGCTCGCCGATGAATTTGCCGGCGTCGAGACAGTGGACCGCAGCCGGATTGATCAGTACCGCCTTCAGCCCGTACTCTTCCGCCAGATGGTTGGCGTAATGTCCGCCCAGCGAAGACCCGACCAGCGTCACCGGCCCGGCGGAGCCTTCGATCACGCGGCTGGCGCTGGCGATTGCCGCGTCCGGCACCGGCGACAGCGCCGGGCAGGCGAAGCGGTCACCCAGTCCGCGTCCGCTCATGTACTCGCCCAGTTGCCGCGACTTCAGCGACGCCGGCGACGAGCAGAAGCCGTGCAGGTAGAGGATCAGTGGGCGGTCCATTGCACCCAGCCGAAGTGGGCGGTCGCCAGGACGACGATGCCGAAGGCGATGCGGTACCAGGCGAAGGGCGTGAAATCGTGGCTGGAAATGAAGCGCAGCAGCCAGCGCACGCAGAGGAAGGCGGAAGCAAAGGAGGCGAAGAAGCCGACGGCCCACATGCCGATGTCGTCGAAACTCAGCAGGTGGCGTTCCTTGTAGAGCTGGTAGGCCGTGGCGGCGCCCAGCGTCGGAATGGCGAGGAAGAACGAAAATTCGGTGGCCGCCTTGCGCGAGAGGCCGAAGAACAGGCCGCCGATGATGGTTGCGCCCGAGCGCGAGGTGCCGGGAATCAGCGCGAAGGCCTGGGCGATGCCGAGCTTGAAGGCGTCGGTGAGCGAGAGGTCGTCGACCGATTCGACGCGGATGCGGTGCTCGCGGCGTTCCGCCCACAGGATGACGAAGGCGCCGAGGATGAAGGTGGTGGCGACGGCGATCGGGTTGAACAGGTGTGCCTTGATCGTCTTGCCGAACAGCAGGCCGAGTGTCGCCAGCGGCAGGAAGGCGACGAAGAGGTTGAGCACGAAGCGCTGCGCGGCCCGTTCTCGCGTCAGGCCGCTGACGACACTGGTGATCTTCGCCCGGTATTCCCAGCAGACGGCGAGGATGGCCCCGGACTGGATGACGATCTCGAACAGCTTGCCGCGCTCGTCGTTGAAGTCGAGCAGGTCGCCGGCGAGGATCAGGTGGCCGGTGGAGGAGATCGGCAGGAATTCGGTGAGGCCTTCGACAATGCCGAGGATCAGGGCTTTCAGTAGCAGCAGCGGGTCCACGATTCAGGTTTCCGTTTTCAGTTCTTCAGCGGTGCGGTATCGGCTTCGAGCACGCCCAGCCAGCGCAGGGCCTGCTCGCGCGAATCGCCACACATTTCTTCCGAGGGTTGCAGTCCGCCGCAGCAGGCCGGGCGCGCAGGCTGTTCCCACAGGCCGCAGCGCAGGTCAGCCGTGAGGTTGGCGCAGGGCACGCCGGCCGGCTTGCCCTGCGGGTGCCCCGGCATCGGCGTGGCGATCGACGGGGCGATGCAGCAGGCGGCGCAGTGCGGCCGGCAGTCCATCCTCAGGCCTTGTGGTAGATCTCGGCGCCGGTCTTCACGAACTCGATGGCCTTGGCCTCCATTCCCTTCTCAAGCGCAGCCTCCTCGTTGACGCCCTGCTGCGCCGCGAAGTCGCGCACGTCCTGCGAAATTTTCATCGAGCAGAAATGCGGGCCGCACATCGAGCAGAAGTGGGCGACCTTGGCCGATTCCTTGGGCAGGGTTTCGTCGTGGAATTCGCGCGCCTTGTCCGGGTCGAGGCCGAGGTTGAACTGGTCTTCCCAGCGGAACTCGTAGCGCGCCTTGGACAGCGCGTTGTCGCGGATCTGCGCGCCGGGGTGGCCCTTGGCGAGGTCGGCGGCGTGCGCGGCGAGCTTGTAGGTGATGATGCCTTCCTTGACGTCGTCCTTGTCGGGCAGGCC